>JBAUYT010000306.1:0-6362 GCA_049584935.1 Steroidobacteraceae bacterium
GCGTCACTCTGGTCGGGCTACGCCCTCCCGGCGTGCCACCCCGAAAACGGCACCCGACGGCAACCGGCAGAGCTTCCACTTATCCAGAGCGGAAACCTGTCCAGACGAAGCCGGCCAGCTCTAACATCCCTGCCGGCAGACTCGTCCACGTCATCCTCGACAACTATGCCACCCACAAGCATCCCAAAGTTCGCGCCTGGCTCGGCCGGCATCCGCGGTTCGTCTTCCACTTCACTCCGACCTCGGCCTCCTGGCTCAATGCCGTGGAGGGCTTCTTCGCCAAGCTGACCCGCCGCCGTCTCAAACGCGGCATCTTCCGGTCGATCGTCGACTTCCAGGCCGCGATCAACCGCTTCCTCCGCGAGGCCAACGATCAACCCAGTCGCTTCGTCTGGACCGCCGCTCCCGATAAGATCATCGCGGCCGTTAGACGTGGGTACCAAACGTTAGATGCGATCCATTAGGATTCCCTTTTTTGACACACAAGGCCGCTTTGCAGAAGTGTATCTTCGGCGGGAAGTAGGGTTCAGGGGATGGCGAGACGGGGGTGTCGTATGTCTCGGCTGGTGCCGGGCCGCAGGGGAATCCGACGTCCTCTGTGGCAATGGCCCGGCGGCGGCCTGCCGATCAATGACGAGCTTTGGCGCGCGGCAGATATTTGCCCCGCACCTATTAGAGGGTGAAGCGGCGGGCAGGGTGGCGAAAAGACAGATTATCAGAAACTTCACCCGCAGCGGTGACCTGGAGAGTCCTGACCTCCATCAGCGTGGGTGAATCCACGCCGGCGCCGTCACAAAAATCGCGATAGTTGACACAAAACGGGTCGGCGGCGGCCACGCGCCGGCTTTAATCCTTATCGGGGGCGTCAATGAAGTGGATTCTGATGGCTCTTCTAACGGTCTGCGCAGCGGGCAACGCCATGGCGCAGGTCCAGCTCAACCCGGGTAACGATATCCAAGCGGCAATCAACGCTAATCCGCCAGGGACCCTATTCTACCTTTCGGCCGGCATCTACCGCGGCCAGAACCTGTCGCCCCAGAACGGCGACAAGTTCTACGGGGTTGCGGGACAGACGATCCTCAACGGTTCGGTCGTCCTCGGCAGCTGGACGCAGGTCGGCGGCTATTGGGTGACGCGGACCGGAATGCCGACTCCGCCACCCTACACCGCGGTTCCGACACTGCCTTGCTGCCCGCTCGCTCAGCACCGCAACGATCTGTTCATCAATGATCGACTCTACACGCGCGCACCTTCGCTCGCCGCGGTGACATCGGGCACCTGGTATTTCGACGAGGCGAACCTGGCTGCCTATCTCACCGACAATCCGACGGGAAGCACCGTGGAGCTTTCGGTCACCCCGCGTGCCTTCACTGGCCACGCCGAGCCGGCTTGGGGCGGCGCGAACGTCACCCTCCAAAACCTGATCGTCGAAAAATACGCTTCCGATTCCGATGATGCCGCCATCGCTGGAGGGTACGGCTGGGTCCTGAACAACGTCACCGCGCGCTGGAACCACGGTGGCGGTGCATCGATTGGCGCCAATACCGATATCGAGCAAGGCTCCTACAGTGATAATGGTCAAGAGGGCATCTTCCTCTATGATGCCTCAAACAGCGTTGTCCACTGGGCCGAAATCGCCGGTAACAACTACGCCGGCTACGATTATACCTACGCAGCCGGGGGACTGAAGGCCGGAACCACGTCCGGAAATCCGTCATCATCGGGCATGCAGATCATCGCTGACTACGTGCACGACAACAACGGCCGCGGCATACACATCGATACCGACAATTCTAATGTTGCGATTTCGCACAATTACATTGTCAACAATGTTGCGGAAGGTATTCAGGATGAATGTAATACGGGTACAATTATTAATTACAACCAATTATCGTTTAATGGGCAAGCTGGCAATTACTATGCAACTTTTGGCCAGATCACAGTCTTAGATAGTCAAAACGGACAAATTGATAGCAACACTCTTCAGGTGGGGCGAAACGACGGTAACGGCATCACGATGATGGGAATCGACCGCGGTTCCGGCATCATCGGCCACTGGCAATTGTCCCACGAAACTGTCTACAACAATACCATAACCTACGATGATAATCACGGCACAAGCGGCATGGTGTTCTGGAGCGTACCTAACGACGGCACCAACACGTGGGATTACGATACCTATTATATGTCGGACACGTCGCAGCCCCACTGGTTCCTCACCGGGAACGGGGATCTGAACACCTGGAGCCAGGTACAGACCCTCACACCCTATGAACGGCACGGGCAGGCGCTGATGACCCCATAAAATCTCGGCGGCGTTCGGCCGCGGAGAATCTTGCGGCGGCTTGTGCCCAGGGAATCCCGAGGCTAGTTCTCCGGACTCTGCCCTGCGTCGAATTGGCCCCAGCTCCTGTTTCGATACGGGTGCGAGTGGAAGATACCAACGTTGAGGCGATCGCGGGACCTCGGCCAAATTCGGGGCCGGCGTCGCCGGATCTCGTCCGCTGCGATGACGGGAATGACGCGTCGTTCATCCGCCGCCGCGACCTCTGCCGCCGTACCGTCAACGTATTTCGGCGTCACGGCATTGTGTGCGATGTCGGTGCCGGCTGTTGAAGCTGCAACAGAGCCTCATCGCTGCAAGGCTGCCGGTCGTCGACGAACTGCGCTACGTGCCTCCTTGGTTCCGGGTCTCTCGCCATGGACTTGGGGAGGCTGGCGTTTTGAAGCATCATATTGTACGGTAGAGCATGATCGCGCTTGGCTCGTTCCGCTCTTTGGGCGGGTCGCAAGCGGCGAAAGACCGCGGCGCCGGGGATCCGTAAATTGTAGTCCAGGGGGCAGAAATCGTGAAGCAACAGGAGGGTCCGCGCCAACCCGGCCAGCCGGACATGGCTCCCAGGGTGAACATTCTCGGTGTAGGTGTTATGCCGGTGAACCTCGCCCGAACCGTCGTGACGCTGGAGAAATGGCGTGAGGAAGGGCGCCGTGAATACGTTTGCTTCGCGACGGTCCATGGCTTAGTGCAGGCGCAACGCGATGCGGAGTTCCTCAGCGCCTTCAACCGCGCCGGGCTGACGACAGAGGATGGAATGCCTCTCGTCTGGTGGTGCCGACTCTCGGGCTTTTCGGACGCGGGCCGCGTCTGTGGCCCTGACCTGCTCGTGGCGATGTGCGAAAGGGCGTCCCAACGCGGCCACCGGCACTATTTCTACGGAGGAAGCCCCCGGGTTGCCAAGCAGCTTGTGTCACGGCTGACGCGGCGCTTCCCGGGCCTGGTCGTCGCGGGATTCCGATCGCCGCCGTTCCGCCCTCCCAACCGGGAGGAAGATGCGGCCGACATCGCGGCTATCAACCTGGCACGTCCCGATTTCGTCTGGGTCGGGCTCGGCACGCCGAAGCAAGAGAAGTGGATGGCGCAGCACGTCGGAAAAATTAATGCGACCGCTCTGCTCGGCGTCGGCGCCGCTTTCGATTTTCTCTCGGGAGCAAAGCCGCGGGCGCCGTTATGGATGCAACGCTCGGGCTTCGAATGGCTCTTCCGCCTGATGACGGAGCCCCGGCGGCTGGCCCACCGTTACCTCGTCGACAACGCCGTCTTCGCGGTCCGCCTCCTACAACAGGTCGCCGGAGGGAAATCTCACACTCAGGACTAGTGAAAACAGCGCCGCAATCGCGCGACACGGAGAAGCGTTGCGGGCGACTGGCTCTCAAGCGGTGCGCCGGCGCACCGCTTCCGGATGCCGCGTCTTCTCTTTCCGGTACCAGCCATACGTCTGGCGAATGCCGGTTTCGAGATAGGTGCGATAGCGCCAGCCGAGCGCCGTCAGTTTGGAGACGTCGAGAAGCTTGCGCGGGGTTCCATCGGGCTTCGACGCGTCGAAGACAAACCGCCCGTCAAAGCCGACGACGCGAGCGACCAACCGGGCGAGTTCAGCGATCGTGATGTCCTCGCCGGTCCCGATATTGACGTGTTCATCATCCGACCAGGTGCGCATTAGAAATACCGCGGCATCCGCAAGGTCGTCGACGTGCAGGAACTCGCGGCGCGGATTACCGCTGCCCCAGATTTCCACCGTCTGCCGACCGCACTGGACGGCATCATCGATCTTCGCGACCAGCGCCGGCAGCACGTGGCCCGTCGCTAAATCGAAATTGTCGCCCGGACCGTAGAGGTTTGTAGGCATCACCGAGACGAAGTCGCAACCATGCTGCCGGCGAAAAGCCTCGCACAGTTTGAGCCCGGCGATCTTGGCGACGGCATACCATTGATTGGTCGGTTCGAGCGGACCGCTCAATAGCGCGCTTTCTGGGATCGGCTGGGGTGCCAGACGCGGGTAAATGCAGGACGATCCGAAGAAGACTAGCTTTTGCACCTCGGCCCGCCGTGCGGCTTCGATCACATTCGTCGCGATCGCGAGATTGTCATAGAGAAAATCTCCAGGATGGGTATCATTGGCGTGAATTCCGCCGACCCGAGCCGCGGCGACAAACACGGCTTGGGGCCGATGCTGGTCGAACCAGCGGATCACCGCATCCTGATCGCGAAGGTCGACAATTTCGCGTCCGAGGGTCTGGATCAGGCAATCTTCGCTCATTAACCGCCGCACCAGCGCCGAGCCAACCATGCCCCGGTGACCCGCGACGAATACCCGCTTGCCGCAAAGATCAAAAATCATTTTGCCGACCCTGGTTAGGGTTCCACCTCAGTCGCTCGTATGGTATCGCGGCGCTTCGGTTTCGAGAAGAGCGAGATCGCGGTCGACCATCTCGCACACGAGCGCCGAGAAGCAGGTCTTGTGGCGCCATCCTAGACATTCGCGCGCCTTGGACGGGTCGCCAAGCAGCCGATCGACTTCGGTTGGACGGAAATAGCGGGGGTCAACGGCAACCAGAACCTCGCCGGTCCGGGCATCAATGCCCTGCTCGTCGATCTCACCGCCGCGCCAAGCGATGTCCCGCCCGACATGGGCGAAGGCGAGGGTGACGAACTCGCGCACCGAATGAGCCTCCCCGGTGGCGAGGACATAGTCGGCTGGCTCGTCCTGCTGAAGCATCAGCCACATCCCTTCGACATAGTCGCGGGCGTGTCCCCAGTCGCGCATGGCATCGAGATTTCCGAGGTACAGCGTCTTCTGGTCGCGCCGCATGATCGCCGCGACGGCGCGGGTAATCTTGCGCGTGACAAACGTCTCACCACGGGTGGGGCTTTCGTGATTGAACAGTATGCCATTCGAGGCGTGCATGCCGTAGGCTTCGCGATAATTTACCGTGATCCAATAGGCGTAAAGCTTGGCGACGGCATAGGGGCTGCGCGGATGAAACGGCGTGGTCTCGCTCTGCCGCGCCTCCCGCGCATCGCCATAGAGTTCGGAAGTCGAAGCCTGGTAGAAGCGAGTCACCCCCTCGCGTTTCAATATGCGAATTGCTTCGAGCAAGCGAAGTGTCCCGAGCGCATCAGCATTGGCGGTGTATTCAGGGGTTTCGAAGCTAACCAGCACATGGCTCTGCGCGGCGAGATTGTAGAGCTCAGTGGGTTGGATCTCCTGCACAAGGCGAATCAAATTGGCTGCATCGGTAAGGTCTCCATAATGGAGATAGAACGGGACCCCTTTTTCATGGACATCATGGTAAAGATGATCGACTCTCGCAGTGTTGAATGACGACGAACGGCGCTTCACGCCGTGTACGATGTACCCTTTGCTGAGCAAAAATTCCGCTAGATAGGCACCGTCTTGACCAGTGACTCCAGTAATCATTGCGATCTTCTTGTTCATAAGACGAAAATCCTTTAATCCATACATGCCAACCAGATCAGCAGGCGACAGAACGTAAACCTCCGCAGTTCTCAATGACAAGCCACCATATGCAGCGCGCCCCGAAACAGCCCCGCGGAGCGCTTCAGTGCGTCATAATCGACGGCAACATAGTGTGACGAGTTGCAGCCGGCAAGGCGAAACCGCTGATAAGATCTAACAGAGGTGACTTCAAAGGGTTTGTGTCAGCAGGAGAGGGGTGCTGACGCCCTGGTTGCGGTTTTCATGGTTGAAGACGGCGAAGAGGATGCGGTCCATCGAGGTGCGATCGGAGAAGACGCCCATCGGCCGGGTTCGTCGTCTGACCTCGCGAAAGCGGCGCTCGATGGCGTTGGTGGTCCTGACCTTCTTGCGTTCGATTAGTAAGCATGCGGCGTAGGCCGCAGGGTCGTCACTTTGGGTCGGTTGAGCGTTTGAGAAGGTCGGGATCGGCCTTGTAGATCTCGATGAGGCCGGTGAGGGTTTCGATTCCGAAGTCGGTGAACGCCATGACGCTCTCGTCACCCGGGCCGTAGACCCAGATCAGGCCGTCTTCTTGGTCCATTT
>JBAUYT010000307.1:0-19219 GCA_049584935.1 Steroidobacteraceae bacterium
GCGCCGCCGCGAGCTGCGCCGCCGCCGCCGCCGAGCGGTGATAGCCCACGGCTACCCGGAACCCGGCCGCCGCCAGCGCGCGCGTGATCGCATCGCCGAGTCCGCCGGCGCCACCCGTGACCAGCGCCACCGGCTGTTCCGCGGACGGACGGCCGCTGCCGGCCTCAGTAGGACTCATGCCAGTGAACCATCGGCAGACCCGCGACCGGGGCGCGCACATACGGGATGGTCGTGCCGCGCAGGCTGCCGATATAGAGGGTCTGCAGGTCCGGACCACCGAAGGTGAGGCTGGCGGTCCAGGGCGCCACGGTGCCGCCACAGCCCATCATGATCTCCGGCGTTACGGTGCCGGCAAAAAAATGCTGATCGAACAGGCGCACCCTGGCGGCGTCACCGTCATCGAACACGATCCGCTCGTCGCCCTCGGGAGTCAGAACCGCAATGCGGTCCGAGATCACATAGGTCATCCACAGATTGCCGATGGCATCGAAGGCGAAGCCGTCGGGAATTCCCTGGAGTTGCGACGGCCCATAGACCTCGCGATCGGTCAGCCGGCCATCCGGCTGCACGCGCAGCCGGGCAATGCGGCGGGCGTTGCTCTCGACCACGTAGAGCCATTCCTCCGCCGCATCCAGCCGCACCTCGTTGGTACCGACGAAGCCGTCGGCGGCGATGCGAATGCCGCGCTCATCGATGAGTGCCACGTAACCGTCTGGCAGCTTCTCGTTGATGGAACGGGTCCAGGGTTTGGCCCGCGTGGTCACCGTCAGCCACAGCCGGTCCTTCGAGTCCCGCAGCACGAAATTGACCTTGCCGAGCGGTTGCCCCTCGATCTGCGTGTACAGCACCCAGCTCTCGCCATTGCGGCTCATGCGTTCGAGCGCATCGGTGCCAAAGTTGGCAATCAGGAAATCGCCATTGCGGGCGAAGGCAATGCCATTCGGCAAGGTACCTTCGAAGATATAGCGCTCGCCACCGGAACCGGCACCGCGCTCGGTGAAGCGCGTATCGGCCTGCTGCGCGATCAGCCGCTGGCTGCCGTCAACGCCGATGCGCATGACGCCGCCGCGCGCATCGGCGCTCCAGAGGGTGCCATCCGCCTGCGCCAGGATGCACTCGGGCCGTTGCAGATCGTGTCCGACGGTGCGCAGACTCGAGCGATCGAGCTGCCAGTCTTTGACGGGATTGGATTGCGGCATGGCGGCGCCCGAGCGGATTGCGCGAATAATTCCTCACGCCGGGGATTCGGCGCGCCGAGTAATTATAGAGGCAATTGGCGCGCGCGGCAGGCGCTTGCTAGACGTGTCCTTCGCCACCATCGACCAGCAGGGTCTGCCCGCTCATGAAACCGGCGTCATCGGACACCAGGAACGAGGCTGCCGCCGCCTGATCCTCCGGTTCGCCGTTGCGCTGGATGGCCTGGCGCGCGCGTACGGCATCAAAATGTGCCTGGGGCACGCCCTCGATCGCCTTGGGCGTGCGCGTCAGGCCGGGGGCCAACGCGTTAACCGTGATGCCGAATTCGCCCACTTCCGCAGCCAGGCCACGCACCAGACCCAGCAGCGCACCCTTGCTGGCGATGTAGTGCGTCATGCGTGGCGGCGGCGCGAAGAAGCTCGAGGAGGCCACCATCACGATGCGGCCCCAGCGCGCCGCCTTCATGGCCGGCAGCAACAGCTTGGCGAGATGGAAGCCGCCGAGCACGTTGACATCCTGGGTGGCGCGCCAGCGCTCCGACGTCAATTCCTCGAATGGGCTCATGAATTGCAGCGCGGCGCAGTGGATGGCAATGGCAGGATCGCCGAAGCGCGCTTTTACCGCGTCCGCGAAGGCGCACATCTGTGCCCAGTCGGCAATGTCGGTGCGGAACCCGGCGGCCTCGCCGCCGCTGCGGCTGGCAAGCTCCACGGTTTCCGAGCAATCGGCGACATCGGCGATGGCTATCCGCGCGCCCTCGGCGGCAAGGCGGCAGGCAATGGCCTGGCCGATGCCGCCGGCAGCGCCGGTGATGGCGGCGATGCGGCCGGTGTGCTTGTCAGTTCGCAATCCCCGTCTCCATCCGCGCTAGAGTCGGCCGTCGACGTCCTTGGCCGGGAAAACGTACTTTATATCGAACAGCACGTGGTTGGGCTTGCACAGCTTGCGCACGGCCTCGACGCCCATTGCCTTGAATTCGCTGTGAGCGACGGCGATGACCACCGCGTCGTAATAGCCCCGGCGCAGCGTGCGCACCGGCCGTATTCCATACTCATGGCGAGCTTCGGCCGCATCGATCCATGGATCGCGGACATCGACCACCGCTCCGTACTTGGTCAATTCTCGAATGACGTCCACGACCTTCGAGTTGCGAATGTCGGGGCAATTTTCCTTGAAAGTAAGCCCCAGCACGAGCACGCGTGAGCCGGAGACGAGAATGCGCTTATGAGCCATGAGCCGCAAAAGCTCGGCGACCACGTGCAGGCTCATGTTGTCGTTGAGTCGACGACCGGCCAGTATCATCTCGGGGTGGTAACCGATCTCGGCCGCCTTGTGAGTCAGGTAATACGGATCCAGGCCAATGCAGTGGCCTCCGACCAGACCGGGACGAAACGGCAGGAAATTCCATTTGGTACCTGCCGCCTGCAGTACTTCCTCGGTGTCGATGCCGAGACGCTTGAATATGAGCGCCAACTCGTTGATGAGCGCAATATTGGCGTCTCGCTGAGTGTTTTCAGTCACCTTGGCGGCTTCCGCCACTCGGATGCTGCTTGTCCTGTGCGTGCCGGCGCTGATGATCGTGCCATACAACTGGTCCACGAACCTTGCCGCCGCCGGTGTCGAACCGGAGGTTATCTTTCGAATGGTGCTGAGCCGATGTTCTTTGTCACCTGGATTGATGCGCTCAGGACTGTAGCCGACGAAGAAATCGCGATTGAACTTCAGTCCCGAAGCCCGTTCGAGGATGGGTACGCACACTTCTTCGGTGCAGCCCGGATATACAGTCGATTCGTATATGACGACGGCACCCTTCCTCAGCACCTTGCCGATGGATTCGGTGGCTTGAATCAGCGGCCTGAGGTCCGGTCGCTTGAACTCGTCGATCGGCGTAGGAACCGTAACGATGATCGCCGTACAACCCCGCAGATCGGTAAGGCGGGTCGTGTATCTGAGCCGGCTGGCTGAGCGCAGTTCCTCCGACGATACCTCCAAGGTCGAGTCGCGGCCGCCCTTCAGGGCACGTATCCGCTGGGGCTTGAGATCGAAACCGACCGTATCGAAGTGCTTGCCAAACTCGACTGCGAGAGGCAGCCCAACGTAGCCCAGACCGATAATGCCGATGCGGCCGTTGCGCAAACTGAACATTGATGACCTCGAACCAATCGCAAAAGACCGCGATCATAGCAGCAGAAAACCCGGACAATTCGCCGGGTCGCTGTACGATCGCGATCTAGCGCTTGGGCAGGCCCTGCAGGCCGCGGCGCTTGGCAGCGAGGGAGGGCGCCATATCCTGAGGCGGCTGCCACTGTGAGCGACGGCGCGCTCGATCCGGGAAGAATCGCAACAGCGATTGCGCCGAGTACATCGAGCGCACCACTGCGACGCCGGCGGCAAGCAGCAGCAACAGCGAGATCGTCTCGGGTACCTGCAAGGCGTTGAGCGCCAGGCCGACCGCGGCCAGCACCACGGTGAGCATCAGAAACATCATGAAAGCACCCCGTACACTGAAGCCCGCCCTGAGCAGCAGATGGTGAAAATGCTCGGCGTCCGCGCGCAGTGGCGACTGGCCGCGAATCGAGCGCCGGATGATGGTCCAGAAGAACTCGAAGATCGGCAATCCGACAACCCAAAGTGTCGCGACTGGCGATAGTCCGACCGTGCCGCCAATGGCCGGAGGACCGGCGGGATACTGGCTGACGCGAATCGAGACCCACGCCAGCGACACTCCGAGCAACGTGCTACCAGCGTCTCCCATGAAGCAACGCACGCGGCGATTCCGGCGCGTGGGCAGATTGAACAACAGAAACGCTGCCGTGGCGGCGGATATCACCAGGCAGGCGGCCGCGATGTCGGCCTGCCCCGAGTGCAGCGCCGCCCAGCCGAGTGCCAACAGGGAAACGAAGGCGATCGTCCCGGCGAGCCCGTCCATGCCATCGAGCATGTTGAACGCGTTGATTGCCGTCATGACGAACAGAATCGTCAGGCCGTGCCCGAGCAGCCCATGGAAATGGATTAGGCCGGTCCCGAAGGGGTTGCCGAGCGATAACACCTCGGTGCCGGTACCCAGCGAGATCAACATGGCTGCCGCGGCCTGTAGCGGCAACCGCAGCCAGGGGGATACGCTGAAGCGGTCATCGACCATGCCCACGGTGACCACCAGCGCAAAAGCCGAGAGCAACGAGCCGCTGATGGGTCGTATTGGATCGATGAGCCCGACGCCGAAGACCACGCCGAGGAACATAGCCAAGCCGCCCACGATAGGCACCTTGCCGTGATGAGTCTTGCGACCGCCCGGACGGTCGACCAGGTTGATGGCTACGGCGACGGGACGTAGCGTCAACATGGCCATCATGGTGACTACAAAAGCCGCAACGGCCGCCGGGATTGTACTCAAGCCGCCTCCCTCTCCTTACCGACGCGTCAGCCTTGACTGCTCCGACCCCGTTGGTCGAGCGGGGAATCCGTATCGGCTAAACGCATTGTAGATGAACGCGTTGACGCCCTTGTGCGCCGCGAACTGCCTCACGGATTCGGCAACCACTGCCATACCCTGGTAACGGATTGGACCGGCGGCGGCATCCTCGGCAAAAAACCAGCAGCCGTCAAGAAGCCAACGACCCGTTTTGTGTCGGCCTTTGCTGACTGACAAGCCGGAGAAACCTGTACAGACAGGCGCCAAACGGTATGCTGTCTACTGGGAGGTATAGAGCAACCCAGACGTGATGAATCCGTTATCGCAGAGGCCGCGGCTGCGGCGCAGGGTCCTCAGCCCAGATGGGCCTCCGAAAGCGGATGTTGGCCGGAACCGGGGGGCGCCGTACTCTGGCGGGCGCCGAGCGTGACTTCAATATCCGTCGTAACCGTTTGCTTCAATAGCGCTCGATCGATATCGCAAACCCTGGACTCGGTTGCCGGACAGAGGAATGCGGTTGTCGAGCATGTAATCGTCGACGGCCTGTCTACCGATAAAACCATGGAGATCGTGCGCGGGCACACATCAGGCGGCAGCCTGCGCTGGATATCCGAGGCGGACCAGGGCATCTATGATGCCATGAACAAGGGTGTGGCCCTGGCCACGGGCGAACTCATAGGGTTTCTGAACTCGGACGATCGCTACACCGATGAACATGTACTGTCCGATATCGTGACGGCCTATCGTTCGACCGGTTGCGATTTTGTCTATGGCGACCTGCAAATGGTCAACAGGCAGGGCCGCCTGGTGCGGCACTGGCGGTCAGGAGCGATACCACCAACCGGTTTGTCCGGCTCGCAAATCCCACACCCAACGCTGTTCGTTCGGCGACAGCTATTGAACCAGCTGGATCCTCCCTTCGACCCCCGTTATCGGATATCAGCAGACCTGAAGCAGCAACTAATCCTCATCAACCGGATGCGAGCCCGGGGGACCTATATCCCGCGACCGTTGACGCAGATGCGGACCGGGGGGACCAGCACGCGCAATTTATCCGGCTACCTGCTCGGCTGGCGTGAATCAGCGCGGGCCTACAACGAAGTGTTCGGCGGCGGCGGTGGTTGGTACACTCTCAAGAAGGTCATATCGAAGACCAGGGGAATCCGCTGGATGGGCTGAACCGGCAGACCGCACGCCGATGAACGTGCCATCCATCCAACTTTATGAATGATCGTCCCGTCATAGTCATCGGCGGCTCAGGTTTTATAGGTACCTGCCTGGTCCGGCACTTGCATCAACGAACAAATTCCCAGGTTCGTATCGTCGACAAGGTGGCCAGTCGCCGCTTCCCGAGCCTCACGCACGTAGCCGACGTCCGTTCGCTCGACGCCCTCCGCGCGGTCGTACCGGAAAAGTCGGTTGTGGTGAATCTGGCAGCGGAACATCGCGACGACGTATCGCCAAAGAGCCTCTACGACGAAGTCAATGTCGACGGCGCTCGCAACGTCTGCCGGGTCGCAAACGAGAAGTGCATCCGGACGATCGTGTTCACGAGCTCGGTGGCCGTGTATGGCTTTGCCCCATTGGGCACCAGCGAATCAGGTCTGATCAAGCCGTTCAACGACTATGGTCGCACCAAGTACGAGGCCGAGGAAATCTATCGGTCCTGGCAGGCCGAAGCCCCACATGAACGGACTCTCGTCGTCGTGCGCCCGACCGTAGTCTTCGGCGAGCAGAACCGCGGCAACGTCTATAACCTGCTGCGCCAGATCGCTACCGGACGATTTGCGATGGTTGGCAACGGCAGAAACAGCAAATCCATGGCATACGTGGAGAACGTCGCCGCGTTTCTCGAATATGCCTTGGAATTTCGGCCAGGCGTTCACACCTACAATTTTATCGATAAACCCGATTTCACGATGGAAGAACTGGTTGGTACCGTTAGCCGACTGCTCGGCAGAGCGAGTGCAATTCGGGTGAGAATTCCGTTCTCGGTTGGTTATATCATCGGCAAGTCCTGCGATATGCTGGCGTGGTTTACGGGTCGCAAATTTGCGATCAGTGCCATCCGCGTTCGCAAGTTCTGTGCCGATTCGGTCTACGAAAGCGCCATCGGCCGTACCGGCTTCGTGCCACCGGTCACTCTCGCAGAGGCCCTCGAACGCACGGTGCGATTCGAGTTCCTCGAAGCGCATGAACACGCCGAGGTGTTTTTCTCCGAATGAGCCGACGGCAGCGGGCGCGCAACACCGCCTAGAGTCTCTGCTGGCCCGCCCTCTCCTGGTCCGAGAAAAGCACGAACACATAGTTGGCATGTTCGCGGCATACCAGCCGGTAACCTACCGCGCGCAATTCCCCGAGAATCCGCCACAGATCGACCCAGAACAGGGGCGAGAGCGGTTGATTGATCTGGTCGAATTCCACCAGCAACTGGTCGGGACGGACATTCGCGGCCAGCATCGATCGCAGTACCTCGTGCTCCGCGCCCTCGATGTCCAGCTTCAGAAGAGCCAGCCGGGATACGCCGACCTCTCGGAGGATCGACTTCACCGTGCTCGCAGGTACGCGGATGGTGTCTGACGTACGCTGGAGGTTGAGCGCCGAATAGCTTACATGCAGCGGATTTCGCGGTGCGAACAGCTCCAGGTAGCCATCCGCCGACCAGACCGCGTGCGGTATGAAGGTGAACTCGGCCGCCTGGAACCCGACCAGATCGTAGCTCAGCGGGCCGGCCTCGATGAGCATCGATCTGCCGTCGCGGACGGCTTCCAGCAGGGAGGCAATGTGTGCGATCGACCGCGGTGTGGGATCCACGCAGATTATCTGCATGTTCCATCGCGCATTTAAAGCGACGTCGAAGGAGACATCCTCTCCAGCTCCGCAGCAAAGCGCGGCCCGCCCCGGTCCAAGGAGTTCGCGACAGCAATACCAGCCGCCATACTCCGTGCCGATGCGCACCAGCTGCATGGAAGCATCGGCCCGCAGGAACGTAAGATCCATCAGCTTTGCCGCGAGGCGCCCGTAAGCGAGCTTGAGCCTCGGTACCAGGTAGCCGGTGATGCCGGCGAGAAACCCTCGCGCCCCTGCGGATCGGGTGGCGCCGGATCTCATCGCCGCTCGCCCGGAACAGCCCGCGCAACGGCCGCGCCGTGAATGATCTGCGTGTACACCTGATCCGTCTGCCTCGACACGATTTCCCAGGTGTAGGACTGCTCCACCAGCCGGTGAGCGGATCGGCCATCGGCCGTGCGGCGCACCGACTGCTCGGCGTAAAGTCGCAACGCCGCTGCGATGTCAGCCACCGACAGCGAGACTATGAGGCCGGCGCCCTGCTGTGCCACCTCCGGGAATTTGCAGCGGTCGGAGATGATGACCGGGCGGCCGCAGGCCATTGCCTCCAGAATGCTCAGGCTGAAACCCTCGTCCCGGCTCGGCTGGCACAGGCAGAGCGCATTTTGCAACAGCCATAGTCGATCCGGACCCGAGACGAGTCCGAGGAAGTGCACGCGATTGAGCAGTCGTAGTTGCGCGGCGCGCTGCTGCAGCTGCCGCAACATTCCGAAGTCCGCTCCAGCAAACACCAACTGCAGCTCGGAACGCTCGCGCGCCACGCACGCATATGCATCCAACAGCAGATCCGGCCCCTTCATGGCATGCAGGCGCGCCAGGAACAGAACGTATGGCTTTGCACCGTCGGCCGGCGTGAATCGCCCCGCGGCCACCGCCGGACATTCCGCGACCGGCGCTCCGGAAAACTCCGCGAGGAACACTCCATTGGGAACCACGAATACCGGTGGACCGCCCGGACCGATAGAGTCGCGGATTTCGGCTGCCTCCAGCTCGTTCAGCGCATGAAAGCCCGCCGCTGCGCCGAAGATGCGATTCCAGATCAGCCGGCGCGCCAGGGTCTTCTTGGTTCGCTTCTGGCTCAGCGCCCAATTCGACAGCGAGGTATGCGGCGCAATCAAATAGGGCACCCGTTTTTGCCGGCATACATCCGCCGCCAGGGTGGGAACCAATCTCCATAACTGATGAACGTGGATAAGATCAAAGGCGGACAGGTGCTGCCGCAGCCAGCGCAACAATGCCAACGCGCGCGCAGCTGGACCACCGCCGGCAGTGACCGTATGCACGTTGCCCGCCGAAAACCCATCGACATGTGTCTGCCAATAGTGCAGGTATTGGGGCAGCAGTGCGCCATCCCCGCTCAGCACCTGCGCGTCGATTCCCAATGATCGCTGTGCCGTGGCCAGGGCAGCCACGACCCGCGGCGGCCCGCCCTCGCGCGGCGCCATCGTTTCGACGACGTGCAACACCCGGTGCATCCGTCTAGGGTGCAACGTTATGGGGTCCCGACCGCGAAGCTTGCGCCTCGCTTGTGGGGGCACGCCTGGAACGGAGCAGCAGCGAGGAATGATAAGTCCATAGGCTCTGCGCCACGGACGGCAGCGTCCGCAGCATTACATCCTTGAGCAGGTGGACAGCAGTGCCCGTGGCGCCGAACCGATACCGATATTGCGCTCGCGCAGGGTGTGACTGGCGCTGCTCGAGCACTTCGTGTCCACAGGATTGAACGAGCAGGCGGATCGTCTGCGCCGTGTAGAAATTGATGTGTCCAACCGAGTCCCAGACAAAGTCCCGCGGCAGGCGCCGATTGTGTTCCAGTGGAACTTCGATGAATACGTAGTTGGCGACCCGCGCCGCTTCGTTGATCAGCACCCTGGGATGCTCCACGTGCTCCACCACGTGAGTCAGGACCGCAAGATCGAAGCTTGCGTCCGGGTACGGGACCCGGTAGCCATCGAACTGGCGGCACTCGACCAGCGACCCGATCTGCCTGCCGCGAATCCGCTCGACACCGGATGCCGAGATCTCCAGCGCGAAATGCCGCTGACCGAATCCGCCGGCGGCAAGGCGCTGCAGCACCGATCCCTCGCCTGCACCGATTTCCAGCACCGTCGAGTGCGGATGGGCGCTGCACAGGAGACGGATATTGTCCGCCTTGTCGATGGCCCCAAGCGTGCGCCACTCGGATATATCGAGGTCCTCGTAATAGGCGTCGTAGTTCTGCTGCAGTTGCGGATCGACGCCAGCCGTCTTCATGGTCGGCTCCCCATCTGTTGCCACGACCTCACGCGCTCTGGCGGCATTCCGCCACAGCAGCCTCATAGTCGGCCAGGCGTCGCCGCGCGATGGCATCCCAGCTGAATAGCTCGACCATGCGCCGTGCGCCGACGCTACCGAGTTCGCGGCGATGGGCCGGTTCGCTCAGCGAGCGTATCTTCTGTGCCAGATCGCCCACATCGTTCAATCGATAACTGATGCCGTTGCCCTCGATCCGCTCGGTCGCGAGCAAGGTGTCATTTACGATGATCGGCAAACCACATGCCGCCGCATCCAGCATCGACATGGACTCCTGCGTGGGCCAAACGCCAATATCCGCCGCCCGGTAATATGGCGGTAGCTCCCGGTGTGGCCGGAACGGTAACAGTGTGCAGCCGTCACAGGCCGCAATCTGATCGCGTTGCGGGCCGTTTCCTATGAACAGGCCCCGCACCGGCGTCCCCTGCTCCCGCAATAAAGCCACGGCGCGCGCCAGAATCACGGGATTCTTGCCGTCGGTAAGCTGGCCGGTGTAGATGCAAACAAGATCATCCTCCGCAAGCTCGAGTTCGCGCCGCAGCCGCAGCCGTTGCTCCAACTCCGCAGCCGATTTCGCCGGATAGAAATTCTGCGTATCGACGCCCAGTGGTACCACCGCTATCTTGGCTTCAGGCATACCGTAGAAGCGCGCGGCCACTTCGGCACAATCGGCAGTGGCAGCGTAGCAGCGCTCGGTAACCAGGCTCACCAATCTGCCCGGAATCGCCCGCGCCATGAGATTGGCGAGCCACGCCGGATCCCAGAAATGTGTCTTGCGGCGAGCGAGCGGGAATATCGATACGGTGGTGTGAGCCGCGGAATACAAGGTAAATCCCTGCGCCAGCTTCGCGGCCGCGGTCTGCAGCGGCGCCCAGCCGGCATTAATGAGTAGTTGCACGACGTCCGGCTGGATTTCCCGCAGCTTTTGCGATAGGCCGGTGAACATCGGCACTCCGAGCACGTAGCGGTGAGCGATGCAATGCACCCGGTAGCCGTCATACAGCTCCGTCTGTCCAGGAGACATGGTGGCATCCGCGCTGAACTGCGTGTAGGCAGAACGGGCATCGACGCTCTTGTGATAAACTGGTAAATCCGTAGCAATATAGTGCACATCAGCGCCCAGACGCGCCAGGTAGCGCGCCAGCATGGTGTTCGAATAACCCATGTCGCGCGGAAACGAATAGAAGATCATCGCGATCCGCAAGCTCATCCTCCTACCATCGAATCAACATGCTGATACTCAATCTCGGTTCCGGAACGCGTACGACCGACCATCCGGAGGTGGTGAACATCGATTGGTCCCTCAACATACGGATCAAACAATCACGGCTGCTGCGCCTGGTCGTAACGCCGCTGCTCGACGCGCGGCGGCGCGCACGATTGCAGCAGATGGCAGGAAATCTGCTGGCGCACGACTTGTCAAAGGGAATTCCGTTCGAGTCTGATTCCGTCGATACGGTATATCATTCCCACGTCCTGGAACATCTGGACAGGCCGATCGCGCGCCAATTTATGCACGAGACCCTGCGCGTGCTCAAACCCGGCGGCATCTCTCGTATTGTGGTACCGGACCTCGAATTCGCCTGCCGGGCCTACGTGCAGCATTTCGAGAGATGCGAGCAAGACCCGGGAGAGGCCGCTACGCACGAGCGCTTCGTCGAGGAGATTCTCGAGCAATCGGTGCGGCGTCAAGCGGCCGGGTCAACCGGCCGCCGGGGGTTGTCCAGGATAGTGGAGCAGATCGTCCTCGGGGATGCGCGGCGGCGCGGCGAGACGCACCAATGGATGTACGATCGCATTTCCCTGCCATATCTGCTGAAAATCGCCGGCTACCGGGCAGTCCAGGTGCAAACCTGGAATTCAAGCGCAATCCCGCATTGGAACGAGATCGGGCTCGATCGGAATGCCGACGGTGGCGAATATACCCCTCACTCGCTGTACGTAGAGGCACGGAAATAGGCGTCGTTGAGGTCCAAGCGGATTTTCATCACCGGCGCTGCCGGCCTGGTTGGCCAGAATCTGATCGCCCACCTTGGCGCCGCTGGCGGATGGGAGATCATCGGCCTCGAAGCAGCAGGAAGCCTTGTACTTTCCCTTACGGGCGTATGCGCTCGCTGCGACCGCCGGGCGGGACCGATATCTCATTCACGCCCATCCTGACGTTGCTTCCAACCGAGGAGATGGCAATGTAGTTATTGGAAAGAACGTTGCCCTCGAGCGCCAATACACTATCGGCGTGATTGAGCGATATCGCACCCTTGGGCAGGGTGCCGTCGAAGCGATCGGTCTGACCCGAAATCCGATTGCCGCGGATCTCGAGGTTGCGCCCGACGGCGACATAGATACCGCAGGAGACCGGGTTCGCTATGGTGTTTTCGACTATTCTGACTCCGTCTGGATGCAGACCTGGCCTTTCGTGCGCGCTGTTGTAGACGAGTATCGCGTACCGTCCCAGCTCCGTGTCCGGATACATCGGCAGCCGCAGACCTGCACCCTGAATCGAGTTGTGGACGATGTCGATGTGCTTTGTGCCGCTCCAAATCGCGATTGCGCCGCGCACGTAGCCCGCGTTGAACGTATTGGAGTCGATGGTCACATTGGCGACCAGACCGTTCGCCGAAAGATCGGACCCATGCAACGCGACCATATCCGCGGTATAGGTCATGCCGATTTTGGCTGCACAGCTGCCGGCGATATCCGCGTCGCTGTCGAAGTCGTTACCACTTACCGTAATCTGACCGTCAACCCCGATACCTGGGCTGCCGGGTGCCGCGTTGAAGGTTACCCAACTCGTGCCGTTGAAGTTGCGAAACAGATTGTCCGAGATGTCCACGCCTGCCACCGGGGCGGACTCACCCGCATCCGACTGGATGTAGATGGCGTGACCATAGTCCAGGTTTCTGGAGCAACCACTATCGTAGGGGCTGCCCTCGAAGCGTATGCTCCGGACGCTGACGTTGGAGACGTTTCGAATCCAGAGAAATCCCTGGTAATTGCCGCTGGCAGCGACCTGCAGCACGGTAGCCGATTGTGCCGTCGAGCCGTCTCCAAGCAAGGTCGTCGCGGCCGGGATCCGGAACCCGACCGCGTATCCTGTTGGCCGAAATGCGTAGGTACCGCCGGCGATGTGAATCGTCTCACCCGCGCACTCAGCCAGCGTCTTGACGAACGCAGCCGTGTTATCGGACGCGTCGGCCTTCATGCCGTGCTCCGCCGCCTCACATACCGGCCCAGCGCGCACGGTCTGGACTGCAAACAGCGCGAACATACACAGCGCCGCAGCGAGAGCCACCCGCTCCCAAAGAGCGCGAAGCCCCTTGTCGATCATGGCAGCAACGCGGCCTCGGGCAGCGGCAGCCGGCGAATGCTGTTGAGGGTTTCCGCGTTGGCCGCATTCGGGCTGGTTCCACCCGTGCCGGCGATGATGATCAGGCTCCTTGCGGTGGCATCGGCCCCAACGAAGTAGCAGGTCGGCGCATGCCGCGGCTCGAGCTTGCCGTCATCGGGCAATCCCGAACCTATGTCTGCCTTGAACTGTTTCCAATCGATCCCATCTCTGGAATACCACACGTCGGCGTGATTGTTCGCATACCGCACGGAAATCGTGCCGTCCGTCGAGAGCCAGTCAGTTGGAGCATATCCGCCCGCCAGCCAGACGATTCCATCACCTGTCGCAACGCATGGCCACATTCGGCCAAACCAGGCGGCGGACGTCGGCTGCTGCGTCCAATGGACACCATCCGGAGAGGACCAGATGTCATTGTAGACCCGTGTGTAGTCGCAGGCCCCTCCTCCCTCGATCCAGATCTCTCCTTCCAGTACAAAGGCGGTTCCACCGCACCGCGGGGTGAATCCGGGAATCGCGCCCAGATCGGTCCAACCCGTAGCATCGGCAGCTGTGGTGCTATAGACCTCCCCCCGATCGATCTGAACAAAATACAGCACGTTGCCGAGTATCAGCGCGCGCGAATTTTCGGTTGCGCGTTGCGGCGCGGGTAGCGGCCCCGGAGAGGCGCTGCCGTCGCTGAGGTTATCCCTGGTCCAGGTCACGCCGTCTGGCGAGCGCCATACCGTGGAGCCAATCGCCGTCAGCTGTCCGTTCCAGACGATGATCGCAGTGTACGAATCATAGAAGTCCGTCGGCAGCGGACTGTCCTGAACCCCGTTGTTGACGACGGGTGTCGCGTCCCGTGGATCTGGCCCGCTGGCCGTCGCGAAACGGGGGGTCGAATTCCAGGTGGCGCCTTCTGCATCCGTCGACGACCACAAGTCGTAGAAGCTGCAGGTGACGAAACAGCTATTTGCCCCCGTGGGATCCGAGAACCCGCCGCTCAACCACAGGGAATTCAGGAAAATGGCCCCGTGGGCGCTATCTCGCCGTGTGAACGGTCCGTTGGCAATGGAGTTGTCCCAGGAGTCCACGCTCACGGAGCTGCCACCGCCTGCGAGATTTTTGCCATCCGGACTCAGATACACGCTTCCACTCTCAAATTGCGCCAGAATCCCCCCGCCCACGGGCACCAGCGCCGCGATTGACGCCGGGCCGCCAGCGGGCACCGTGTTGCCGCCGCCGCCGAGATTGCGGTTGTCCGGGCTGTAGAAAGCGGTACCGTTCGCAAACAAGGTCACCACCGCATCTCCGGCGCCCATCGGCACGATCTGCAGAACCTTCGCGTCCCCTAAGTAGGCCTTGGTAGTGTGGTCGCCGCCGCCCAAATTGAGCCCGTCGCTGCTGTAGTAGACGACGGAGCCCGGGCCGTTCGCTAACACCGCGTCAACGCCGGTGTCCACGGGCGTCAGGCTCAGGACCGACAGCGATCCTTGATAGGCAGTAACCGTGTTGCCTCCACCCCCCAGATTCTGGCCGTCCGGACTGAAATATGCCGACCCATCGGAAAGCAGGGATTCTATGCCGCCTGCCACTGCCTCGATATCGGTAACTTGAAGGCTGCCACCGTAGGCAGCAATCGTGGCGCCCGTGCCGTTCAGGTTGAATCCGTTTGCGCTGTAGAAAGCGCGCCCGTCAGGAAACAGCGCGACGACTGCACCCGAGACTTTCGGGACAGCCAAAATCTTCTCGGGCGGCCCGGTTTCGGCACTGGAACTCGTCGTGCCGCCGGAGTTGATGGTATCGGCCGAGGGCGACGTACCATTGCCATTGCCGCTGCCGCCCCCGCACGCGCTCAACAGCATGAAGACACCCGACAGCCACGGCCGCCCGCTGGCATACCTGTGTGAAGTTTTTTGAACTCGGTATCGAGATTTGTTTGGAGTTCTGAACTTCTCGCCTATTCCTCCGGCCATCTTATTTTGCATGCTCCAATTTCCACAGTCGTGAAGTGCCAAGCCGTCCCTGACCTTCTCTGTGAACGCACCCCTATCGTCGCGAGAACCTATAGTGCTATTCGCTGACGCTCCATGTACCGACGCGCGAGCTCATTATCAGTTTCATTGTATCGGTACCGCGCCCGAATCTCATCCATCCTGCCAGAATTATTATCGTCAACACGAAATACGCCGCCGAGCGCAGCAACAGACCGGGCAGCTGATGTACCAGCAGGGACGCGAATAACGCTGCTCCGGCGGCAAGTATGCCGTTGATGCACACACGGCGAAACTCGGCCATCGAAAAACCACACGCCACGAACGTGACCAGGAAGTACACCCAGTAGTAGGCCGTCGCCGCCACGCCAAACAACCAAGCCACGGTCACCGGCGCGAAGACGCGCGACGCGACGGCGATGAGACACACAGAGATTACGGTAAACGAAGCTTCCAGCCGGAATGCCACGTTCTGCCTGTGGAACGAGTCGAATGAGCGGTCCAGCCAGCAGGTTGCCGCAAGCAGAAGGGCCGGCGCGCACAGCGCCTGAAGATAAGGCGCGGTGCCGTGCCATCTTTCCGACAGCAGTCCGTCGGCCAGCGCGGGTGCCTCGATTGCAAACGCGATGTACGGCACCACCAGGACCAGGAACGTCACCTCGACCAGACCCGCGGCTAATCGGCCGACCAGGAGTTTCGTTCCGCGACTGGCGGCAGCGAAGTACACCGGGGAGAGGGCGCTGTAAATCAGCGAGTTCGGCGCAAACATCACCCGGTAAGCAAGCCCGAACCGTCCAACAACGTCGGCACCTGCCCCCACACCCAGCATGATCTGAACCAGCCGATCCCGCACCGAGGATGCCAGTGCATAGCCAACCATATACCGGGGGAATCGGCGATATCGGCGCGCGGCAAACCTGATTTGGGCCCAGCCCGGCAACGTTCGCGCGCCTCTCGGAGCGCCGCGCCAGACTGGCAATGCAAGTATTGCAGCCTGAAATCCGAGTGCACAAACATAGCCCCATATCAATGCCGGGCGCTGGCCGATCAGCGCGACCAATGCGAGCTGCGCCACCACGGTAATCAGGCAGAAAACGAATTGCGCTGCGCCGATGGTAATGAAGCGGCCGCCACGCACGCGCCAACTGACCAGCGATCTTTGCAGCGCTGCGATCACTGTCGCCGCAGCCAGCCCAAGGCCCAGGTGCCGTTCGATCCTCAACCAGTGTTGCCCGGCTGGTTCAAACAGCGGAAACAGCAGCGTAAAGCACGCCGTCAGCAACGCAATCAATGCGGCGATCAGCATGACCAGAGCAAACAAGGCTGCCGCCACACGACGGCTGCGCGGTAAGACAATTGCCGAATCGTATCGCACGCCAGCGAAGACCCCGAGCACTCCGACCGCACCGACGAACACCAGGTACTCGCCATAGGCATCCGGATCGAACACCTTCGAGTAGGTGGGCAGGGAGCCGACGATGATCAATTGTCCCAGGGCCGTAAGGGCACCCAGGGCGACGGCGCGCGAAACAACCGTCGGAGCCATATCCGCTGGTTCAGCTCACCAAGTGCAGCTTGTGTTTCAAGAGCCGGTACAGGTTCAAGCCATGGCCAAAAGCCCAGTGATTCTGCAGATTGGGGTAGTCCATGAATCTCTTCCTCGGCAACCTCATGATGGCTTCGAATTCCTCGACGGAGATGCCGAGCTTTTTTGCCACGAAAGCCTTGTCCGGTTCGACGAGGTCCGGGGGATACGGCGGCAGAGCAATTTCGGCCAGGGCCTGGTCGCGCGTCATCTCGCCGTTGCAGATCAATGTCGATAAATGCATTCGGCGTTTGTCGTATCCGAATTTGTGCGGAAGTATCCAGCCCTGGTAGAACTTGGTGTAGACCGACTCATAATGCTTTCCACCGTAATCCTCCCAGTCATATTGCTGCATGAGCAGCCGTTTGGCTGCCTGCTTGTCGTAATCGAAATAGTCCAGCATGAAGACGTTCTTCGGCATGTGAAACACGATGTTGAACACCAAGGTCGATACCGGAATGAGCGGGAAGTGCTTGAGTCGCTTGCCGGTGAGCTGCCGATACACGCTGCTGATGTAGCGGCTGTCGAGATGCCCTTGAGACCATTCGCGAACGTGGATGCCTTCGGTACGAAAATTGATGCCGTTGACGCAGTAGCCGACATGATGCTTCTTGCACGCGGAATAGAACGACGCAACTATGGCATGGTCCGAAGGTATTTCAGAATCGGGGGTTGAAGCGCGTAGGAACGCCAGCTGCAATTCGCGGAACTCCTTCCAGTTGAGCACGTGGGTGAACAGGTCGATGTGCAGGTGATCCAGTATTCGCTTGATGTTGGCTACTGCCTTGTCCGAATTCCAGCCATTGTCGACATGAACGGCCAGTGGCCGCAGTCCAAGCTCTTTCACTTTGACGGCCAGGAAGCTCGAGTCCACCCCACCGCTGACCCCAATAATGCAGTCGTATTCCTTACCGTGACCATCTCGCTTCATCTGCTCGACGATCTGTTCCAGCAACCGCGCGCGTTCCGCCGCCGGCAAGTTGTAAATCGCCGGCCGCGCAAACCAGGCGGTGCAGTGATTGCAGAAGCCCTGCGAGTCGAACACAATGTCCGGGTCGGTGGTATCCATGATGCAGCGGCTACAAATCCGATACGGTTTGGTCATGGTGTCGGACCTCCGGAGGCGCGGCCGAGGTCCGCAATCTCCTGCGGGGTTGGATAGCTGATGAGCGGCGCCTTGTGACGGCCATGCAGAACGAACATCGTTCCGGCCGCCGCCGCAGCCACCGAGGTTGAATGAAAAAGATTGCGAATATCCTGCAGACTACCGGCGCCACCGCAGGCCACCACCGGAACCTGCACGGCTGCACTAATCTCCTTCATCAGCGCAGTGTCGTACCCCGTCCTGGCGCCCTCCAGGTCTATCGACTGCACGAACAGCTCACCGGCGCCGAATTGCTGCATCTGCAGACAGTACTTGCGAGGTTCGGTGCCGAGGTGGCGGGTGCCGCTACGGACGCACACCTCCCTTTGACCGAACAGCTTCCGGTGCACATCGACCGACACCACGATGCTTTGTGAACCGTAGACGGCGGCGGCCTCGGAGATCAGCTTGCCATCAGGCGCCGCCGTTCCGATGACGACCTTTTCGATGCCGATGGACAGTATCCGGCCGATCTGATCACTGGACTGGATGCCGCCGCCGTAGGTAAGAGGCATGAACGCCTCCGCCGCAAACTCTTCTATCATTGCGTAGTCCGGCTGGCGTGATTCGAGCGTCGCCCGGATGTCTACCATGATCAGCTCGTCGCACTCCAGGTCGTTGAATAGCTTGACGGCATTGATCGGGTCGCCCAGATACAGGGGATCCTTGAAACGACGGGTCTTGAATAGCTCGCCACCTGCGAACTGCAGGCATGGGATTACGCGCGGCCGCAGCGAACTCATGCGGACGCGAAGTTGCCGAGCAATTGCAGTCCGAAGCGATGGCTCTTCTCGGGGTGAAACTGCACACCCGCAACGTTGCGGTTGGCGATCGCAGCCGAGAACTCCCCGCCGTAGCTGCAGACGGCCAGAGATTCGGCGGGCGATTCACAGATCACCCGGTACGAGTGCACGAAATAGAATCGATTCTGATCTAGCAGATTGCGGCTCAGGGCATGCCCGGGCTGTGCCCAGCGGACGCTATCCCAGCCCATGTGCGGAATCCGCAACCCGGCGGCGGCTTCGAACCGCCGGGTCTCGGCTCGGATCAGGCCAAGTCCGGGACGAACACCCTCCTCGCTACCCAATGTTAGCATCTGCATACCCACGCAGATCCCGAGCAGCGGTCGCCCACCGGCGGCGTATGCCAGCACATCGTCACGCAGGCCCGATGCTTCCAGGGCGCTCACGCAGGCGTCGAACGCCCCGATCCCCGGCAGGATCAGCCGCGTTGCAGTCCGAACCGAATCACGGTCGGAAACCGTCTGCGCCGGCACCCGCAACTTGCGCAGCATGTTGAGTATCGAGCCGACGTTGCCGATGCCGTAGTCGAGGATGCTCACTTCTGCCATTGCAAACCACCGCGCGACAGATCATTCACGAGCCCCTCGGAGAGTAGGACCAGCAGCGGTATGAAC
>JBAUYT010000308.1:0-2408 GCA_049584935.1 Steroidobacteraceae bacterium
GCCGAGCTACGGCTGCGCGCGACTCCGCTGGCCGAGCCGTCGCCCGGCATCGACCCGATGGTGCGTGGGCAGATCCTGCATCGCGCCCTGGAGTTGTTCTGGGGAGAGATTTCCGACTCGGTGGCGCTGCATGCGCGCCGCGCCGAGCTAGCGCCGCTGGCGCGCGACTGTATTGAACTGGCGCTGGGCGAGGCGCAGCAGCGTGTCCCTGGCGGTCTCGATCCGCAGCTGTTGCGACACGAGGCCACGCGTGACGCGCGCCTGTTCGAACGCCTGGTCGACTGGGAACTCACGCGCGGTCCTTTTGCCGTCGAGGGCCTCGAACGCCCGGCGGACTTGACCATCGGTGGCGCGACTCTGCGCCTGCGTCTAGACCGGATCGACCGCCTGCCCGATGGCCGGCTGATCGTGTTCGATTACAAGACAGGGACGGCCGAGCCGTTCAATGCACTGGCGGAGCGCCTACGCCGCCCGCAGCTGCCGGCCTATGGGGTCGTCACCGGCGAACGCACCGCGGCGGTGACCGCACTCTACCTGACGCCGCGGGGCCTGAAGCTGCGCGGCATTGCCGATCGTGAGGGGCGCGTGCCGGAACTCAGGGGCGTCAAGCCCGACCAGCCGGCGTGGGGGGTACTGCTCGAGCACTGGCGTGCGGCACTGTCGATGCTGATGGAGGAGTACCTGCGTGCCGAAGCGCGCGTCGATCCGCTGCCCCACGCCTGTGATTTCTGCCAGGTGCGTCCCCTGTGCCGCATCCAGCCGGCGCCCGTGACCGAGCCCGAAGAGCTGGGTCCCGAACCAGAGACGCCCTGAAAGCCGCATGAGTGAACCGGATGCGCTGCTGATGGACGAACGTGCCCGGCGTGAGGCGCTGGACGTGCGCCGCTCGCTGTTGCTGCAGGCGCCGGCCGGATCCGGCAAGACCACGGTGCTGACGGCGCGCTATCTGGCGCTGCTGGCGGCGGCCGATGCACCCGAACAGATATTGGCGATCACTTTCACGCGCAAGGCGGCCGCGGAGATGCGCCATCGAATCCTGGCAGCGTTGCAGGCAGCCGAGGAGCACAGCGCCGTCGCGGGCATCGACCCCAGGTTGCTGGAGCAGGCCAGTGCGCGCGATCGCGCCCGCGGCTGGCAGTTGCGGCGTAACGCGGCGCGGCTGCGGATCGAGACCATCGATGCCCTGAGCTATCGGCTGGCCAGTGCGCTACCGATTGCGGCACGCGGTGGACCGACGCTAAAAATTGCCGTCACACCGGGGCCGCTCTATCGCCAGGCGGCGCGCGCGGCGCTGCGCGCCGCGCTCGAACAGCCCGCAACCGCGGCCGCCGTTCGCCTGCTGCTCGATCGGCTCGACAACCGCTGGTTGCGACTGGAGCGGTTGCTCGCCGGGATGCTGGCGCGCCGCTCGCACTGGTTGCCGCGGATGCTGCAGGCGCAAAGTGGCGGGCTGGTGCAACGGGTCACGGAGAGCCTGGATACCGTGCTGCGCGCACAACTGGCCGGACTGGCCGCAGCATTTTCGGCCGAAGCGCTGCGCGAGGCCGAGCAGCTGCTGGCGCTGCGCGGGTCCGGTGAGCGCCCGACGCTCAGCGCAGAGCCGACGAGTCTCGTGCATTGGCGCGCGCTTTGTGAGCTGACGCTGACGGCCGAGGGACAATGGCGCCAGAGGTTCACGGCGCGCGAGGGCCTGGGCCAGGACGATGGGCCGCTGAAGCGGCGGCTGCGCGACTGGATCGAAGCGCAGTGCGAGCCGCGGGCGCGGCTGGCCCTGTGGCTTGCGCGCACTCTACCGGAACCGGTGCTGGGCGGTGATGAGCAGGACGCACTGGCGTCGTTGGCGCTGCTGCTGACGGGCGCCGCCGCCGAGCTGCAGGTGCAGTTCGCCGAGCAGGGCAAAGTCGACTACGCCTACGTGGCTGCCGCTGCGCGAGCGGCGCTGAGCGAGCAGGGCGAGCCGAGCGATCTGGCGCTGCACGCCAGTGCCGAGCTGCGTCACATTCTGCTGGATGAGTTCCAGGACACCTCGCTCGAGCAGTTCGAGCTGTTGCGGGCGCTGACCGCCGGCTGGGAGCGCGGTGACGGGCGCACGCTGTTCATCGTCGGCGACCCGATGCAGTCGATCTACCAGTTTCGCGAAGCAGAGGTGGGCCTGTTCCTGCGCGTGCGCGACCGCGGACTGGGAGCGATCACCTTCGAAACGCTGCAGCTGCGACGCAATTTTCGTTCGCGCATCAGCCTGATCGACTGGATCAACACGCACTTCGCGCTGCTGTTTCCACAGGAAGACGATCCGCGGCTGGCGGCGGTGCGCTTCCTGAGTTCGGCGGCGCCGGTGACCGCAGCGGCGCCTGCGGCTGCAGCCGTGAGTCTGCATCGCGTGGCGCCTGGTGCGCGCGCCGCCGAGG
>JBAUYT010000309.1:0-22892 GCA_049584935.1 Steroidobacteraceae bacterium
ACTTCGGGCTATGCGCTCAAGATCGCCAGCAGCCCGAAACCCAGGCTCTCCCGCCTCGTGGTTTGCAGTCTGATCATGGGCAGCGGTATTGCGGCGATGCACTATATGGGCATGGGCGCGATCCGAATCGCCCCGGCTATCGTCTATGATCCGATCCTGCTGGCATGCTCCGCTGCCATCGCCGTCAGTGCCTCGTTCGCCGCGCTGTGGCTGACCTTCCGTCTGCGTCGAGTGAGCCGTCTCCGGCTCAGGGCGGCGCGCCTGGGCGCTTCCATCATCATGGGACTGGCGATCGCCGGCATGCACTACACCGGCATGGCGGCGGCTCAATTCCAGATGGGTGCCATCTGCCTGGGTGGGGTGGCACTGGATGATCACTGGCTGGCCCTGTCGGTGGGCATTGCGGCGATTGCACTCCTGACCATTACGTCGATCAGCCTGGTGTTTGACGCCCACCTGCATTCGACGGCGCGACAGCATGCCCAGAGGCTGGAGAGCGCCAATGCATCGCTTCAGCATCAGGTGACTCACGACGCGCTGACTGGGCTGCCGAATCGGGCGCTCTTCATCGAGCGGCTGCAGCAAGCCATCGATCTGGTCAGCGAAGCCCGGCCATTGGTCGCCGTGATATTTGTCGATTTGGATCGATTCAAAATCATAAATGATCTGCGTGGCCACAGTGACGGTGATGCAATCCTGAAAGAAGTCGCGACCAGGTTGCGGCGCCAGATCGGTGACTCGGGGACCGTGGCGCGCCTGGGCAGTGATGAGTTCCTGGTACTCGTGCAAGCCGCCGATGTTCAAACCATCATGCGTACAGCACAGCAACTGGTGCTGCGCCTGGGGGAGATCTATCGGATAGGATCCGTCGACGCTCATCTGACTGCGAGCTTGGGAGTGACGACGTTTCCGTTCGATGGCGTACCGCCCAGCGCTCTGGTCTCCCACGCCGATGAGGCGATGTACGACGTCAAACATCGCGGCGGCAACGGCTGTCAGTTCTTCGTGCCTGGGACCACGATATTTTCGCCCGAGCAGCTGCTGCTGGAGAGTGAGCTATGGCGCGCGGCCGAGAACCGTGAGCTCGAGCTGCACTATCAACCAAAGGTGGAAATTGCCAGTGGCCGAATCACGGGTGTCGAGGCGCTGATTCGATGGAGACATCCGGTCTACGGCTGGATACCTCCCGCTAAATTCATTCCGCTGGCGGAAGCCAGCGGCCTGATTGTGAAGATGGGCTCCTGGATCCTCGATCAGGCGTGTCGCCAGGCGCGAGCGTGGCGCGACCAAGGACTGCTTGATCTCAGTATTGCGGTCAATCTATCGGCGCGACAGTTCAGAGACACAGAACTCGTGACGATGATAGAAGAGAGCATCGCCCGGTATGGACTGCAAGCGCGCGACATCGAGATCGAGGTGACCGAATCGATTGTGATGTGTTATTCCGATCAATCGATCGACACCCTGAAGCGGCTGGCCAGCCTGGGTCTGCAGATTGCGGTGGACGACTTTGGAACGGGATATTCTTCCATCAGCTACCTCAAGCAGCTGCCGGTGAATATTCTAAAGATCGACCGGAGTTTCATCGTCGATATCGGTGCGGACACCAAGAGCAATGCGATCGTGAAGGCCGTGGTATCACTGGCACACAGTCTGGGTATGCTGGTGGTCGCCGAGGGTGTGGAGTTGGATGCACAGCTCGCGCAGCTGCGCAGCTTTGGCTGCAACGAGTACCAAGGGTACCTGTTCAGCCGGCCCGATACGGCCGCCAACCTGGCGTCTTTGCTGCAAAGGCACTCGCGGTCAGCGTCGATCTCGATGGGTGAAGCCTTGCTGGTGGGGGCTGTTCGATAGGATTGCAGCGCGGGACACTAACGCAGAAAAATCTCAAGCTCACGACGCGCCTCCGCGGATTCGTCCAGCAGCAGATGACCGGCATTATCGACGAGCCGGAGCTGCGCGTGCGGCAGCGCCTGTTGCCACAACGATGCGAGCCCCGCCGGCAGGATGCGATCATTCCGGCCCCATAAAATAAGCGTGGGCATGTCGAGGGCCTGAAGGTCGCCAGCCAAGGCAGCGCCGGTGCGGCTCCCGGCCAGGGCGCGCTCGCCCGATGCCTGCTCGCGCTGGCGACGCTCGATCCAGCGATCCGGCCAGAAGGGTGCGAGCAGGGCCGTGTCGACTGCGAACCAGGCCGGCAGCGCTTCGAGCGGCACCTGGCTGTAGTCCGCGCGCGGGTATTCGACCGATGAGAGCCCGAACGGCGCCGCCAGGATCAGCTTGCCGACACGTTCCGGGTGCGCATGCGCAAAGTGGGCCGCGAGCAAGCCACCGAAGGAGGCACCGATCAGCGGCGCCTGCCGCAGCCGCAGCAGCTGATACAGCGCCAGGTAGTGAGCCACGTGATCGTCGATTGAGCCTGAACCCGCAGCATCAGCGGATTCTCCGAATCCGGGGTGATACGGCAGTAGCAGCTGGTGGCCCTGCAGCTCTCGCGCCCAGGCGAAGCCGTGCCAGGTGCCGCGGCCGTGCCAGTACATGACCGGCGGCCCTGCGCCGATGCTGTAGACGATCGTGCGCACCCCGCGCACCGAATACTCGGCGCGTGAGAAGCCGCGCGTATCCAACGGAGAGGGTGGTGAGTGCAAAGAAGTCTCTCCGACGCCTTGGAATTGACAGTGTAGTGCCACTGCGGGGCTGATCTCTCCGGTCAAATTGGACATAACGCTCGCTTGCATGCGGCAGGTATGCCAATGAAAGTTCCCTGACTGTGCCCTGCCTCTTGTCCGCGCGGCTCTCGATTGCGACCCAGTTACCAGTCTCGACGCGGCGCGCGTGTTGCAATCGTCCAATTGTTCCACTAGAGACGGGGCGGAGACGTCATCATGAACAGCCCGGCTGGCGCGGGGCTTGCCGATAGCGTCGGCGACATCGATGCGCTCCTCGAACGCGGGGCGGCAGAGTCGCTGGAGTCGCTCTGTCGGGATGTGGTGGAGCAGGCACCCGTCGGCATCGGCTTCGTCAATCGCGACGGCAGCTATCGCAGCTGCAACCGGGCCTTCGGCGAGCTGCTCGGGTTCAGCGCGGACGACATCGTCGAGCAAACCCTCTCCAGTGTCACGCATGCGGAGGACTTGGCCGCCTCGCTCGAGGGTTTCGAACGGCTCTGGCGCGGGGAGACCGCGCTGCTGGACCTCGAGAAGCGCTGTCGACGCAAGGATGGTGGCGAGCTGTGGGTGCGTGTCAGCACCTCGCTGGTCCGCGGACGGCGGGCAGCACCCGTATGCGCCGTTGAATTCGTGCGCGACATCTCGGCGCGCCGGGAGATCGCGGCGGCGCTGATCCAGAATCAAACCCTGCTGGCGGCGGTGATTGCCGAGTTGCCGCTGGCGCTGCTTGCCTGTGACACAACCGGCCGCGTGAACTTCCATAACCCCAGTGCCGTAAAACTGTTCGGTCTGCCGGGCGCGACGACGCTCGAGGCCAGCGCCTCCGACCACTACCCGGTCGGCTCGCAGGTATTTCTGCCCGACGGCAGGACGCCGGTCCCTCGCCATCAACGGCCGCTGGCGCGGGCACTCGCCGGGGAAGAGGTCAGCGATGTAGAGCTGGTGTCGATCCGACCCGATGGAGCAGCGCGATCGGTACGTGCCAGCGGGCGGCGACTGGTCGCTCCCGACGGGACTCTGCTGGGCGCGGTCGTCGTCATCCAGGACATCACCGAGCGTCGGGAGGCCGAACAGGCACTCGAGCGCATGCACCAGCAATTGCTGGTGGCCTCGCGGCATGCGGGCATGGCGGAGGTGGCGACCAGCATCTTGCATAACGTCGGCAATATCCTGAACAGCGTCAACGTGACCGCGAGCCTGCTGGCCGAGCGCGTCAAGAGCTCGAAGTGTTCCGGAGTCTCGAAGGTAGCGACGCTTCTGGCCGCGCAGGCGGCCGATCTGCCGGCATTCTTTGCCAGTGCACGCGGGCGGCAGGTACCGGCCTACCTCAACGAACTGGCGGCCGATCTGCTGGCCGAACGGGACGCCACTTCCGCGGAGCTGTCGGCATTGCGAGCCAACGTCGAGCACATCAAAGAGATCGTAGCCATGCAGCAGAGCTACGCCAAGCGCGGTGGCCTGAGTGAAGTGCTGAATGTGCGCACACTGGTGGAGGACAGCCTGAGCATGAACGACGCGGCCTTCAGCCGCCACGGCATCACGCTCATTCGCGACTACCAGGACGTGCCGCAGGTGACGGTCGACAAGCACAAGGTGCTGCAGATTCTGGTGAATCTGATCCGTAACGCAGGGCACGCCTGCGATGAGTCCGCAAGCGGCGGCGACAAGCGCGTCACGGTGCGGGTGCGAGGCACGCCGCAGGCGGTGCAGATAGCGGTCATCGATACCGGGGTCGGCATACTGCCGCAGAATCTGGCACGGATCTTCAATCACGGATTCACGACTCGCAAGGACGGGCATGGTTTTGGGTTGCACAGCAGCGCGCTGGCAGCCCGGGAACTGGGTGGCTCGCTGGAGGCGCAAAGCCCAGGGTCCGGCATGGGCGCCACCTTTACGCTGACGTTGCCCCTGAATGGATCGGAGTCGCAGCATGAGTGAAGCGGAGATGTTCAGGCACCGCCTGCTGGTCATCGATGACAACCCGGCTATCCACGACGACTATCGCAAGATCCTGGTGCGAGATGACGAAGTGGCCATGTCGGCCGCCGAGGCGGCATTGTTCGGTGAGGAAGCGAGCGCCAGCGAGCGTCCAACCTTCGACGTGGTCTCGGCGCTGCAGGGCCGCGAAGGGGTGGAGCTGGCGCGCCAGGCGCTGGCGGAAGGGCGCCCCTATTCGGTGGCATTCGTCGACATGCGCATGCCGCCGGGCTGGGACGGGCTGGAGACCATCGAGAATCTCTGGCGCGTCGACCGGGATATACAGGTTGTCGTCTGTTCCGCCTATACCGACTACGACTGGCTCGAGCTGCTCAGCCGGCTGGGCCACTCCGACAAGCTCATCGTCATCAAGAAGCCGTTCGAGCCCATCGAGATATTGCAGTCCGCCAGCGCCCTGAGCCGCAAGTGGCAGAATGCCCGCTCGCTGCAGCATCACGTCGAGGCGCTCGAACGCACCATCACCGATCGCACCAGCGGACTCGAGGCGGCCAACCGACAGCTGCGTCAGCTGGCCTCACACGATGCGCTCACTGGACTGCCCAATCGCCTGCTGCTCGAGGACCGCATCAGCCGCGCGATCGCCCAGGCCAGCCGGCATTCGCACCAATTCGCACTGCTGGTGGTGGACCTGGACCGCTTCAAACTCATCAACGACTCGCTCGGCCACCAGGCCGGCGACGACCTGCTGCGCGATGTGGCCAAGCGGCTCAGCGATACGGTACGCGCCATCGATACCACGGCGCGCCTCGGCGGCGACGAATTCGTGATCCTGCTGGAGGGTCCGGTATCGACCGCCGAGGCCCAGGAAGTGGGCCAGCGAGCAATCCGGGCCCTGGCGCAGCCGCTGCGGCTGCAGGGCATCGATGTTCACGTTACGCCGAGCATCGGCGTGGCCTTCTATCCAAAGGATGGCAGCAGCGTCGATCTGCTGATTGCGCACGCTGATGCGGCCATGTACAGCGCCAAGGAGCGTGGACGCAACAATCTGCAGTGCTACGCCGAGGGCATGAACACGCTGACAGAGGGGCGGGTGCAATTCGAGAGCGAGCTGCACCACGCGCTACGCAGCGGGCAGTTCGAACTGCACTATCAACCCAAGGTCGACACGGCCAGCGGTCGCATCAACAGTGCCGAGGCACTGATCCGGTGGCGCCATCCGCAGCGAGGCCTGGTGCCGCCGGGGGAATTCATTCCGATCGCCGAAGAGTGTGGCCTCATCGATGCCATCGGCGAGTGGGTGCTGCTCGAGGCGTGCCGGCAGGCCAAGTCATGGCAGCGCAGCGGTGCGCGGCCGTTGCGGGTGGCCGTCAACGTTGCGCCGTCGCAGTTCCGCTTACGAAATCTCGCCGAGCAGATTCGGCGGGCACTCGATGAGTCCGGACTCGACCCGAAACTGCTGGAGATCGAACTGACCGAGACCGCGGTCATGAGCGATGCCGAAGAGTCGATTCAGCTGCTCGAATCGATCAGCCGCATGGGAGTACTGGTGTCGGTGGATGACTTTGGCACCGGCTACTCGAGTATGAGTTACCTGCGACGCTTCCCGATCGACAAGCTCAAGATCGATCGCTGCTTCATCGAGCACGTTACGCGGCGTCCCGAGGACGCGTCGATCGTGCAGGCGATCATCTCGCTGGCCCATAGCCTGCATCTCAAGGTCATCGCCGAAGGCGTCGAGACCGCGGAGCAGCTGCGGCTATTGTCCGATCTGGGGTGCGATCAATACCAGGGCTTCTTATTCAGCGCCGCACTGCCGGCGTCGAATTTCATGGCGCTGATCGAACAGGAGTCCGACAGCGCAGTAGAGGAATCAGAGCGGACCCAAAGCAAGCTCGCCAAGCTGGTTGCACCGGGAGGGTAGCTTCGCAGAGGCGCCGCGAGAAAGCGCCTATACTTTTGCGAGTGGGGCGTCATCCGATCTTCAATTACGAAAACCGGCTGCTGCTGCTGCTGGGCGTGTCGTTCGGCTGCTGGGCCAGAGCCTGGCGCCCTGGTTGCTGCCAATAATCGCCGAGCAGTATGGCTGGCGCGCCGCCTTCTTCGTCTCCGGCGTGCCGGGCCTGTTGTGTGCCATCGGCATCTGGCTCTGGGTGCGCGAGCCGAGCAGGGAGGCGCAGGCCGCGCTGCACGGGCTTGCCATCCCGGAGGCCGCCGCCGATGGCAAAAGGCTGGGCCTCGTCGACATGTTGGCAGTGCGCAACGTGCTCGTCTGCTGCCTGATCTCGGTGTTCATGGTGGGGTGGTTCATCATGGGCTGGACCTTCCTGCCGAAATTCCTGACCGAGGTGCGCGGCATGCCGGGCCCCGCCATGGGCTCGCTGCTGAGCGTGCTCGGCTTTGCCTCGGCGATCTCCGGCTTTGGCGCACCGTGGCTGTCCGATCGCATCGGGCGCAAACCGGTCATGATCGGCTTCTGCCTGCTGGGCGCGCTGACTTCGCTCGCTGCCATGTACTTCCGCGGCCCGACCGCCGTGCTCGGCGCGCTGCTGTTCGTCGGCTGGCTTGCGAGCGGCACCTTCCCGTTGTTCATGGGCGTCATTCCGGGTGAATCGATGCCGCGTCAATATGCGGCCACGGCCATGGGCCTGGTGGTGTGTGTCGGGGAGGTGCTGGGAGGCTCCGGACTCGTGGCGCTGGCGGGCAAGGTAGCGGACCTGACGCAGCTGTCGACCGCCGTGCTGATGATGGCAGCGGCCGGAGCGATCGGCTGCATGCTGTGCTTCTTCCTGGTCGAAACTGCACCGGTGAAAACCCGGGCAGCGTAAGGCCAGGCCCTCAAGGGGCTCTGTGCGCCCGGAAGCGTCGCGCCTTCATGCGGTTGCCGCAGACCTTCATGTCGCACCATCGCCTCGAGTGATTCTTGGTCGAATCGAGAAACAGCCAGCGACAGGTGTCGCTCTGGCACTGGTGCACCGGTTGCTGGGTGGGTGAGGTCAGCAGACTCACGGCGGATTGCGCCAGCACCCAGACGGGCAGCATGAGGTTGGCCGAGTGACGGCCCCAGTGCCAGCCCGCCCGCAGCGCGACGCCATGGGCTCGCTCGCTCGGACGCTGCCAGGTCAATTGCTGATGCCCGGCTGCAGCCCGCAGATGTCCCTGCAGAATCCGCAGGCACTGGCGCGAGGGGCTGCTGGAACCGTCCAGCTGTCCGTAAAAGGCCAGCGCCAGCGATTCCCTCAAGGCGTGGGCCTGCTCGAGCGCCTGTGCCGCCTGGGCTGAATGCCTCCGACGCCACAGTGCTTTGAGCTGCCGGCCATCCAACAGCGACGCCTGGTTCGAAAAGCGCAGCAAATCAGCGTACTGGGGCAGCCGCTCCGCCGCCCCGGCCGGGATGAAGCGGTTGTCGAGCGTGTTGATGAAATCCAGCACCGGATGGTCGGCGATCAGCTGGAAGTCCTGGAGTGCCGCGGTCTTGCTCATATAACCACTAAAAATAACTTTACAGGTTATGCGACAACGTGGCTAGACTAACCGTCTATGAATACATTAGTGGTTAGCAGCGCCAGGATCAGCCGGTGGGACCCGCGTGTTGCCTTAAGCTTTGGCGCCATCTATCTCTTCTGGGGTGGAACGTTTCTTGCCATCCGCGTGGCGGTGCTGCAGATCCCGCCCTGTTTTACCGCCGGTGTGCGTTTTTTAGTGGCTGGCTCGATCCTCTACGCCGTCATGCGCCTGCGCGGGCAACCCCGTCCGTCACGCCTCGAGTGGCGCAACCTGGCACTGGTCAGTTTTTGCATGTTCGTGGCCACCTATGGGCCGCTGTTCTGGGCGGAGCGGTACGTGTCCTCGTCCATGACCGCCATCATCGAGGCCACGCTGCCGCTGACCGCGATCATCCTGGAGGTATTCATCTTCCGGACGCAGGCGCTGCAATGGCGGGTACTGGTGGGCGTGATCACGGGCTTTGCAGGAGTGGCGTTGCTGATGTTCCACAACGACCGGCAGCAGCTGGCGCGCCTGCCGAGCCTGGCCATTCTGGCGGCGGGAGTCGCCTGGTCGTTGGGAGCGGTGCTGTCGGGGCGATTGAAGCTGCATCCATCCCGAGTCCTGACCGCGGGCGCCGAAATGATGATCGCCGGCGTGGTACTGCTCGCCTGGTCGGCGGTGAGCGGGGAGCTCATCCCACTGCCACACATGACCCTGAGTGCCGCGCTGGCGCTGCTGTATCTGATCGTATTCGGCTCACTGATCGCATTTACGTGCTACGTCTGGCTGCTGGCACGGTTCTCGGTTACACGCGTATCCAGCCACGCCTACATCAATCCGGTCATAGCACTGGCGCTCGGCTACTTTGCCGCGGGAGAGATCGTGACGATGCGATCGGTGGTTGCCTCCGTGCTCGTGGTGGGCAGCGTACTGTTGATTCTCGCCAGGGATCGGGGCATAGATATGCGGCCTGATGAGTAGCGCCGTGGCGCGCGGCTCGGCTATCTGCATGTGATTGATCCGACCCGGGTATTTGGCCGACCGATCGTCGTTGTCGCGGTGGCGGGGTTCTTCGACTATCGTAGCGGTCGCTTGTTTGCCTATAAGGGTGGGGCAAGTGGCCAAGTCGAACGATAGAGCCGGCGCAACGCGCCGTGGCTTTCTGACCGGTGCCGCGGCCATGGGCATCGGATCTCTGCTCGGTGCGCGCGCAACCAAAGTACGGGCCGCAGACGGCGTCGTGCTGCCGGTGGGCAACGGCGAGCGTCCGCTGGCGCAGTACCCGCAAAAGCGGCCGTTGATCCTGCAGACCAGCCGGCCTCCACAGCTGGAAACGCCTTTCGAGATATTCGATGAGGGCGTGATTACGCCCAACGACGCTTTCTTCGTGCGCTATCACCTGGCGGGAATTCCGACCGAGATCGATCCCAACGCCTTCCGGATCAGCATCAAGGGAAAGGTGAATACGCCGCTCGAGCTGAGCCTTGCGGATCTCAGGAAGCTGGAGCCGATCGAGTACGTGGCGGTCAACCAATGTTCCGGCAACAGCCGTGCTTTTTTTACGCCGCGCGTGGCGGGAGGCCAGCTCGGCAACGGCGCCATGGGCAACGCCAAGTGGCGCGGAGTGCCGCTGAAGACCGTACTCGACATGGCCGGCGTCCAGACCGGGGCCAAACAGGTGCGGTTCGATGGACTCGACGGGCCGGTGCTGCCGGCGACTCCCGATTTCGCCAAGGCGTTGGAGCTCGATCACGCGGCGGACGGCGAGGTCATGCTGGCCTACTCGATGAATGACGCCGACCTGCCGATGCTCAACGGCTATCCGCTGCGCCTGGTGGTACCGGGATATTTTGGCACCTACTGGGTCAAGCATCTGAACGAGGTGACGGTGCTCGATACCGTGCTCGACAACTTCTGGATGGCGACCGCTTACCGAATACCCGACAACCCCTGCGCTTGTGTGACGCCCGGCAGCACCGTCAAGAAAACGGTGCCGATCGCGCGCTTCCCGGTGCGCTCGTTCATTACCAACGTGAAGGAGGGTGCGACCGTGAGAGCCGGGCATCCCGTGGTGGTGCGTGGAATCGCCTTCGACGGCGGCTACGGCATACGCGAAGTCGACGTGTCGGTCGATGGCGGCATCAACTGGAAGCCGACCACGCTGGGTCGGGACCTTGGCCGGTATTCCTTCCGGGAGTGGCAGACCACCTTGTCGTTCGCGCGCGGCGCGCATGCCATCCAGGTGCGCGCGCTCAACACGATCGGCCAGTCCCAGCCGCTCGATGCGCTCTGGAACCCGTCGGGCTACATGCGCAACGTGGTCGAAACCACGCATGTGAAAGCAGCGTAGTCGTTCGTTCATGAAGCCCGCAGGTAGGATCTGGATGGTTGCAATCGGACTGGCGGCCGCGGCCGGGAGCGCCGCCGAAGGTCTCAGGATCGAACTGCCGCAGGAAACCGCCACCCTGAAGCCGGGTCCGGGCGCGGAATTAGCCAATGCGCAGTGCCTCATCTGCCATTCGGCCGATTACATCAGCACGCAGCCACGCGACAAGCCGCTGGCCTTCTGGAAGGCTGAGGTGCAGAAAATGAAGAAGGTCTACGGCGCGCCAATTGCCGACGAGCAGGTCGATGCCATTGCCGAGTACCTGGTGCAGAACTACGGTACCGAAGCCCCCTGAATTGAGTGGAAACCGTGAGCCATCGAGTGGCCGTGATGCTGCTGTGCGTGACGTTGCTCGGCGCGGGCGCCGCGCCGCGCGCCATCGACAATGCCGCGCTGTCCAACGAGCAGGACGGCAGTAACTGGCTGGCCTACGGACGCACCTTCAACGAAGGTCACTACAGTCCGCTGGCGCAGGTGAATACCGCGACCGTCCGACGGCTGGGCCTGGCCTGGACCCTGGATCTGGACGTCACCAACTCGATTACGACACCTCTGGCCGTCAATGGTGTGCTCTATCTCGGCGCCGGTCACGGCATCATCCACGCCATCGATGCCAGAAGCGGCAAGCTGTTGTGGCGCTATGACGCCAAGGCACCCGAGGCGGCGGGCGCCAAGCTGCGCGTGGCCTGGGGCATTCGCGGCATTGCGTTCTGGGGCCACCGCGTCTATGCCGGAACCACCGATGGCCGGCTGATTGCGCTGAATGCGGCCGATGGCAGTCTGGCCTGGAGCGTGCAGACGGTCGATCCTGCCAATGGCGCGGTGATCAACGGCGCGCCGCGCGCGTTCAACGGCAAGATCGTCATCGGCTTCGCCGGCGAGGACTTTGCGCCGCTGCGCGGATACGTGACGGCTTACGACGCCGAGTCGGGCCAGCAGGTCTGGCGGTTCTTCCTGGTGCCAGGCCAGCCCGGCAGCCGTGACGGCGCCGCCTCGGATGATGTGATGGCGATGGCCGCCAAGACCTGGACCGGCGAGTGGTGGAAGTACGGCGGCGGCGGCGCGGCCTGGAACGCCATGACCTACGACCCCGAGTTCAACCGCCTCTACATCGGCACCGGCAACGGCACACCGACCAACTGGAAGATCCGCAGCCCCGAGGGCGGCGACAACCTGTTCGTCGCCTCCGTGGTGGCGGTCGATGCCGATACCGGCCACTATGTATGGCACTACCAGACTACGCCCGGGGATGCGTGGGACTACGATGCCGCCACCGACATGACGCTGGCGACCCTGAGCATCGAGGGCCGCCCGCGGAAGGTGCTACTGCAGGCGGCGAAGAATGGCTTCTTCTACGTGCTGGATCGGCACAACGGCCAGCTGATCTCGGCCGACAAGCTGGGCACTGTCACCTGGGCCGACCACGTGGATCTCAAGACGGGCAGGCCGGTGCTCGCGCCCGGCGCGCGCTACGAAAAGAAGAGCATCCTGCTGTGGCCGAGCTTCGAGGCGCTGCATCACTGGACGCCGCAATCCTACAGTCCGCTGACCGGCCTGGTGTACGTGCCGACACTGGAGATGCCGGCGGAGTTCGGCGATGCCGGCGTCAACCTCAAGCGGTTCAGTCCGCAGGTCGGCACACCGGAATTCACGGGGCTGTCCATCGGCAGTGGTGATGTGCCGCGCGATGCGGGCCGCAGCGTGCTCAAGGCCTGGGATCCGATTGCCAAGCACATCGTCTGGCAGGTGGAGACCCCGGGCATATCCAACGGCGGCACCCTGGCCACCGGCGGCAACCTGGTCTTTCAGGGATTGCCGGATGGCCAGCTGCACGCGTATTCGGCGCAGACCGGGCAGGATCTCTGGTCATTCTTTGCCGGAGTGGCGGTCACCGGCGTACCCATCACTTACAGCGTCGATGGCCGCCAATACCTCACCATTACCGCAGGACCGCTGGGCGGCACGGGCGCCGCATTCGGCGCCATCTCCGCGCGCTGGGGATGGGACCCGCGGGTGCATCCGCGGCGGCTGCTGACCTTCGCGCTCGACGCCACCGGCGCGCTGCCACCCACGCCCGCGCGCAAGCCAGCGGTGCCGCTGGAGATGGCGGAATTCAAGATCGACCCGGCCAAGGCCAGGCAGGGCGAGCGTCTCTACCGCAAGTGCGTGCTGTGCCATGGTATGGCCGTGGTGGCAGGCGGCATTGCACCGGATCTGCGGGCATCGCCAGTGCCGCTATCGCCGCAGGCGTTTGCGCACATCGTGCGCGATGGCGCGCTGGTGTCGCGCGGCATGCCGAGGTTTGCCGAATTAAGTGACCAGGAACTAGACTCGCTGCGCCATTTCTTCCGGCAGAGGGCACGCGAAAGCCTGGCGGCGGACGGAGGGAAAAACTAACGGGGGTTGTGATGCTCGATGAGTCCGCTGCCTTGAGAGAAGAGTTGCTGCTGCCCCCGGAGACGACCGTCACCTGCCCCTCGTGCGCGCACGAATTCAGCCTGCGGGACGGTTTTGCCAAGAAGGCGCTGGATGCGCTCGGACAGACGAGCACGGATGCGTTGGCGGCGGTCCGCGAACGGGAGCGACAGACGGTCGAGCGGCGCGCGCGGGACATGGCGGCGCAGCAGGAGCGCTCCGCCCGGCAGGAACTCCAGACTGTGCAGCAGCTGCTGGCATCGCAGGCGGCCGACCACGCCAAGGCGCTGGCCGAGGTGCGCGCGCTGACCCAGCAGGCGGCAAGGCCGCAACTCGAGGCGCTGAAATTCCAGCTTTCCGAGAGCCAGGCGAGGCTGGCGGCGTTGCAGTCGGAACAGCTGGCGCTGCGCCAGGAACGGCAGCAGCTCAAGGACGAGAAGGGCGCCATGGCCCTGGAAGTGCAACGGCAAGTGGACGCGCGCACGGCGGAGCGGGAAGCGCAGGTTCGAGCGCAGGAACAGGAGCGCGCAGGATTCAAGGAGGCGGAGTTACAGAAGACCATCGCGGACATGCGCTCCCAGCTGGTGGAGGCGCAGCGCAAGGCGGATCAGGGCTCGCAGCAGTTGCAGGGAGAGGTGCTCGAACTCGCCATCGAGGAGGGGCTGCGGCGCGCATTTCCGCTCGACACCATCGAAGAGGTGAAGAAAGGACAGCGGGGCGGGGACGTGCTGCAGCATGTCATCACCCGCACGGGTCAGATCGCAGGCACGATCCTGTGGGAAACCAAGCGCGCCAAGGACTGGAGCCTGCAGTGGATTCCGAAGCTCAAGGAAGACATGCGGCAGTGTGGTGCCGCGGTCGGCATTCTGGTCACGACGCCAACCGCAACCCCGAAAGACTGGCCGCAGTCAGCGCTGTTCGCGCTGCACGAGGAGATCTGGGTGACTCAGCCCTCGTGCGCAGTCGGGATGGCAGAGGCGCTGCGCCTGGGACTCATCGATCTGCATCGCCAGCGCGCCGTGTCCGCCGGCAAGGGCGAGAAGATGGAGGCGTTGTACGACTATCTGACCTCGCCGCAGTTTGCGCAGAAGCTGAAGGCGGTTTACGAAACTTTCAAGCGCATGCGCGAGGAGCTGGAGTCCGAAAGGAGCCTGACGATCCAGCGCTGGGCGCGGCGGGAGAAGCAGCTTCAGGCCGGCGTGACACAGCTACTGGGTATTGGTGGAGAAATCCAGGGGCTGGCCCAGCAGGAGATGCCGATGCTGGAGCTGGAAGAGAAGGGGCCCGACACGCTGAAGCTGCTGTAAGCCGGGCAGCAGGCTCGGCAGCGAGCGCCCGCAATTGGGGACGCTCGCTGCCAGCACCGGCACCTACTTGGCGGGGTGCTCGCCCCCCTGCTCAGCGGCTTCGGTCGATGCCGACGTTGCCGGCTCGACATCCACCTTGACGTTGGGAACGGAGTTGGTCACCACAAAGGCCACGCGCCGATTCTTGGCACGGTTCTCGGGGGTGTCATTGCTTGCCACAGGATCGGCTTTGCCATAGCCGCGCGCAGTCAGCGTGCTGCCCTTGGCGCCCTTGCTGACGAGATAGGCCTTCACCGCGTCGGCGCGCCGCTGCGAGAGCTGCAGGTTGTAGGCATCCTTGCCGATTGAATCGGTATAACCCTGAATCTCGATCCGCAGCTCAGGCTGCTGCGCCAGCGCGCTTGCGACCTGATCCAGCGTCTGCTGCGCGGGGGCGGTGAGCTTGGTGGAGTTGAACTCGAAATCCACGGCCCGGACGATGACCGTCTGCTCGATGATGTGGCAGTTGGCATCGACCTGGAAGCCTGGCGGGGCGGTGCACGGCGCCGGCGTGGCGGCCACCGGTGGCGGCTCAGGCGCGGGCGCGGGTGCAGCCGGCGGCGGAGGTGGTGGTGGTGGCGGTGCCGCGGCCGGCGCCTCAGGCGCTGAGGGTGAGCCGAAGGTATAGCGGACGCTGAGCAACGCGGTGTTTGCCAGGTAGCGCTGGTCGATCGGCGGGCCGGCCGCGAACGGTGCGGCAAAGCTACCGCGATTGCTCCAGACATGACGGTAATCGAGGCCCAAGGTCAGGTGGCGGGTGACGTCGTAGTTGAGTCCGCCACCGGCCTGATAGCCGAACTCGGTGGCGTAGTCAGAAGCCAGCGGAAACCCGCCGAGGTTGGCGTTGTGATAGCCCGAGCGCACTGCGCCGACGCCGCCACCCAGGTAAGGATGCACAACGCTGAAAAAGCCGCTCGGGACCTTGATGTCGTACCACAGATTGGCGAACGCGCTGTCGGCGCGGTCGAGGCCGTGGTCGAGTCCCACTCCATCGTGATCCAGATGATTGGAGCGATGGTCCAGCTCCAACTCCGGGCGCAGGCCATTGGCGAAGGAGTAACCGGCGCTAGCGCCGGCCGCCCAGCCTTCGTCAAAGTGGATGCGGTCGATCACCGAGTTGCCCTGGCGGAGATCCTGAGGGCTCTCCCAGTTCATGCCGCCCTCGACTCCGACATAGGGGCCGTCATCGGCATGGGCAATCAGCGGACTGCTCGCAAACAGTAAAACGGGTAAGGCCACGCCCAATCGGGGGAGTAGGGTTCGCATTGCTTTTCCTGCACAAAGGGGGCGAGCATTAAGCACGCAGAGCGCGCCTCCTGCTGAGCAGACGAAAGCGCTGGCCGGCGTAGGCATTGCCTGACGCGATGGCAGAAAAGCAACGACACCCAGGCGGCGCGATTGCAACCTAACCACATGAGCGCGCTCAAGATGTGCAGCGGGCGTGTGCTAGAGGCGTGCAACTGTGGCGATTGCGCGCAGGCGAGGTCATGAAAGCGGCGCAGTGGCAGACAGCAGCGACGCAGTTCATGCGCTGGCGTCCGAGAAAGCGCGTAATTATCCGCGGTTCAGCCAGCCGGCTTCCATACGACTTCGACAGTTTCCTGCGGCGCGACTTGTTTCAGGTGTCGCGCGACGACCTCCTGATATCTCGAGAGGTTCGATTCGTCCGACGCTTCGATCCGAAGCGTCAGCAGCGCGTCGCCCGCGGCCATCGTGCAGACGCCGTCAGGGAAGTTGACGGTAGCGGAAGTCTCGGTCCTCTCGACCGCGACCCGATGCTCGAAGTGTTTGGCCAGTCGGACCATGTATCGGGCCGGTGTCGGAATGGAGACCTCGGCGATGACGTTTGGCATGGGCTGAGTCTCGCATTGAGCCGGCGCGCAGTGTAGTCGATCGGTGAGACGCGGTAACATTGCGGCGTCTACCGTGGCCTGTCCAGGGTGTTGAGATGCTGACCTTTCTACTTTGGTTGCTATTGCTGCTGGTCTGCTGGCCATTGGCTCTGATCGCAATTGTTCTCTGGCCGCTCATCTGGCTCGTTTCAATCCCCTTCCGGTTGCTCGGTATCGCCTTTGAGGGCGTGTTTGCGCTGCTGCGAGCCGCGCTCTTACTGCCCGCACGATTGCTGCGTGGGCCCCGGCCTCGGAGCGCGGCTTCGTTCAATCGTCCGTAGCATCGAGCTGCCGAGTCGAGGGACGATCAAAGATCTCCGCGGCCGTGCGCAATGCGTTGCTGCTCAACGCACCGAGGCCGCCCCATGACACCAGCCAGGGCCCATTGGAGGATCGTTGCGCAGCGAGCGTGCCGCTTACACCACTCAGGGCGATACCGAAGCCGCATGGAAGTTCATGCGGACACTGCTGGGACGTCAAGTACATTAGGAGGCTGACATGGCAGCACAAACTGTCTTTCTTGCGGGGGCCAGCGCGCCACCGGCAGGCGACTCAATGCCTAGCAGGAGCTTGACGCATCGGGTGGACGCCACGATCGAGCGAGCGCTGGCGCCGCAGCGACTGGGTCGGCGTCGTGGTGCTGATTGCACGGGAAGGCCAGATTGCCTATCGGCGTGCCGCCGGGTTCGCGGATCGCGAGACTCACTCTCTGTCGTTACTGCAGACCGCCGCGGACCGCGGTGATGCGCCCGGTGTTGAATCCAAGCCAGTGCATGCGCCCGATGTAGCGCGCGTGCTCGACCTTGATGCACCGATCCATGACGACAGTGAGGCCCGCTTGCTCGGCAATGCGGGCGCCGTCGTGGTTGATGACGTTGAACTGGGTCCAGAGGCAGCCGGCGCCGATCGCAGCGGCGTCGGTCGCAATCTCCGGCAGTGCACTCGGTGCGCGGAAGACGTTGACGATGTCTATGTGCTCGGGCAGTTCCCTGAGGCTGGCATAGGAGCGCAGTCCGAGTATCTCCGGTTCGCGCGGATTGACCGGTAGCACCCGGTAGCCGTGACGCTTGAGATAGAAGCCGACGAAATTACTGGCGCGCAGCGCGTTGCCGGAGAGGCCGACGATCGCGATGGTCCTGGCCTTGAGCAGCACGCGCTGGATGCTCAGCGGATCCTGGTAGCGCGACAGCTCATTGACGCTCACTGCACGCTCTCCACCGGCTGCGAGGCGCGGACCCGGGCGAAGCCCTGTTCCAGGTCCCACAGCAGGTCGTCGATCTCTTCGAGCCCGACGGAGAGCCGGACGGTGCCGGGCCCGATGCCGGCGGCGGCCAGTTCCTGCTCACTGAGTTGCCGGTGAGTGGTGCTGGCCGGATGGATGACCAGGCTCTTGGCATCCCCGACGTTCGCTAGGTGGGACCACAACTGCAAGCCGCGGATGAAGTCCTGTCCCGCCGCGCGCCCGCCCTGGATGTCGAATGAGAACACCGCGCCCGCGCCACGCGGCAGATATTTCTCTACCAGCGGGCGGTACCGGTTGGCGGCGAGGCCGGGGTAGGTGACGCGGGAGGCGAGCTCGTGCTGCTCCAGGTAATTGGCCACGGCGAGTGCATTTTCGACGTGCCGCTTCATCCGCAGCGACAGGGTCTCGATGCCCTGCAGCAGCAGGAAGGCATTGAAGGGACTCAGGCAGGCGCCCAGATCACGCATGGTCTCCGCGCGCAGCTTCATGAGGTAGCCATACAAGCCGAAGGTCTCGTGGAACTGCAGGCCGTGATAGGCAGGGGAGGGGTTGGCGATGACCGGGAAGCGCCCGTTCGACCAGTTGAACGTGCCCGCGTCCACCACGATGCCACCGATACTCGTGCCGTGGCCGCCTAAGAACTTGGTGACCGAGTGCACCACGATGTCAGCGCCCCACTCGATGGGCCGGCAGAGGTAGGGGGTGGCAAAGGTGTTGTCGACCAGCAGCGGCAGACCCGCGGCGTGTGCAATGGCGGCGATGGACTCGATGTCGAGCACATTGCCGCCGGGGTTGCCGATGGTTTCGCCGAAGAAGGCCTTGGTGTTGGGGCGAATCGCGGCTTGCCAGGCGCCAAGGTCATCGGGATCGACCCAACTCAGCTCGACGCCGAGCTTGCGCAGCAGGTGCTTGAACTGATTGACCGTACCGCCGTACAGCGCCGACGACGACACCACGTGGTCACCGGGCTCGAGCAGGGTGAACAGGGCAGCGACCTGTGCAGCCAGCCCGCTCGCAGAGGCCACCGCGCCACAGCCGCCTTCGAGGCTTGCGACCCGCTCTTCGAGTACCGCGGTGGTCGGGTTCATGATGCGCGAGTAGGTGTTGCCGTACTCCTGCAGGTTGAAATAAGCCGCGGCCGATTCCGGATCCTCGAATACGTAGCTGGTGGTCTGGAAAATGGGGACCGCGCGGGCGCCAGTGTTGGGTTCCGGACGCTGGCCGGCGTGCAGCTGGCGGGTCTCGAAGCCGAACTGTCTGAGCGGTTCCACAGGCTAAGCTCCGGGACTTTGCGGGACCGTCATCTTAGGCTGCCGACAGCACACATCCAACATCAGCTGTTAACGCGACTGATACCGAAAGTGCACGGATTTTCGTTAGGCTCGTCTAGGCTGGCGGGGGTTGCGTCCGGGTTGAGGCGCGGCATGCCCCGCGACGGGAACACTTAGGCCTTATAAAAGGAGATACCAGATGGCCCAAGTCAACAACGGCGTCAACGTCGAGGCCCTGCTGGCGGCCCGCGACGCGCTCAAGGATGCGCCGGCCGCCGGTGAGTTCACCTGGCGGGCCGCGTGCAAGTGGCTCAACGGCACCCACGCGCGCTCCACGGTGCAGGGATTCCATGGTCTTGGCGCGGAGCAATCGCACAAGACGGAATTCTCGTTCGATACGGATCACCCGGAAGTGTTTGCGTCGGAAGACAAGGGCGCCACCCCGGTCGAGATGGTGCTGGTGGGTCTTGCGAGCTGCCTGACCGCAGGTGTGGCGGCGGTGGCGCAGAATCGCGGCATTCAGCTGCGCTCCGTCGAAGCGCGGCTGGAAGGCAAGATGAATATCGGCGGCATACTCGGTGTCGACGAGGACATCCGCAATGGCTACGACAACATCAAGGTGACGTTCCACGTCGATGCGGATGCCTCCAAGAAGGATATCGAAGCCCTGGTGGCGCAGTCGCAGAAGCGCTCGGCGGTGTTCGACATCATCACCAACCCGACCAATGTGACGGTCGAGGTCGTCTAGCATCGAACGCTTCACCGCCGTCATCATCGGCGCGGGACACGCCGGGCTCGCGATGAGTTCCGTCTTGAGCGAGTACTCTATCGATCACGTGGTGCTCGAGCGTGGCGAAGTCGCCAACGCCTGGCGATCCGAGCGCTGGGACTCGCTGCGCCTGTTGACCCCCAATTGGCTGAGCCGGCTGCCAGGCTATGCCTATGGTGGCTCCGATCCGGACGGCTTCATGGATCGGCTGGAGGTCGTCGAGTTCATCGAGGGCTTCGCCGCCGCCGCAGCGGCGCCGGTGCGCACCCGGACGAGCGTCAGCGAAGTGCACCGCGCCGAGGACGGCTACCGGATCCTCAGCGACGCGGGTGAGATCTGCTGCCGGGCGCTGGTGCTCGCCACCGGCGCCAACAACGCGCCGCGAGTGCCCGACGTAGCGCAGGCCCTGCCACCGACCGTGCACTCCGTGCCGGCCTTCGATTATCGCAATCCCGAGCAGCTGCCGCCGGGCGGCGTGCTGGTGGTCGGCGCCTCGGCCACGGGTGTGCAGCTCGCCGATGAGATTCATCGCGCGGGCAGGCCGGTGACGCTCTGCGTCGGTGAGCACGTGCGGCTGCCCAGAAGCTATCGCGGCCGCGACAGCCTCTGGTGGATGGAGCACTCCGGGGTCTGGAACCAGCGCTACGATGAGATCGAGGATCTGCAGCGTGCGCGGCGGCTGCCCTCGCCGCAGCTGGTAGGCACGAGCGAGCGTTTGACGCTGGATCTGAACGCGCTGTCCACCGCCGGGATCGAGCTCGTCGGCAAGCTCGCCGGCATACGGGATGGCCGCGCGCTGTTCTCGGGCGGTCTCGCCAATCTGTTTGCGCTGGCGGATCTGAAGCTCGGTCGTCTGCTAGATACCTTCGACACCTGGGCGCGGGAGCAGGGACGAGAGGCCGAAGCAGGTCCGGTCGAGCGCTTTGCGCCCACGCGTGCGCCGTCATCGACGCGCCTGTCGCTCGATCTGCTCAAGGGGGAGATCCGCAGCGTGCTCTGGGCCACCGGCTATCGTCCAGACTATTCCTGGCTGCAGGTGCCGGTGATCAATCACAAGGGCGAGCTGCGTCATGAGGGCGGCGTGGTCACCGAATCGCCGGGCCTGTACACCCTGGGGCTGCCGCTGCTGCGGCGCCGGAAATCCACCTTCATCAATGGCGCCGAGGCCGATGCACGCGAACTGACTCAGCATCTGCTGGGTTATCTTGCGGTGCGGCCGGGTCGGGTCGCGGGCAACGGCGGCGCTGCTTTGGGCGCCAGCTGAAGTAAGCGCCGTCTCACAGGGTTGTGGTATGGCGCGTTCCAAACTCAGATTCGAGCACCCCGGCAAGCCCGCCGGCGGCTGGGGTTCGGTTGAATCGATTCGAGAAATGCTCTGGCGGCAGCACAGTTTTCTCAAGACCGGCCACGTTATTCTGAAGCAGAATAAGCCGGACGGATTCGCCTGTGTCAGCTGCTCCTGGGCCAAGCCGGCGCATCCGCATACGGTCGGGTCATTCAGTAGCTTGAAATGATCGATGTCGATCATCAGGATTGATTGCGGTCCGACACGGCGCTCGCCACGCCAGGCGCGTGCGAGCGATTCGGCGAAGAAATGGCGATTGGGAACGCCGGTCAGTGCATCCGTCCAGGCAATGGTTTGCAGCGCCAATGCCTCTCGCCGCAGGAAAGGCTCGGATTCGGGCGAGACCTGAAGTTTACAATGCGCGTCGATCCAGGATTGGCGACGCAGGGCGCAGAAAAGGGTTCTTCTGGCCGATCGCAGCTCGCCGATGGTGAATTGATCGGCGAAATCAGGGCCGGGGGCAGCGGCACTCCGGCGCTTGACTCTGGCGGAGAGGGCGCTACCTTCTGAGCCTGCGCTACGTCCAATGGGCGGTGCTGTCATGGCTCTGATCGTCGTGCTGGTGGTCCTGGTGCTCGTCGTGTTGTTTTTCGTGTCGACCTTTAACGGCCTCGTCACGGCGCGCAATGCCTTCAAGAACGCCTTCGCGCAGATCGACGTGCAGCTGACGCGCCGCTATGACCTGATCCCCAACCTGGTGGAGACGGCCAAGGCCTATATGAAGCATGAGCGCGAGACCCTCGAGGCGGTGACGCAGGCGCGCAACGGCGCGCTCTCGGGCCTGAAGGCCGCGGCCGCCAACCCGGCCAACGCGGCGGCTGTGCAGCAGCTAGCGGGCGCCGAAGCCCAGTTGGGCGGCGCGCTTGGCCGGCTGTTCGCGGTGGCCGAGGCCTATCCCGACCTCAAGGCCAACCAGAACATGATGCAATTGTCCGAGGAGCTGACCAGCACCGAGAACAAAGTCGCCTTCGCCCGCCAGGCCTACAACGATGCCGTCATGAGCTACAACAACCGCTGCGAAGTGTTCCCCGGCAACTTCGTTGCCGGGATGTTCGGCTTCGCCCCAGCGCAGCCGCTCGAGGTGGCCCAGCCCGAGGTCCGCCAGGCACCCAAGGTCAATTTCGGTTAGCCGCTCACGGCGCGCGGCGCCCGCCATGGACTTCTTCGCCCAGCAAGCAGCTTCGCGACGTCAATCGCGGCTATTCGTTGCCGCCTTCGTGGTCACCGTGGTCGTGGTGGTGCTGGCGCTCGATGCCGTGATCTTCACGGTGCTTGCAGCACGAGAACCGGCCGGTCCGGGCTACGGGCCGCAGCCTCTCGGCCCGCTGAGCTACGCGCTGGCATATCCGGACACGGCCCTCGGCGTCTCCGTGCTGATCGTCGCAGCGATCGCGCTGAGCTCGGCCTTCAAGTCACAGCAGTTGCGAGCCGGCGGAGCGGTGGTGGCGCGTTCGCTCGGGGGCGTGCGCGTCGAACCCGACACCCAGGATCCGAGCCGCCAGCGGCTGCGCAACATCGTCGAGGAAATGTCGATCGCCTCCGGTGTTCCCATGCCCGAGATCTACGTGCTCGAACAGGAACCCGGGATCAACGCCTTCGCTGCCGGTCACAGTCCTGCCGATGCCGCCATTACCGTGACCCACGGGGCGCTCGAGCACCTGGATCGCGATGAGCTGCAGGGTGTGATCGGGCATGAGTTCAGCCACATACTCAATGGCGATATGCGCCTGAACGTGCAGCTGATGGGGCTGGTGTTCGGGCTCCTGGTCATCGCGGTGCTCGGCCGGCTGGTGTTCTACTTTGCGCCGCGCGGTGGCGATCGGCGCGGCAACTCGGGCATGGCCTGGGTGGCGATAGGGCTGGCGATCATGATTCTGGGCTACATCGGCCTGCTGGCCGGGCGCATTCTGCAGGCGGCGGTCAGTCGCCAGCGCGAGCGCCTTGCGGATGCCTCGGCGGTGCAGTTCACCCGCACGCCCAGCGGGCTCAAGGCGGCGCTGATGAAGATCGCGGTGCTCGAGGAGGGTTCACACCTGGTCGCCGCCGATGCCGAGCAGGTGGCCCACATGCTGTTTGCGCCCGGACTGGATCGGATCTTCGCCACCCATCCGCCGCTGCTCGAGCGCATCCGC
>JBAUYT010000310.1:0-9590 GCA_049584935.1 Steroidobacteraceae bacterium
ACTCCATACGACGCCAGTTCCTGGCGCAGCATCGCCAGCTTCTCCTGCTGATCCGGGGCGGCGAGTTCGACAAACGAGCAGCCGACGATGTCCGCCGTGTCACGCCCGACCATGGCTGCAAACGCCGGGTTCGCTTCGCGATAGACCAGCTCTGCACTCAGCAGCGCAATGCCACCGGAAGCGAGCTCGAAGATCTTGCGGAAACGCGCATCCGCTGCGCGTTTGACCACGTCCGCCTGGCGCGCAAACAGCAGCGCACGCACGGTGGCCACCAGTACGGCCGGATCGGCTGGATGCGTCAGATAGCTGTCGGCGCCCGCTTCGAGGCCCTGCGACATGTCCTCCTTGTCCATGAACGTCGCCGACAGATGCACGATCGGCAGATACGCCGTGCTGCTGCGCGCTCGCAGCTGCCGGCAGACTTCGAAACCGTCCATGTCGGGCAGGTTGATGTCGAGCACCAGCAGCCCCACCTGGTCGGCCAGTGCCAGCGCCTTGCCGCCACTGTCCGCCTCGATGACATCGAAGCCCGCTGCCCGCAGGATGCGCGAGGTGGCATACAACGACGAGGTGTTGTCGTCGACCACCAGCACCTTCTGCCGCGCGACTTCCTTGGGCAGCGAGCCTGTGCTGTAGCCTGCACCGGTGGTCATGGGACGGTGGCCGCCGACTGGCCGGGGTAGTTGGCCGGGATCGCGACCCAGAAGCGCGAGCCTACGCCCAGCTCGCTGTCGGCCCCGACACGCCCGCCGAGCAGCTCGGCAAACTTGCGCGCCAGCGACAGGCCCAGGCCGGTACCGCGCAGGCGGCGTTGCAGGCGCGTATCGATCTGCACGAAATCCGCGAACAGCGTCGGCAGGTGCTCGGCGGCGATGCCGACGCCCGTGTCCGTCACCGAGAACTCGATCTCGTCGGCCGCGGTAGCGCACGCATCGACGCGCACTTCGCCGCTGCTCGTGAACTTGAGTGCGTTGGAAATGTAATTGCGCAGGATCTGCGACAGCTTCTTGTCGTCCGTATACAGGCGCGATACGCCCTTGGGCTCCTCGAATATCAGTGCCACCGAGGAGCCGCCGAGGATGGGCTTGAACATGCCGCGCAGCGCCGAGAATAGATCCACCATCTCGAACCACTCCGGCGAGATCGTGATGCGGCCGGCCTCGACCTTGGCCAGGTCGAGCAGATCGTCGACCATCTCGCTGAGTTCCAGCACCGATCCGCGCACGAAAGTCACCTGACGTTCCTGTTCGGCGGTCAAAGGACCATCCAGACGCGACAGCAGAATATTGGTCAGGCTCGTGATCGAGGTCAGCGGCGTGCGGAATTCGTGGCTCATGTACGAGAGGAAGCGACTCTTGAGCTCCAACGCCTGTCGCAGCTGCTGCGCCTTGTCATCCAGTTCCGCATACAGCGCCACCACGCCGCGGTTGGTCTCCTCGAGCTCGGCGCGCAGAACCTCGATATCCGCCTCGCGCTCGGCCAGCCGTTGGGAGAGATCGGCCATCAGTGCAACGCCACCAGGGTGGCATCGTCATGGGCGCGCGCATGATCTCGATAGAGCACCCCAGCCACGACCGCCGGGTGCCGCTGCAACAGACCCGGGCGGGCAGCCAGACTCCAGCGGGCAGATACGCCATCTGAATTCATCAACAGCAGCGCTCCCTTGGGCCGCTGGTATTCGAATTGGTGCATGCGGGCCACTCTCACGCCCAGCGTGCCGTTGTGCGACACCAATCCGCACGTACCATCCGCCGACAGCAGCGCACCGTGAATGTTGCCAACCCCCGCGTACGACAGGCGCCCGCTCGAATCGATGCACGCACAGGCGGCCGCCGCACCGCGCGTGCCGGCGAGTGCGCGGTGCAGGCGCTCCATGATGAGCTGCGGCGGATCGAACGGCGAGCGGTCGAATGCAGCCAATGCGGCCTGCGCGGCCTGCGCGGCAAAAGTCCCGTGGCCCAGGCCATCGACGACCAGCAGTGCAGTAGCTCCGGCACTGCGGGCCAGCCGCCAGCTGTCGCCGCATTCGATCTCGCCCTTGACCGCAATGTTGACGGCGCCCAGGTGCGGGATCGTGCCCACGCCGACGCGCGCCATGACCACGGTGCCCTGCTCCGGCGTCGAATACAGATCGAACTCCGATGACAGCCGCCGCACCGCGCCGAGTCCGGTGCCCATGGTGCCGCCGGTAGAAAAGCCATCCGCCAGGCAGCGGTCGGAGTGGCTCATGCCGCGACCCCGGTCGACCGCCATTATTTCGACCAGGCAGGCGTCATCGGCTTCGACGCTCTGCAACAACAGCTCGCCGCCGCCGCCGTGCTGCAGCAGGTTGTTGGCCAGCTCGGTGGCTACGATGGCCACGCGGCCAGCAACTTCCGCGGGCAGCTCCTGCAGTTGCGCCATGCGCGCTGCCTCGCGGCGTGCATCGCCGATTTTACTGGCCTCGTCGATGAGGTGACGGCTCTGCCTGGGCGCCGGGATCTCGACGGTCATTTCCATCGTGTGATGCTCACACGGGTGCCGGCACCGAGGCGAGAGTGGATATCGAAGTGATTGACCAGTCGTTTCGCACCCGACAAGCCCATGCCGAGTCCCGAGCCGGAGGTCCAGCCGTCGCTCATCGCAAGCTCGATATTGGGGATGCCCGGCCCTTCATCGACGAAGGTGAGCTTGAGTCCGTTGCGCGCGCCTTCCGTGCACAACTGCCACCGCATGCTGCCGCCGCCGCCATGGATGAGGGCATTGCGAGCCAGTTCGCTCGCCGCAGTCACCATTTTGGTCTGGTCGACCAGTGAGAAGGCCAGCTTCTGCGTCACGCGACGCACCAGCTGGCGCGCCATCACAATGTCATGCTCCGATCGCAGAGGCGCCTCCCCTTCCTGGGCCTCAATGTCCATTGAGGCTCGCGGTCTCCGATCGCAGCAGTGCCATGCCGCGCTCGACATTGAGCGCCGTCGACACGCCGGGCAGCGATAGTCCCAGCTCCACCAGCGTGATCGCCACGGCCGGCTGCATGCCGACGACCACGGTGGCGCAATCCAGCACCCGTCCCATGCTGGAGATGTCCGACAGCATGCGACCGATGAAGGAATCGACCATCTCGAGCGCCGAGATGTCGATCAGCGCGCCCCGGGAACGATACTTCGCAATTGCCGCGGTCAAATCCTCCTGCAGCTGCATGGCCAGCTGATCGTGCATGTCCACCTGAATAGTCACGAGCAGGAACTCGCCCATCCGCAGCACCGGTATGCGTTCCATCGACCCTCAACCCGTAATCGAATGGCCGGTGCGCTTGAGCGCGATCGCCAGCGCATCCGCCAGATTGGCCTTGGTGATAACGCCCTGCAGATCGACACCCAGGTGGACGATGGTCTGTGCGATCTGCGGCCGGATGCCGCTGATGATGCACTCGGCGCCCATGAGCCGCAGTGCCGTCACCGTCTTGAGCAGGTGCTGTGCTACCTGCGTATCCACGGTCGGCACACCGGTGATGTCGATGATGGCAATCTCCGATCCGGTTTCCACGATCTTCTGCAACAGGGATTCCATGACGATCTGCGTGCGCGCCGAATCGAGCGTGCCGATCATCGGCAGCGCCAGGATGCCCTCCCACAGCGTGACCACCGGTGTCGACAGCTCCAGCAGGTCGCGCTGCTGGCGGCTGATGAGATCCTCACGCGCCTTCTGAAAGTTCGTGACCGTCTGCAGTCCAAGCGCGTCCAGCAGTTCCGTTGCCGCCCAGGTTTCCCTGGCCAGCAGATCGGCATCCTTGCCTGCCGCTGTTCGTAGGGCATCGAAAAGTGGCCGCTTGAACGAGAAGATGAAGCTCGCCGTTTCCGAGGAGGAGAAGCCCTGGGTCACCCGCGAGCGCGACAGGTCTCCGAGGAACTTGTGCAACGCCTGGCTCTCCGGGGCACTCGGATCGGCGGCACGGTCACCCTGTGTCGCTCCGGCGAGCAGTTGCAGAAACTGGCGGCTCTGCTGCTCCAGCTCATCCTGCGTGATGCGCCCCTGTGCCGATGCACTGCCGGCGGCCGCCATTCCGAGGAGCCATTCCGCGTGCAGTTCCTTGCCGCGCGTCTTGAGGATCGTTGCGATCAAGCCGCTGGTTGCCATGCTTCTATCCTCATTAAGTATTCGATTGGATTGAGGAATCAGTTACGACGCCGACCGCTTTCCAGCGGTTACCGGGGTGTGCCAGCCACCTGCGCCTCTATTTTTAGTATAGCAGCGCGCTGCGCTCACAGGGCGGCCGCCCCGGCCGGCATCAGCCGCGCCGGCCAGGAGCGGATTGAGCGGACGTTGCTGGCAATCAATGCATGCCGGAGGAGGAGCCGCTGCTGGAGGCGCCATAGCCGCCCGAGGAAGAGCCATAGCCGCCGGATGAGGAGCCTCCGGCGGACGGCGGCGCCTGAGCAGCGGACGGAGGAGTTCCCGTGTTCGAGGGAGGAACCCCGGTGTTCGAGGGGGGAACCCCGGTACTCGACGGCGGCGCTCCGGGATTGCTGCCGGGAACGTGCGGTACCCCCGGAGCCATCGTAGCGCCGCCGCCGCCACGCGCCTGGGCCAGCGCGACATTGCCCGCCTCGGCACACAGCCCGGCAAGCGCAACGATCGCACCCGCGATGAAGAACAGTTTTGACCGCATGGCTTTATCCTTGGGATGACTGGTCGATGACCTGCAATCTAGTACCCCACGCAGTCGGCAGCCTGTCGGATGGACGGCCGATGCGCGGTCAGCCGCTCAGCGGGACGCCTGCCAGCCACCGCCCAAAGCCTTGTGGACCGCAACCAGCCCCGTCGTTTGCGCCTGCCGCGCCAGCGCTATCTGGTCGTCGGTGGTGCTTGCAGTACGGTCCGCGTCCAGCACGTCGATGTAGCGACCGAGGCCGGCCCGGTACAGTTGCGTGGCCCGACCGAGCGCCACGTGGTCTGCGCGCGCGGCCGTCTGCAGCCAGTGAAAACCCAAATCCCGGATCGAGCGCCGTCAGGTGGGTCGACAGATAGGCCATGTGCACCTGCGAACGGCTGGTGACCAGCGATGTGACCACGGACATGCCGACACTGCCGCCGATGTTTCGCGCCATCACGAACAGGGACGCGGCGGCATTGTTCGGTTGCTTCGATAGCGTGGCCGTAGTCGCCACGCTGATGGGCGCGAACAGAAAGCCGATGCCGATGGTGACCGCGATGCGCTTCTGTTCCGTCTTGTTCTGCTCCGGCGCGCCGTCGTCCCCCGAGGCCTCACTGCCCTTGTTCTCCGTCACCGGCTTTGCTCCTCGTGTCTCGGGGAGTATCGAATCAATGCGTCAGCCGCCGGAGCAGAAAATCGCCGACCGATGCGCTCATAAGGCAGGCATTGCACAATAGCGATGGCGGCAGCCGGTAGCGGCGCCCGCCGACGGCTCTCGGGAACAAGACCTACAGACCTTGCGCCCGCGGCCCGCAAGACTGCGCCGCGATGCGGCAGTCATTGAAACTCGCCGCGTACTGCTAAGGAGCCTGGGTGGCAGATAAGCTCTCGACTTACCGCGCCAAGCGCGACTTCCATCGGACCCGGGAGCCGCAGGGCGGCCGCGTGGGCACCCTGGAGCGCCGTACGGCGCGGGCCAGGCGCAGCGCCGCCCTCCCTCGGCTGCGATTCGTCATTCAGAAGCACGCTGCGCGCCGGCTGCACTACGACCTGCGACTCGAACTGGACGGAGTTTTCAAGTCGTGGGCAGTCACGCGCGGGCCATCGCTCAATCCCGCTGATAAGCGCCTCGCGGTGGAGGTGGAGGATCACCCGCTGGAATACGGTGATTTCGAGGGCACCATTCCACAGGGTCAGTATGGCGGCGGTACCGTGCAACTCTGGGACCGCGGTTACTGGGTGCCCGAGGGCGAGCGTTCGCCTGAGCAGGGCCTCGCCGCGGGCGATCTCAAGTTCACACTGGAGGGAGAACGGCTGCACGGCAGCTGGGTTCTGGTACGCATCCGCAACGACCGCTCGGGCGGCAAACGTACCAACTGGCTGCTCATCAAGCACCGCGACGAGGCCGCCGATCCGGCTGGCGCCGCGGCACTGCTCGAAGAGGATCGATCGGTGGCTTCGGGCCGCAGCATGGCCGCGATTGCCGCCGGCAAGGGCAAGGCCCCGAAGCCGTTCATGCTGGGCTCTGCGCAGGGCAAACGCACCGCGCGTGCCGACGCGGTCTGGAACTCGAACCGGAGTGATGAGTCCACAGCGCCCGCGCGCGGCGCAGTCAAGCAGAGGCGCGGCGCCGCCGAACCCGCGCCGCGCAGGAATCCCATGCCCGGCTTCATCGAGCCGCAGCTGTGCAACCTGGTCGAGCAACCGCCTGGTGCGCCCGGCTGGGCACACGAAATCAAGCTGGATGGCTATCGCCTGCAGCTGCGCGTGCAGCGCGGTAAAGCGCGCCTACTGACACGCAAGGGACTCGACTGGACGCAGAAGTTTCCGGAGATAGCGCGGGCTGCGCAAAAGCTGCCCGACTGCATCATCGACGGAGAAGTCGTGGCGCTGAACGCCAGGCAGGTACCCAGCTTCGCCGATCTGCAGGCGGCGCTTTCGGAACACGAAACGGCGCATCTGACCTTCTTTGCCTTCGATCTTCTATACCTCCAGGGCGAGGATCTGCGGCCGCTGTTCCTCGCCGGCCGCAAGAGCCGGCTGGAGGCAGTACTCAGGCGACTCGGATCGGACAGCATCCGCTATCTCGAGCACATCGAGGCGGAAGCATCGAGCGTGCTCAAATCTGCCTGCGACATGGAACTGGAAGGCATCGTCTCCAAGCGCATGGACGTGCCATACCGCTCGGGGCGCAGCAGCAGCTGGACCAAGGCCAAGTGTCGAGCCGGCCACGAGGTGGTCATCGGCGGCTTTACCCAGCGCGAGGGCAGAGTGCGCTCTCTGCTGGTAGGGGTACATCGCAACGACAGGCTGGTCTACGTCGGCCGTGTGGGCACCGGCTTCGGCCAGCGCGTCGTCAAATCCTTGCAGGCGGCGCTGAACCGCCTGATCGTGAAGGACAGCCCCTTCACCGGCGATGGCGCGCCGCGCGCGGAACGGGACGTGCGCTGGGTCAAGCCGGAACTCGTGGCGGAAATCGAATTCGCCGGCTGGACCGACTCGGGGATGGTAAGACAGGCTGCCTTCAAGGGCCTGCGAGAAGACAAGCCTGCCGACAGCGTGCAGGCGGAGCGACCCTCGCGCCTGCGCCGCGCGGACGCGCCGCCACTCGCAAGGAGAACTCGGATGGAAGCGAGCAGCCGTTCCAAGACCAAAGCCCGGGTGCGCGGCGCGCCCAGCGGCCGCAGCAGTTCTGGTGCCGCTGCTGCCGACGCCGTCCCGGGCGGTGTCGACGCGGACACCCTGCACGGCGTGCGCATCTCGCAGCCGGACAAGCCGCTCTGGCCCGATGCCGCTGACGGGCAGCCAGTCACGAAGTTCGATCTGGCGCATTACTACGCGCAGGTCGGCGACTGGATGTTGGCCCATATCGAGGGGCGCCCCTGCTCACTGGTGCGCGCACCCGATGGCATCGCCCGGCAGCACTTTTTCCAGCGTCATGCCATGCCCGGCCAGTCGCGCCTGTTCGAAATGATCAGCATCAGCGGCGACCGCAAACCTTATCTGGCCATCGACAGCGTGCCGGCGCTGATCGCAGCCGGACAGAGCGCAGCGCTCGAACTGCACCCATGGAATTGCGCGCCGCACGAGCCCGACGTACCGGGACGCCTGGTGTTCGACCTGGACCCCGCCCCCGACGTCAAATTTTCAGCCGTCATCGCTGCCGCGCTCGAACTGCGTACGCGGCTCGAGCAGTTGGGGCTGAGCACTTTCTGCAAGACCACCGGTGGCAAAGGTTTGCACGTGGTGACACCCCTCATCGGCAAGCGCGACAAGCTCGACTGGGCGGCAGCCAAGACATTTGCTCAGGCGGTTTGTGCGCGCATGGCCGAGGACAGCCCGAACCGCTTTCTCATCAACATGGCCAAGAATCAGCGCACCGGCAAGATCTTTCTCGATTACCTGCGCAACGACCGCATGGCCACGGCCGTGGCGCCGCTGTCGCCGCGGGCCCGCCCCGGAGCGACCGTTTCCATGCCGCTGCAGTGGACCCAGGTGCGTACCGGACTCGACCCGGCCCGCTTTACCGTGCGCACGGCCCCCGACCTGCTGACGCGTGGGAGGCCCTGGCAGGACTATGCGCAAGCGGCGCGGTCACTGCGCGCGGCGATCACCCGCTTTACCGCGCCCAGCCGAGCCACCGCCCGCGCGCGTTCACGCAGTGGCAAGCGCAGCGGCTCCAAAGCCGGCGTGTCGATGAGGGCATGAATGGAGACTTAGCTTGAGCTGTCCTCTGCTGACGGCGGCGGTATCGATGCCTGCCAGAACTGGTGCCGCGACGCCAGCCGCTCCTGCGCTGACAAGAAAACTGCGTCGACTCACGGACTGCGTGTCCTGCCCCCCTGCATCGGTGGCTGGCGCCGCGGCGATCGGTTGCCGCTCGACTCGGTCGCCGTCAATGCAGAAAATTTTCTTGGCATGTAGGCGTTCGATGAGTGGCTTGGCGGCATTATCGGAATGGCCGCCGCGGCCGCGCACCTCGACTTTGACTGCTACGGCTGTGCGTGTCCTCCGACACGATGCCGGGGCGCTCACGCGTGACCGGATACGGCAGAATGGCTCACGATTTTCAATCCCTGGGGGTAACGACGTGGCCAGACCCATCTGGAACGGGACGATCTCATTTGGGCTGCTCAACGTACCAGTGCAGCTGTTCTCCGGAGAACGCACGGTGGACCTGCACTTCCGCATGCTCGACAGCCGCGACCGCAAGCCGATCCGTTACGAACGCGTCAATGCCGAGACCGGTGAAGAGGTGGCCTGGAAGGACATCGTCAAGGCATTCGAATACAAGAAGGGTAACTACGTGGTCATACCAGAGAAGGAACTGCGCGCCGCGTCTCCGGAGGCCACCGAGACCATTGCCATCGAAACTTTCGTCGAGCGCGAGGCCATCAGCCCTACCTACTTCGAGAAGCCGTATGTGCTCGTGCCCGGCAAGAAAATGGAAAAGGGCTACGTGCTGCTGCGCGAGACGCTCAAAAGATCCGACCGCATCGGCATCGGCAAGGTCGTGATCCGAACACGGCAGTACCTGTGCGCGCTGCTACCCCAGGCAGAGGCGCTGCTGCTGGTATTGATGCGCTTTCCACAGGAGCTGGTACCCCCGGAAGAGTTCAATCTGCCCGCGGGCAAGCCGGCGCAGTATCGGATTAACTCGCGGGAACTCGACATGGCGCAGCAGCTGGTCGAGTCGATGACGGCCCCCTGGCGGCCGGCCTCTTTCCGGGACGACTTCCGGGAAAAATTACACAAATACGTGACTCAGCACGCTGGCAAGGCCAAGGCCGCCGCTGCCACCGAAGCGGAAGCCCCGCAGCAACGCAGCTCAAACGTGGTCGACTTCGTCTCGCTGCTGCAGAAGAGCCTGGCCACGAAGGGCGGCGCCAGCAAGTTGCCTGCGCGCCGCTCCCGCGCGCCGTCCGCGCGCGCACCGCGGCGCCGCGCAGGCTGACGG
>JBAUYT010000311.1:0-10235 GCA_049584935.1 Steroidobacteraceae bacterium
GTGCAGCGGCAGCCTGCCAAACAGGTCTTCCACCTTGTACAGCAAGGAGGTCATGCTGGCCGACACTGCACCGCTGGCCACTCCGGCAATGCCACAAGACAGGATCGCCCACGCCGATAGGGGCTCAGCCTGCAGCGGAAACAGCGGACCAGGACCGTTCCACAAAGGACGCAGGAAGGCGGCCACTGCGCAACTCAACGCAACGGGTAGCAGGCTGCGGGGTCGCAGCTCGAACAGCAACAGTTCGACCGCCAACAGTACGGCCGCCAACGGCGTGCCGAAGACGGCTGTCATGCCGGCGCAGGCACCCGCCACCAGTAGGGCTTTGCGTTCGGCGGCAGTCAGGTGGAAGGCCTGCGCCAGCAGCGACGCCGCGGCACCTCCGGTCATGATGATGGGGCCCTCGGCGCCGAAAGGCCCGCCGCTTCCGATGGCGATTGCCGAGGACAGGGGCTTCAACACCGCAATGCTAGGGGACATCCGGCTCTTGCCGAACAATATGGCCTCGATCGCCTCGGGAATGCCGTGTCCGCGGATGTTCTCGCTGCCATAGCGCGCCATGAGTCCGACGATGAGACCACCCAATGCTGGTATCAGCACCACTGCCACGCCCAGATGGTTACCAGCCGGTCCTCTCTCGATCAGCGACGGCTCGCCATAAAAAAATATGTTAGTGAAGAAGCGAATGCCCGCAAGCAGCAGAGCAGCACCGGCGGTGCTGGTGAGTCCGATAACCAACGCAAATGCCGACAGCAGGAGCAGGCGACTGTTGGTTGAGAAATCCCCGTGGCGATGTGCCTCGGGTGCCAGTACCGGATCAACCGACATGCGCAACCCGAATAACGTCCTGCAGCGATTGCAATTCCCGCCGATGACGCGTTGCCAGACGCCCTACCAGTCTGCGACCCTCAGCAGTCAGGTGCACTTCCACTGTCCTGGCGTCGGTGCGATTCCGGCGCTTGCGGACCAGCCTGCGCTCCGTGCATCGATTTACCAGCGCCACCGTGCCATGATGACTTGCCTGCATCCGGCCCGCCAGTTCACCAACACTGGCCCAGCTGCGGTCGATTTGCCCACGCACATGCAACAGCAGTAGATACTGCCTGGGAGTGATACCGGCGGCACGCGATGCTAGCTCGCTGAAACGCATGAATCTTGCCAGCCGGAAGCGAAACTCGGACAGCGCCGCGATATGTTGTCGGGAAATTGTCATCTGTATGGATCCAGATATATCATAGCGTGATATAATTCTAGCGGTGTCTCACTAAAACTGGGAACGCCCTCGCAATGATGCAGCAATTCCAGTCCCCAGCTTGCCTCATGCACGAATTTAACGACGCCCAGCCGATACCACTCGCCGAACCGGAGATCGTGGAATTCCTGAATCGTCTGCTCGAAGCGGAGCGGGCCGGTGCCGCAGTTGCCAGAAAGAGTGAGCAGGGCGCGGATCCGGGGCCACTGGCAACCCTGTTGGATCAGGTACGGCAGGACGAACTGCGCTGGTGCCGGATGCTGATCAAGCACCTGCAATTGCTTGGCGTACGCCCATCCGATACGGTCGGCGCCTTCTACGACAAGGCGATGGCGATTGCGGACCTGCCGGATCGCATGCGCCTGCTCAACCGCGGACAGGGCTGGGTGGTTCGAAAGCTCAACGAGGCGCTACCACGGATATCTGAACAGCAGCTGCATACCGATCTGGCCGAGATGCTGCGGGCGCACGAACTCAACATCGAGCGACTCGACAACCTCATCGACTGAACTCACTCAGCCGTCGCTGAGTTCGATCCAGGTAGGTGCGTGGTCGCTCGCTTTCTCCCAGCCGCGCACATCGCGATCGACGCCCGCCGTCCGCAATCGAGGGGCAAGAGTGGGACTCAGCAGCAAGTGATCGATGCGCAGACCGGCGTTCCTGCCATAAGCGTTGCGGAAGTAGTCCCAGAAGGTATAAATCATCTCTTGCGGGTACAACGAACGCAGTGCATCAGTCCAGCCCTGCGCAAGCAGATCCTGGAAGGCCTGACGGATCTCCGGCCGGAACAGAGCGTCGTCGACCCACCGTTCCGGCTTATAGACGTCTTGCTCGGTCGGGATTATGTTGTAATCACCAGCGAGTACGGCCGGTTTGCCGCTGGCTATCAGATCGCTTGCATGACGCGTCAGGCGTCCAATCCAGCGCAGCTTGTAATCGAACTTGGGCCCTGGCGCCGGATTGCCGTTAGGCAAATAAAGATTACCAATGAGGATGCCACCGACGCTGGCTTCGATATAACGGCTGTGCGCGTCATCCGGGTCTCCCGGCAGCGCTCTCCGGCTTTCGAGCGGCTGTGCCCCACGTGCCAGGATGGCAACCCCATTCCAGCTCTTCTGGCCATGCCAGATCACCCCGTAGCCGGCGTCGCGGATAGGGCTCTCGGGGAATTTGTCCTGGGGCGCCTTAAGTTCCTGCAGGCACACGACATCCGGGGCCGTAGCGCTCAACCAACGCAGCATGGCCGAGAGACGCGCATTGATGCTGTTGACGTTGAACGTCGCGATCTTCATGAGTGGCCGCGCGGATCCTCAATCGCCTGGGACGAGATAAAGCCTAACGGCGCACGCTCAGCGCCGTCAGGATCGCCGGCTTCCAACCGTTAGAGTCAGGCGCCCGCGGCGCTATTGTGCACCGCGCGGTTCGTACGAGAACTTCTGCCCCGCGACCGCGGCTGCCGCCATAAGTCCCCCCTTGGCGATGGTGAACACGGCCATGCCATTGGTGTATTTGCCACGAGTGATCGCATCGCGCTCACCTGCGCTGGCGCCTGTGCTGGTGCCATTGGTGGCCGCATCGGCATTGGCGCCGGCGGTGATGGCCACCACGCTGGCATCGGCGCCGAACGCGAAGCTGCCCGATTCGAATTCATCGAGCGAGCGCTTGTCCTCGAAGAAGATAATTTCGCTGTAGGACTTGCCGCCGGCCTGAAATCCGACGCTCAGCTGAGTCATCTTGGCATCCCCGACATAACGGCCATGGACGTAGACGTGTCCCCTGCCGAATGCGCCACCCACACCGAGCGCGCCTGCGCCAACGCTCGGAAACACGGCGTATGCGTGGCTCCTGGAGAAATACGCAGCGCTAGCGCCCGCGCTCTTGAACAGAGAAATTGCCTCCGGATAGGTCGTTGCCCGAGCTACCCCGGTCGACAGGCTCAGCAGTGCCACGAGGAGCGCCGTCGCGACTAGAGGTGATTTGGACGATTTCATCAATCTGCTCATGATCATATGGTTCCTTGACTGATTCCAACCAATGCACACCGACGCACGCAGCCTATTGATTTGGGCTCATATGTCTGTAGGACAATGTAGCAACCCGATGTTGAGCTGGCATACCCTGAGCAACGCGGCAATCTGGTTCCGCTCAGGGTGATGCATATCGCCGACGCCGAGCGATGCGCCGGTTCAACCGGCGAGACCGCGGGGCGTTAATACCGCAGGCTGTCGCGTCTCCAATTGGCGACGTGGCACACAGCCACGCACTTGCTGTAGGTCGCCGCCGATTGCCCGAGTTCCGGTGAACGTCTTTACTTTACCGCTGTCGAACCGAGGCACACTCAACCAATGGCCGCAGGGAGCGAACGTACCCGCGTGAAGCAAAACCTATCCGTGCTGCTGGTCGAGGATTCGCAGCTGCTCGCCGACCGTCTGCGAGAGGCCATACTTACCGTCCCGGGCACACAACTGATGGGCACGGTCGACAGCGAAGCGGCTGCCGTGCAGCTTCTCTCGGCACAACCGGTCGACGTGGTGCTGTTGGACTTGCATCTGCGGGGAGGCACCGGGTTCGGGGTGCTGCGCGCGATCAGCAGCGGCCAGGCAGGGAAGGTTGTTGCCATCGTACTCACCAACCACGACCTGGGGGAATATCGACGGGCTGCCGCGGCGCTCGGTGCGCGTCATTTCCTCGACAAGCTCAGAGACTTCGACCGCCTGCCGGAGCTGCTGCAGGAAATCCGTGCAGAATCGTCCGACTCTTTTGCCCAGTTCGGCGCCGTCGAGCCGTTGTCCGCCGACGTCATGTAGACGACGCTATTCATCGGCCGGCTCCTCACCTGCAGCTCGGCCAGACCGTACGAATCCGCGCCGGCCGCTTTGATAGAAGATCAGAAATGAGCGGGCCTCGGGACTTGAGTATTCACCACTATCGATACAGGCAGCGGCTATTTCGCGTAGATTACCCACAGGCACATCGAGGGTCCGATAGGCACGCTTGAGCTCTTTGAACGCCTCGCGTTGAAGCCCGCGGCGCCGCAACCCCACCACATTGAGTCCGATCATCGCATTGCGCTCCGCTGCCAGCGTGAACGGCGCGACATCCCTGGAAATCCTTGCGCCACCGCCGATCATTACACCTTCACCGATCCGGCAGAACTGGTGTATTACGGCGCCCCCACCGAGAAATACCCGATCACCAATGTGCACATGGCCCGCCAGGAGCACCGAATTTGCGATTACGACGCGTTCGCCGATGCGACAATCGTGAGCCACGTGGCAGGAGGCCATGAGAAAGCAATCCGCGCCTATTTCGGTAAAGTCACCCGTCTTCGTTGCGCGACTGATTGTGACATGTTCACGAATGACGGTTCGCGCACCGACCCGCACGCCGGTAATAGTTGCCTCCTGGAAGCCGAGATCCTGCGGGTCGCCGCCGACTACGGCAAACGGATGAACCACGACGCCGTCGCCGAGCTCGGCGTGCCTGCCGATAACCGCGTAGGCGTGGATGACGCAGCCCTGTCCGAGCCGGGCTCCTTCCTCGATCAAAGCTGTCGGATGAATCTGCATGGCCTCTCGCTAGGCGTCGTGATGGCAGTCGGCCCGGTAACCGGCAAAAATACCGCGCCGTGGTCTGCATGTCAGCCGCTCAGCGCAGCAGCATCTTGTAGCTTGCCAGCACCAGCATGACGGCTATCAGGATTCTGACGAAGACAGCCGGCAACCGCATCGTCAATCGCGAGGCTATCAGCACGCCCGGCACCGAGCCGAGCAATAGCCAGCCGAGTACCGGTGCATTCAGGTGTCCCAAAGCCGCATGACCCACGCCTGCGATCAAGGTAACGGGCAGGGCATGCGCCACGTCGGTTGCAACCAGCCGATCAGGCGTCAGACGGCGTGGGTACAATGCGAATAACGCCACCGTGCCCAAGGCACCGGCACCAACCGATGTCAAGGTGACACCGGCACCCACGACCAGACCCGCAACTATCGTCAATGACAACTTGAAGCGTTCCACGCGGGGTTGACATGTCGCATCGGGTCTACTGGCAAGCCTTTGCAATCGGCCCTGGAGCAGCAGCCCGATCGCTGTGACGGCCAACATCGCCGCCACACAACGTGTTATGAGGTGATCGTCCACTTCGGGTGTGTGGCGCGTGATCCAGAACCACACAATTATGGCCACCGTGCCGGGTAGGCTGCCGGCAGCCAGCCGACCCACGATCTGCCACTCAATGCGCTTGCTGTAGCCGAAGGAGGCGGTGGCCGCCACCTTGGTGGCCGCAGAGAACAGCAGGTCGGTGCCCACCGCAACCGCTGGAGACTGCCCAAACAGCAGCATCAGCATCGGTGTCATGAGCGACCCACCGCCAACACCGGTGAATCCGACCATGACGCCGACGAATACACCGGCCGCCGAATAGAGCAGGGGAGTGGCAGTCATTTCCCTAGTTTACGCAGAGCGGCCGGGTACCGTGGGGACAACAACGTCGATCGCCGGGACCAGTCCGGGATTGCCACATCGACGCCGCAGCCGCGCCGCGGTCTGATATCGACACCTTAACTTGGCGGGAGACGACCATGTCGAAAACCAGCAAATCGGTGATTGCTGCAGGAATGTTGAGCGTCTTCGGGCTGCTCGCAGCCGCCACCGGGATGGCACAGCAATCGCCCGGGACACCGGAACGGCGAGACGGACAGCGCGACTTCGATTTCAACGTCGGCACCTGGGACACGCACATTCGGCGATTGCAGCAGCCCTTATCGGGATCCTCTGCGTGGGTCCAGCTCAACGGAACCGTGACTGTTCACCCAATATGGGATGGCCGGGCACAGATAGAGGAGATCGAGGCCGACGGCGCAACGGGACATTTCGAGGGCCTGACACTGTTCCTCTACAACCCCGATTCGCATCAATGGACGCAGACCTATGCGAGCAGCAGAAGCGGCAGTTTGAATTCCTCCCTGACAGGTGCGTTCAAAGACGGCCGCGGCGAACTGATCGGCCTGGATCAGCATGCCGGACGGACCATTCTGGTGCGCACGGTGTGGTCCGATATCAAACCCGATTCACATCGCTTCGAGCAATCGTTCTCGGAGGATGGCGGCAAGACCTGGGAACCGAACTTTGTCGCTACGTTGACTCGTGTGCACTAGGTGCGCGGTTCATATGGCATTCCGGTAGGCGACGATGCCAAGATCGCCATCGGCGCGCAGAAAGGCCGCTTGTCCCGTCGAATTGATGATGGCTGTTACCGCGAGTTCGCTAACTGAATAAGTACCACTCCATACACCGATCGGAGTCGCGCTTGGCAACCGAGCTACCGCCCGTGCCGTCACCATCGCTACTGGCGTTGCAACCAGCCAGAAGCATCCATACCCCCACCGCAAAATGGCGCACGCTCGAGCTGCAAACATACCGGTCCGCTCCCAGCAGCTGCAGCCTGATTAGGCGGCAGAATCGGACCGCGGTTTCCCGTCATCCGGCGCCAGATGTCGGTTTTCGTCAGGAGACGTTGAAGTGCAAAGATCACACTTGAGGCTGTGAGACCGAGGGCTCTGCAGTACGGCTCAGCCGCAAGATTCCCAAATTGAACACCACGTAGTAGCCGATCAGCAATCCGAACACTGCAAGAGTCAGAGGGCTCCGCTGATATTGCCCGAACGGATTTTCCGGCGGCGCCAGCGCACGCGGCGCGACGTAGATCGACATGATGCGATAGGCGATGCGCGCAATGAACAAGGCCATCACCAACAGCCCGATATAGGTATGTGGTGTGTAGAACTGGCCTTCCGCAGTGGATTCAAACCTCGTGTGGCGCAGCCCGATGGCCGCCAGGAGGATTCCGCCGGCAATTCCCGCCGCCAACGACTCGAGCAGCGTGGCTTTGATCATAGAAGCGGCCAACAGAATCCCTCCGACAGCCCCGAGGATCCCGACCCGAATCCAGAGCCTCGCGGTCCGGACCGGCTGGCGACCGATGCTGCGCCGGGCACGTCGATAGATCGAGAATCCGATCAGCAGACTCACTATCAGCGGTGTAAGAAGTTGTGTATCCAAGCGCAAGGACTCCTTAAGTGAGTTGCGTAATTCGATCCAGCGCGTCCACCGCCAGCAATCCCTGGTAATAGCTTGGATCACCGCGATTGATCAGCAGGGGCTCGCGTGCGTAGTGCCGGGAAATAAACGTCGTCGGATCTATCGGCTGCAGAAGATACTCTACCGACACCGGCATGCCGGCTACCTCTACTCGGCCGCCGGCCGCGGCTTGCCTTTCCACTCCCGCAGTGGGATCGGCTTCAGCTTCTCAAGTCCCCTGAACTTGATCCCGGTCGATGCGAGCGCCGACGGAGGTGGTTCCAGCGGTCGGCTCTGGATGTCAAGATCCGACAGATCGTGCAACGTTGGAGTATGCGGTGCCATCTGAGCTCCTCACCTGCGGACACAAGCGATGATAGCGAACGACCCTTTCGATCTACAGCGGTTTGTCAGCGCCCAGGAAGGAGTGTTCGATCAGGCTCTAGCCGAGCTACGGCTGGGCCGGAAGAGCTCGCATTGGATGTGGTTCATCTTTCCGCAGATTCAGGGGTTGGGCACGAGCGGTAATGCCCGACTGTACGCTCTCTCGTCCCGTGAGGAGGCGGCGGCCTACCTCCAGCATCCGGTGCTAGGTCCGAGGCTCTGTCAATGCGTCAATGCAATGCTGCAACTGCAGGGACGCACGCTGCGGCAGATCCTGGGTACACCCGATGATCTGAAATTCCGTTCGTGCATGACTCTGTTTGCCCACGCAACGGAGGACAATCTGTCGTTTTTGGACGCGCTCGCAAAATACTGCGGTTCGGAATTCGACGCGGCGACATTGGCCCGACTGTAGTATCATCCGGCGCCGGCTGAGAACAATTTCCTGCAAGATCCGTCACGACACGGACACAAGGGGCGCTGGCATGCTGAGACACACCTTCCCGGTGGCGTTGCTTTTTGCGGCGACGTTCGCCGCGGGGCAGGGGGATCCTCAGAATGTGGACTGGCCGACCTACGCCGGCAATTGGGATGGCAGTCGGTACAAGCCGCTGGACCAGATAAACGCCACGAATTTCAACGATCTCGAAATCGTCTGGCGCTTCAAGACCGAGCACATCGGCAACCGGCCGGAGTTCAAGCTGGAAGGCACCCCGCTCGAAGTAGGAGGGGTGGTCTACGCCACAGCCGGATCGCGGCGCGGCGTAATCGCGCTTGACGCGTTGACCGGCGAGCTGCTTTGGGTACATGGCGAACACGAAGGGGCGCGCGGCGCGGCGGCGCCTAGACAGCTTTCCGGTCGAGGCCTGTCCTATTGGAGCGACGGTACCGCCGCCCGCATCCTGTACGTAACGCCTGGTTACCTCCTGATCGCGCTGGATGCCAAAACCGGGCAGCGCATCAGCTCGTTCGGCGACAACGGTGCCGTCGACCTGAAGCAAGACGATGATCAGAAGATCGAGCCCGATCTGACTACCGGCGAGATCGGCTGGCAGGCGGCACCGACCGTCGCCGGCGATCTTATCCTGGTTGGCTCGGCGTTTCGGGAAGGGTTTACACCCACCAGTTATCGCAACAACAAGGGTTCCGCGCGGGCGTACGACGTGCGTACGGGCCGAAAGGTCTGGGAATTCCACACCATTCCGCAAAAGGGAGAGCCGGGTTACGACACCTGGCTCAAAGGCTCTGCCGATTACACCGGCAACACCGGCATCTGGACCGAAATGACCGCCGATCCGGACGCCGGTCTCGCGTATCTGCCTATTGAATCTCCCACATCGGATTTCTACGGCGGTACACGGCCCGGCAACGGCTTGTATGGCAACAGCCTGGTAGCCGTTGACCTTAAGAACGGAAGGCTGAAGTGGTACTTCCAGACCATCCACCATGAGATCTGGGACTACGACCTGTCGTCTGCGCCGCTGCTGATGGACATCACCGTAGGTGGCAAGCCCATAAAGGCGGTAGCACTACCCACCAAACAGGGATATCTGTTCGTCTTCGATCGTCTAACCGGAAAGCCGGTCTGGCCCATCGTCGAGCGTCCGGTTCCCAAGGGCAACGTACCCGGCGAGTGGTATGCGCCAACTCAGCCGTTTCCAACCAGACCCGCGCCCTACGCGCGCACCGGCGTTACGCCGGACGTACTGATCGATTTCACTCCGGAAATGCACCAGCAGGCGCTGGAGCTGATCAAGAACTATCGGAGTGGCCCCATCTTCACGCCCCCGACCGTAAGTCAGAAGCCTGGACCTCTTGGGACTTTGATGCTGGGTCCCGCCAACGGCGGCACCAACTGGCCGGGTGGCTCGTTCAATCCCGAGAATCACACGGTCTACGTCTACGCCTGTAACTCCTGCTTCGAATCCATCGGGCTGGTTCCTCCACCGCCGACACTGTCAGACCTGCCATACGTAGTTGGTGTCGCCGGCAAAACTCCAATGATGGTCAATGCCGCAGGTACCAACCAGGGTGCAGATGCACCGCTTTCCAGCTGGAAGCCGCCAGCTGCCGCTGCAGATGGCGACGAGGGTTTCAAGCCGTTGACCGTCAACGGCCTATCCATCATCAAACCGCCGTACAGTACGATCACGGCCATCGACCTCGACACCGGCAAGATCAAATGGCAGGTCCCGCACGGCGAGACACCGGACTATGTACGCAACAATCCGGCACTGAAGGGCCTTAACATTCCCCGAACCGGTCAGACCGGATTCAATATCGGTACGCTCGTTACCAAAAGCCTCGTCATCGCCGGGGACGGCATGGTGACCACGACGGTGGACCACCCCCGCGGAGCCATGCTGCGGGCCTATGACCAGGCCAGCGGGAAGGAAGTAGGGGCCGTGTGGATGCCGGCTCAGCAAAGCGGCACTCCTATGACCTTCATGCGCAACGGCAAGCAGTACATCATCGTCGCAGTCAGCGGCGGCAACTACTCCGGTGAATACATCTGTTACTC
>JBAUYT010000312.1:0-1723 GCA_049584935.1 Steroidobacteraceae bacterium
GGTCGCACCGGCGCCGGGGACGCGCACCTATGTGATCGCTCTGATCGCGCTCAATCTGTTGGCAATCCGCCTTGCCGAAGTCCTGATGCGCATCACGATGGACCAGGCCAATCAGATGCGCCGGGAGCTGGGCGCCATCGGTCTGCAGTTGGCCGACACCGAGGCGCGTTTGTCAGCTCCTATTCGCGCGTTCGCCGGGCAATCGCGCAGTTGGCAGATGTTCGATGTTCTGGGAAGCGGTCCGAGCCTCGGGGCGGCAGGCTACAGCGCAGCAAAGCTGGTGGAAGCCGCCGGGGTTCATGCCATCGCGCAGGATTCTGAGGAGTTCTTCCACCTGAATTTCTTCGTTGACCATCCAACGACGATCCCGACGGTTCTGTACGCTCCGGCAGAGGGTGCGGCGGCCTCGCGTTCGCGCGATCTGATCGAGACTCTCCAGAAACTGGGGCGTCCGTCGCTGGTGGTGACCGACCAGCCCGGCCTGGGCAGCGGGGGCACCGAGTTGCTTCTGCCACGGGTGAGAGAATGGTTCGCGCCGATCGTGCAAGCCGTTCCGGCATCGCTGCTGGCGGCATACGCGGCTGAGGCTCGCGGCTGCCCACATTATCGTGGACACGATGGGCCATGGATCGGCGCGCGTGGCGCGAGCCTGGTGCGGAACAGTCCAATCGATCTCAACCGTGGATAGAGCATGCTCAAGACCTACGCACTAGAGACCAAGGGCAACGGCTTGATCGACGTTACGCCGATGGCGGAGGCGGCCCTGGCGGAAAGCGGCGTCGCCGATGGATTGCTGCTGGTGTCAGTACCCCACTCGACCGCGGCGGTGACCGTCGTATCGCCGTGGGATCCACTCGGCCTGGAGGACGTACACGACGAGATCTGCCGTTTGGTTCCGACCCGCGTGGATTTCAAACACCAGCACGATACACCGCAGGATGCGGCCGGACATGTCAAAGCCGCGCTGGTCGGCCACTCCCGGATGTTCTTCGTGTACGACCGCAAGTTGGGTCTGGGCCACTCGCAGAGGATCTTCTTCTGGGAGTTCGATGGGCCGCGTTCGCGCACGATCCACGTCAAGGTGTTGCGGGACGGAGCACCGGTAACCCTTCGGTAAGCGGGCGCCGCCAGCAGGCGCGGGCGTTTACGGTCCCGCCGCGCTAGGGTATATAGGTTAATACCTACAGTCCTTAAGGCTGCCCATGAAGAAGGTCATCATAGATACCGACCCGGGGATTGACGACGCAGTCGCGATCATGTTCGCGCTGGCTTCCGGGCAGCTCGAGGTGTTGGCCCTGACGGCGGTCTCTGGGAATTTGCCGGCCGATGCAACCGCGGCCAATGCCCGAAAGATTCTGAGCCTGGCCGGCGCCGGTCCCATTCCGGTCGCCAAAGGTCCGCCAACGCCGCTGGTGCGACCCTATCCGCGCGATCCGTTTTCGCATGGCGACGATGGATTGGCGAATCTCGGGGTCGCACCCTCCAGCCTGCCCGAGGATTCACGCCCCGCGTACCAGCTCATCCTGGATCTGGTCCACAGTCACCCGAATGAAATCACCATCCTGTGTATAGGGCCATTGACCAATTTGGCTCTCGCGGTCCAGGCCGATCCCAAGCTGCCGCAAAAGGTCGCCGAGCTGATCCTCATCGGTGGCAGCTATGGTCTTGGTATCACGGGCTCGCAACGGGCGACTGGGGACAATCCCGCGAGCGAATGGAATAT
>JBAUYT010000313.1:0-3120 GCA_049584935.1 Steroidobacteraceae bacterium
CTTGATCACCTCGTGGGTCTCCAGGCGCACGATTACTCGCGCCGGATGATCGCGATGGATCGCTGCCGGCACATTCGGCGGGGCCACCAATGCTTCCTCGATGGGCGAGCCACGCGGCGGACCGAGATCGCCGGGATCGGTGGCAGCGGCGGCTGGACCGAACCGCACGATGAACAACGCCGACAGCATGATCAGCGGGTATCGAAAGTAGCTGTTCATGTTGTCGAATCTCCCGATTCGGTGGGTGAAATAAACTGCGATGAGCGCGTCATTGCGATTGTCCTTGATTCAACCGGCCTTCCCGTCTGCGCGCGGCATCCAGAGAATCGGCGCGTACACCGCGACGAAGATGGCAAACGCAGCGGTCCAGAACAGCGAACTGAAGATGATGACCGCGGGATAGCTCAATCCGAGTCCTGAAAGGCCGAAGACGCGCACCACCGCGGCGGCGGTCAGCAACGCGTACGCCAGCGCGATCAGTCGATCCACGACCAGCGCGCGGCCGGTGTGGCCGAGCGAGGCACGCGTCATCACTCCCAGGATCATGGTGGTGACGGCACCGATCGTCAGGGCGTGGAGCCAAAATGCCGCGATCGCAGATCCGGCCAGCAGAGCCACTGCCTTCAGCGCGAGTCCGACCGGTAGCCACGCATACGCCAGATGCAACACCCAGACGATCGGCTGCCGCAGCGTTCGAAGCGTAGCCCACTGGAGCAGACGTAGCCCCTGCAAGCAGGCGGCTGCCGCGGCGATCATGCCGGCGAGACGGGTGTCGGGCCAGAACACATCCACTATTGCGACCAAGGCCATCGCCGCCACGCTAAGCACCGTCAGCGTCAGTCTTGAGTGCACGAGACCGCCCATGCCCGTCGGGCGCAGGGCTGCGGTCGTAAAGGCCGGAATGATGCGCCCGCCAATCACGGTGACCAGAATCAGCACGATATCGATGCCGACGATCGCGGCGTGCAGCGCGAGGGGTGTATCGTGACGAATGACCCCGAGGTGAAAAACCAGATTCGAGAGCCACAGCACTCCGAGGATCCCCAATAGCGGTGTATTGCGATTGTTCTCGCGCAGCAGCGGCCACGCGATGAAGAGCGCGAGCACTGGAAGAAAAGCCAGATCGATCGCACTGACCAGCAGCGCTGGCCACAGCGCCGGGCTCGCGATCAACACCCGAGCGGCCAGCCAAAGTAGCGCCAGAACAATGAGCGGACGGCCGGCAAACCCCTTCTGGCCAGTCCAGCTGGGGACCGCGGTCAGCATGAAACCGGCGATGGCGCTTATGATGAATCCGAATAACATCTCATGAGCGTGCCACAAAGTGGGTGGCCACCCGGAGCCGACGGGTAGCCCGACGACGAAGCTCAATGCCCACAGAGGCACGAGCAGAAGCCCCGCCAGCCCTGCCAGCAGAAACTGTGATCGAAAACCATAGGCAAATAGGTTCGATTTCAACCGAGGCCACCGTTGCCTACGCGCCCGGTTTCAGCGGAGCCACGACGGGCCCTGAGCCGGCTTGGGAGCCGGTGCGCGAATCTCTCTTCTCCCCCGAGAAGAAACTAGGCAGCAGCGGGCCGAGCTTAATGAGGAAATCCCACGCCATCAGCAGTGCGCCGAGCGCGAAGACCACGTCTCCAGGCAAACGCATCCATTGCCAGAACAATGTCGTGCTGTAGAACGCATTGCTGCGGGCATAGGCAAGCCCATGCTCGTAGACGGCGTCGAGCTGCGGCCAGCCGATAGGGAAGAAGTTGAACACAATCCACAACACCAACCCGCCGTTGTAGAGCCAAAACGCAAGGCGTCCCAGCCTTTCGCTGAACGCATGCTGCTGTCCCGCAGCATAGCGCAGGCAAAAGTAGATGAGCCCCAAGCCCAGCAACCCGAAGGCGCCGAACAGGGCCGTGTGGGCATGATTCAGCGTCAAGAACGTACCGTGCTCGTAGTAGTTGATCAGCGGGGCATTCAGAGTACCGCCGCCGAAGACACCGGCGCCGACGAAATTCCAGAACGCTGCTCCGATGATGTACGTATAGGCAAGTCCGTACTTGAACTGACCATCGGCCTGGATCAGTCGCCGATGCTGGATCGCCTCGATGACCAGCAACACCAAAGGCAGGACCTCGATGAACGAGAACATCGTGCCCAGGGGAACCCAAAACCCCGGCTCGCCCGCCCAGTAGAGATGGTGGCCGGTCCCGAGCACACCGCCGAGGAAGATTAGGATCAGTTCCAAATACACCGAGCGCTCGGCCAGCCGCCGTGAAACCAAGCCGACGGCCATCAGCAGATAGGCGCTGATTGCGGCGGCGAAGAATTCAAAGGATTGCTCGACCCAGAGATGGACCACCCACCAGCGCCAGAAATCCGAGATCGTAAAGGACTTCTCAATACCTGTGAGCGGCACCATGCCAAAGGCATAGAGCAGGGCGATATTGACTGTGGACGCCCAGATCAGATGCTCCAGGCGGATGCGTCCCGACCAGAATTGCCACGTCGCCTGTACGAGGGTGGTCCGCGTCGGCCACAAGGCGCGAAAGACCAGCACGCTCCAGATGGCAAGACCGGCAAAGAATCCGACCTGCCAAGCCCGCCCGAGCTGAATATAGGAAAGGCCTTGGTTCCCGAACCAGAACCACCCTTCGTGTAGATAGCCCATGATTCCCAGATAGTTACCGGCGAGCGCACCGACTACGACTAAGAGAGTCACCCAGAACAGCAGGTCCACCAGCAAGCCTTGTCCCTTGGGTTCTCCCCCGCTGATGGCGGGTGCCAGAAATAACGCGGCACCGATCCAGGACAAGCCAATCCAGACGATTGGCGTTTGAATGTGCACATCGCGCAGAAAGTTGAAGGGCAGGAATCGATCGACCTCGATGCCATAGAAACTGCTGCGATCGGAGTAATAGTGCGCCATGATCGAGCCGACGAGAATCTGCAGGAGCAAGACGCCCGCCACGACCAGAAAGTATTTTCCGATCCGCCGCTGGCTCGAAGTTAAAGGTCGGAATCGGGCCAGCACCGGGTCCATGGGCGCCTCGTCGGGATCGTTGAGGTAGCGCTCATAGATGAATAGCACGGCACCGAAGGCAAAGAAGGTGAAGCAGAAGCTGATCC
>JBAUYT010000314.1:0-9169 GCA_049584935.1 Steroidobacteraceae bacterium
CCACCGGGCTTGCGGCCGACGGAGCCGCGGCAGGCGCCGTGGCGGTGGCGCCCTCTTCGAGGATTGCCAGCAGATCGCCGCTGCGCACGGTGGCACCGGCCTGCGCCCTGATTTCCTTGATGGTGCCGCTGACCGGCGCGGGAACGTCGAGCACGACCTTGTCGGTTTCGAGATCGGCCAGATTCTCATCCCGGCTGACAGCCTCTCCGGCCTGCTTGCGCCAGGAAGTAAGGCGCGCGTCCGTCACGGACTCCGGCAGCTGCGGAACGCGGATCTCGACGCTCATAGGCTCTTCTTCCTGATGGGAGTGGCGCCGACATCGGCGGCGGGCGCTCCGATCTGAGCGCCGGGCGACGGATTCAATGTCAGCCGCGGGGTACTGCGGCTCTGCTCGATCGAGGTGGCATTGAGAGCGGTCTCGACCAGCCGACGCTGCTCGGCATCATGCTGCTTGGCCACGCCCGTAGCCGGTGCGGCTGCGGCACCACGACCGGCGTAATAGACGGTACGTGGCTGCGCCAGGTCCTGCAGCCGATGCCGGATCTGGAACCAGGCGCCCTGGTTCTGCGGCTCCTCCTGGCACCAGACCAGTTCGGAAGCCTGCGGATAGCGCGCCAGTACCGCCTGGTATTCGTCGACCGGAAAGGGATAGAGCTGCTCGACGCGTACGATGGCGACATCGGTCTGGCCGGCGTGACGGCGCGCCTTGAGCAGATCGAAGTAGACCTTGCCGCTGCAGAACACCACACGCCGTACCTGCGCCGGCTCGATAGTGTCGATTTCATCGATGACATTGGCAAAGCCATTGTGACTGAGCTCGTTCAGCGCCGACACCGACAACTCGTGGCGCAGCAGGCTCTTGGGCGTCATGACGATGAGCGGCTTGCGGAACGAGCGCAGCATCTGCCGGCGTAGCAAGTGAAACATCTGTGCCGGCGTCGACGGCACGCACACCGACATGTTGTTCTCGGCGCACAGTTGCAGGAAGCGCTCCAATCGCGCGGAGGAATGTTCCGGTCCCTGGCCTTCGTAGCCATGTGGCAGGAATAGCGTCAGGCCGCACAACCTGCCCCACTTCGCCTCTCCGGAGGAGATGAACTGGTCGATGACGACCTGGGCGCCGTTGACGAAGTCGCCGAACTGGCCCTCCCAGATGACCAGGCTATCCGGACTCGTGGTCGAGTAGCCGTACTCGAATCCGAGCACCGCTTCCTCGGACAGCACCGAGTCGATGACGTTGAAGCGTGGCTGGCCGTCGCGTACGTGCTGCAGCGGCACGTAGCGACGGCCCGTGGTCTGATCGTGCAGCACTGCATGACGGTGAAAGAAGGTCCCGCGCCCGGAATCCTGACCCGACAGCCGCACCGCGAAACCCTGCTCGAGCAGCGAGGCATACGCCAACGTCTCGGCGGCGCCCCAGTCCAGCGGCATCTCGCCGATCATCATGCGGGCGCGATTGCGCATGACCTGCGCCACGCGCGGATGCAACTCGAGTTCCGGCGGCAGCTGCGACAGGCGCTTCGCCAGAGCCGCCAGGCGCTCCGGTGAAACCCCGGTACGCGGCCGCTCGGACCAGTCGGTTTGAGCGAAGCGCGACCAGTCGACGGTGTGCTTGTTGCCGATCAGACCCAGCGCCGCGGAGATCTCGAGCCTGCCGGAGTCGAGTGCGTTGCGGTACTGCTCGACCATGCCGTCGGCGTCGGCCGCGCCGATGACGCCCTCTGCAGCCAGCAGGTCGGCGTACAGCTTGCGCGCACTCGGGTGCTGGCGAATGGCGCGATACATGACTGGCTGTGTGGCTGCGGGCTCGTCGGCCTCGTTGTGTCCCAGACGACGGTAGCAGACCAGGTCGATGACGAAATCCTTATGAAACCGCTGCCGATAACGCATCCCCAGCCGGCTGGCGAACACCACGGCTTCGGGATCGTCCGCGTTGACGTGCAGGATCGGAGCCTCGAGCATCTTGGCAACATCGCTGCTGTAAGTGGTCGAGCGTACGTCGTACGGATCGGAAGTGGTGAAACCGATCTGATTGTTGATGACGATGTGGAGCGTACCGCCGGTGCGGTAGCCCCGCAGCTGCGACAGCTGCAGCGTCTCCATCACCACGCCCTGACCGGCAAATGCGGCATCGCCATGCATGATTACCGGTACTACCTTGTCGCCGTGGGCGTCCTCGCGCAGTTCCTGGCGCGCGCGCACCGACCCTTCGACCACCGGATCGACGATTTCCAGGTGCGACGGGTTGAAAGCCAGCGCGACGTGCACGTTGCCGGCAGGCGTGCGCACGTCCGCCGAGAAGCCCTTGTGATACTTGACGTCGCCGGAACCCTGCATGTGGTTGTCGTCGTACTTGCCCTCGAACTCCGAGAACAGCTGTGCCGGCGACTTGCCCAGTACATTCACCAGCACGTTGAGGCGGCCGCGATGCGCCATGCCGAGCACGAATTCCTCTACACCGGCCGCACCGCCCTGCTGAATCAGGTCATTCAGCAGCGCGATGAGCGCCTCGCCGCCCTCGAGCGAGAACCGCTTCTGCCCGACGTATTTGGTGTGCAGGTAGCGCTCGAGTCCCTCCGCCGCGGTGAGCTGCCAGAGCAGGTTGCGACGTTCCTCGACCGGAAAGCGATACTGCATCCGACCCAGCTGGAACTCGTCCTGCAACCACAGGCGCTCGTCGGTATTGGAGACGTGGGCAAATTCTGCGCCGATGTGCCCGCAGTAGACCGTCTCGACGCGGCTGAGAATTTCGCGCAGCGTCGCGCGCTTGGGAATCCACTCATTGCGGGTAGCGGTGTAAAACTCGGTATCCAGGTCCGCCTCACCCAGACCGGCATAGTCCAGGTCGAGCACGCGCGGACGCGGCCGCTGCAGCAGGCCAAGCGGGTCGATGCGCGCGATCAGATGGCCGCGGTTGCTGTAGATCTGTATGAGCCGCGATACGGCGGCCTGCTTTTCGCTGGCCACGCCGTCGGGGACGGGCCCCGCGGGCGCCACCGCGCCGGCCTGGGTTCGGGCGGCGACCGCCGCGATTACCGGGCCGTGTGCGCGCTCACCGCCCTGGCCCGCGGCCAGCCGATCGAAGTAGCCGCGCCAGCTGGCGTCCAGCGCAGCGGGATTGCGCAGGTACTGTTCGTACAGTGCCTCGACGAAGGCGGCATTGGCATCGGAAAACGGCGTCGAATCAGGGGCTTCTGGCACGGCTGAATAACTGCTGTAGGAGAAAAAAGGCTGTCCGCTCAATGAGCTAGAGGTTAACTGACCGCTCTATTCTAACGCAACGACAGGACCTGCGCTGACCCATTATTGAAATACAAAAGGCTGCCGTGCGCCGCTGTCGGCCTTCACACTCCCGGCATCCGACAACGCGCTATTGCGGCGTTGGCCCCTGGGTTACCCGCACCAGATCGGCCGGGCGCAGCCATTTGCGGAACGCGGCCTGTACGTCGGCGGCCGTCATGTCGATGTAGCGCCGGGCGGCATGGTCCGGCTCATCCAGCGGCAGGTCGTACTCCCGCCGGTCGATCAGGTCGTGTCCGATCTCATCGACACTGGCTTCCGACAACGGAATCTGCCGCAGCAGCAACGCCTTGGCCCGCAGCAACTCGTCGCCGCCCACCGCCGAATCCTGCATGCTGTGAAGTTCCTGGACGGCGATCTGCGCGGCCTTACTGACGTTCTGCGGATCGCAGGCGTACTGAATGTAGTAGGCGCCGCGCGTGCGACCCGCCTGCAAGGTTGAACCTACCGAATACACCAGGCCGGTGTTCTTGCGCATCTCGATGCTGAGCCGCGTGGAATAGAAACCGCCTCCCAGCACCGCGCTGCCCAGCTCGAGCGGATAGTAGTCGGGATCGGAGCGCGTCAACGCCAGGTTCTGCGCCAGCACGACGATGTCCTGCACGCGGCTGGCGTCCGGTACCGCCACTGCACCGGGCTTGTTCGCGGGCGCAATCGGTAGATCGGTGTCGGGCTTCTGCCCGTCTGCCTGCCAGGCGCCGAAGTATTTGCCGATGATCTCGCGGGCCTGCTCAGGCGAAACGCGGCCGACCACCACGATGGTGGTCAGATCGGGCCGGAATACCCGGCGGTAGTAGGAAAGCACGTCGTCGAGCGAGAGCGCGCGCACGCTCTCGGGCGTGGCCTCGCGCAGACTGGGATCATCGGGCGGGAACAGCGCGGCGCGCAGCGACCGCTGCGTCTGATAGCCCGGACTGCGAATGCGGGCGCCGACCACTTGCGAGAGCTGATTCGAAATGACGCTCATCGCCTCGGGCGGCAACGCCGGATGCAGTTCGTTGTCGGCAAGCAGCGCGACTCCGCGGTCGAAGTTCTGCGCCAGAACCTGCACGTCGAAATCGGTACCGGCGTGCTCATCGGCACCGATGTCGTCGAGCGCACTCTCGAATGCCAGGCGATCCAGCTTCTCCGAGCCATAGGCCAGCAGCGGCTCCAGCACCTGGTTGACGCCCTCCTTGCCGGCGCCGGCTTCGACCTCCGGACGGTTGCGGATGTGGCCGAAAACACTGACCGTGTCGCTGACGTCTTCGGGCTGCACGATGAGCGTCAGTCCATTGGGCAGCGTGCTCATCAGTGGATGCAGGCTCGACGGTTTGACCTCGAGCCGCTCGAGCGCGGCGCGCGCCCATTCCGGCAGCGCCGTTGCATGCGCTTCGCCAAGCGAAATGCTCTCCTGGCCGCCGAACCCGCCGCCTGACGCCACCGGGCGCCCGCTACCTTGCGGGGTCATGACGGCTGACACGGCGTGAGCCAGATCGAGGTAGCGGCGCGCGACACGGTTGACGTCTGCCACCGTCACCTTCTCGATGCGTTGCAGATCTTCCTCGGGCGAATCGAGACCGTAGAGCGCCACGGCATCGGCCCACACCGAGGCCAGGCCCTCGATCGAGTTTTTCTGGAATTCTGTCTGCCGACGCTCCTGCTGCTTCGCGGCCTGCACCAGCTCCGGCGGCACGCCGTGACGGGCCACCCTAGCGAGGATCGAACGCACCTCGACATCGAGCGCCTTCGGATCCTCGTCCTTCGAGAAGGACACCACTGCATAAGCGACTCCGGCCTGCGGCAGCGGGTCGAGCGCAAAGGTGGCACCGATGGCCTTGCCCTGCGGTACCAGGCCATAGAGGTCGAAGCGCTCGCTTGCCAGTACATCGGTCAACACTTCGAGTGCAGGAAAATCCGGGCTGTGCAGCCCTGGCACCCGCATCGCCAGCATCTGTGTGCCGGTGGGGCGGTCGGTGTCGACGGAAAGATGCGCGGCGTGCGCCGGACCCAGATGCACGAGGTGCCGTGCGGGCAGCGGCCTGGCAGGGATGCTGGCGAACAGGGCCCGGATCTTCTCGAGAGTCGCATTGGGATCGACATCCCCGACCACGACCAGGATGGCGTTGTTGGGCGCGTACCAGGCATCGTGAAACTGTCGCAGCATGTTCACCCGGGTGGCATCGAAGGACGGCCGCGTTCCCAGCGCATCGTGCGCATACGGAGTGCCGGCGAACATCGCCGCGCGCAGCTGCGCGTACAGCTTGTAGCCGGGATTGGACAGGTCCTGCGCCACTTCCTGCTCGATTGCGCCGCGCTCCTGGTCCCAGTCCGCAGCGCTGTCGAGCACGCCGCGCATGCGCGTCGCTTCGATGTGGAGCGCCACGTCGACATCCTCGGCCGGCACGGTAAACAGGTATTGGGTCAGGCTCTCGCGCGTATTGGCGTTGAAGTTGCCGCCCATGATGCTGCCGATGTCGGCCAACTGCTCCGCCGAAAGTCCAGGACTGCCACGGAACATCATGTGTTCCTGCGCATGCGCGGTGCCTGGAAATCCGGGCGGTGCTTCGTCCGATCCCACCAGATAGTTGACCGACGTGGCGACCACCGGCGCCAGCGTGTTACGCACGACGATGACACGCAGCCCGTTGTCGAGCGTGGCGCGCAACACCGGCGCGGTGTCTGCATGAGCAGGCAGCGCAGCGCACAGGCTGGCCGCCAGTCCCGCCAGCGTCGGCCAGATGCCACGACCACGGCGCGACCGGCTCATGCCGCGTCTCCACCGCGTTCGAAATGTGCCGTAGAGAGAATCATCGATGTGTCGGAGTTCATTGGATACCCGCAATCAGGATTTCAAAGCCAGCACCACCGCGCCGCCGGCAATCAGTGCGATGCCGAGCCAGTCACGCGGCGCCGGACGCTCACCCAGAAACAGCACCGCGAACAGCGCCACCAGTACGACACTCAGTTTGTCGATTGGTGCCACCTTGGATGCCGGTCCGAGCTTGAGCGCGCGGAAATAGCAGAGCCACGAGGCCCCGGTCGCCAGCCCGGACAGCAGCAACCAGCCGAGCGTTTGCGCACTCAGCTGACGCGGGCTGGTCCATTTGCCGCGGGCCACTACGAACGTGCCGAGCACGAGCACTATGACAAATGTGCGGATCAGCGTAGCCAGATCCGAGTCGATGGCCTGCACGCCGAGCTTGGCGAAAATGGCCGTCAACGCGGCAAATACCGCCGACAGCAATGCCCAGTAGAACCATGTGGTTTCGGTCACAACGCGGCGAGCATACACTGCCGGCCGCGCGCTCGGCGCACTGCGGCATAGGTCAACCCGCGGCTGACTGGCGCGCTGTAGATGCACAGACCGGACACTCGCCGCAAAGGAGTCGTCGCTTGACCGTCGAAGCTGCCGCAGCCATCGCCGCCAATCGCTTTGGGCTTGGCGCACGCCCGGGCGAGCTCGCGGCGGCGGGCGCGGATCCGCGCGGCTGGCTCAAGGCGCAGCTGCGCGGCGGCGCGCCGCTGTTGCAGCTGGAGGAATTGCAGAGCACCGCGCAGATCGTCAGCGGTGCCGAGCCCATTCTGGCGGAGCGTCGGGCAGCGCGGCGCGCGGCGCCACCCGGCGACACAGCTGATGGCGACTCCCCAGCAATCAACGCGCTTGCCATGCGGCTGCCGCAATATCTGCGGCCGATCTACCAGGCCGACAGTCGGGCCCGCTGGCGCGCCGCCATCGACAGCGAGCGGCCGCTCATGGAACGGCTGGTACATTTCTGGAGCAATCATTTCGCGGTGTCGGTGGACAAGCAGGCAGTGCTCGGTATCGCCGGCAGCTTCGAGCGCGAAGCGATCCGCCCGCATGTCACCGGACGCTTTCGCGATCTGTTGCTGGCGGTGGAAACCCATCCGGCAATGCTGCTGTATCTGGACAACCAGCAGTCTGTCGGACCGGATTCGGAGCTGGCGCGCCGTGCCGCCGGACATGGCCGCTCGCTCGGACTCAACGAGAATCTGGCACGCGAGATTCTCGAACTGCACACGCTCGGTGTCGACGCGGGCTACACCCAGGCGGACGTCACCAGCTTTGCCAGAGTGTTGACGGGCTGGTCGCTCGGAGGCGGCGAAGGCCGGTTGGCCGGCGGCACACCAGGAACGTTTCTGTTCCGTGCCAATCTGCACCAGCCCGGTACACAGACGATACTCGGCAAACGCTACACCGAAGCCGGTCAGGCGCAGGGTTGCGCGGTGCTGTCGGACCTGGCCGCGGCGCCGGCTACGGCGCGGCACATCGCTCTGAAGCTGGCACGGCACTTCATTGCCGACGATCCGCCGCCGACCGCAGTCGAGCAGCTCGCACGCGCGTACCTGCGCAGCGGCGGCGACCTGCCGACGGTCTACGACACGTTGATAGACGCGCCGCAGGCCTGGGACGAGGCCGCGGTCAAGTTCAAGACGCCGCAGGACTACCTGTTCTCGATCGGCCGCGGGCTGCAACTTCCGCCGCAGAGCGAGCGACGGCTCATGAATGCGTTCGACGCTCTGGGACAGCGCCCGTTTGCGCCGGGATCTCCGGCCGGTTGGCCGGACCGCAGTTCGGATTGGGACGGGGCCGCGGCGCTCATGAAGCGCATCGAGCTGTCGGATGCCGTTGCGCAGAAACTCGGCGACCGGCGCGATGCGCTCGAACTGGCGTCACAATTGCTCGGCGGCGCTCTGACAGCGCAGACACGCCAGAGCATCACGCGCGCGGCGAGCCCTTCGCAGGCGTTGGCACTGCTGCTGACGGCACCCGAATTTCTGCGTCGCTGACGCCGGGAGCCACGCATGCACAGACGAAATTTTCTCCAGCTCGGGGTTGCCACCGGCGGCAGTGCCATGTGCGCGCGCTTCGCATTCGCGGCGCCGGCCGCCACTGACGCACGCTTCGTATTCATCATCCAGCGTGGCGCACTCGACGGACTGTCGGCCGTACCGCCGTACGCCGATCCGGACTACGCGCGCTTGCGAGAGCAACTCTCGATCGAGGCACCGGGCATGGCCGCTGGCGCGCTCGCCCTCGATGGTCACTTCGGCCTCAACCCCGGCCTGGCGTTCGTGCACGAATGCTACGGCGCGCGCGAGGCGCTGATCTTCCACGCGGTCGCCACTCCCTACCGCGAGCGATCGCACTTCGACGGTCAGGATGTACTCGAAAGCGGCCTGCTGCAGCCGCATGCGAGCCAGGTAGGCTGGCTCAATCGCGCGGTTGCCGCTCTGCCGCGGAACTCGCGCCAGGGCGCCGAACTGGGCCTGGCGCTCGGACAGAACGTGCCGCTGGTGTTGCGCGGACCCGCGCCGATCGCGTCGTGGTCGCCGTCGAAGTTGCCCGAAGTCGACGATGATACGTTGCAGCGGATAGCCGATCGCTACGCCACCGATGCCGTGCTGTCGCAGCGCCTGAGCGAGGCGCTGGCCGCCGACCGCATTGCCAGCGAAGGCGCCGGGCAACCGATGAGCCCCACGAACGACACCGATGCGATGGCGAGTGCCGCTTCCATGACCGCAGCGGCCCGGACCGGCGCCGGCCGCTACCTCGAGACCGTGCATACCGCCGCCAGCTTTCTGGCGCGCGAGGACGGGCCGGCGGTGGCCGTGTTCGACACCACCGGCTGGGATACGCACTTCAACGAAGGTGGCGCACAGGGACAGCTCACACAGCGGCTCGGAGTACTCGACGGCGCGCTGCGCACACTGAAGAATTCGCTTGGCCCCACCTGGTCGCGCACGGTGGTGCTGCTCGCCACCGAATTCGGCCGCACCGCGGCGGCCAATGGCACGCGTGGCACCGATCACGGCACTGGCGCCGCCGCGCTGCTGCTGGGGGGTGCGGTGCGGGGCGGCCGCGTGG
>JBAUYT010000315.1:0-3695 GCA_049584935.1 Steroidobacteraceae bacterium
GGCCGGCGCTGTCCGGACTCTGGCTCCGGCCGGCTGTCGCGATTGCCGCTGCTCATTTGACTATTTAGTTTAAAAATGACTAAATAGTCAATATCTATCGGATCAGACGGACTGGGGGCGCAATCGATGTCGCAGGCAGCAATCGTCAGCTCGACACGGGACGGCGAGGTGGCCGTCATCACGGTCGACAATCCACCGGTCAATACCATCACCGCAGCAGTGCGCGCCGGCCTTGCGGCAGCGCTTGCGGAAATCGAGCGGCAACTGCAAGCGGGCGCAGCCGAGGCACCCCGCGCAGTGCTGCTGCATTGTGCCGGCAAGACTTCTTTCTCCGGCGCCGACATCGGCGAGTTCAGTGGTCCGCCCAAGGAAGCCGAATATCGCGCCTTGTTTGCGCGTTTCGAGGCCTTGCCAGTGCCGGTGACCATGGCCATCCATGGCACGGTGCTCGGCGGCGGACTCGAGATTTCGCTGGCTTGCCACTACCGCGTGGCGGCGCGCGAGGCGAAGCTGGGCTTGCCCGAGGTGACACTCGGCATCATCCCCGGCGCGGGCGGTACGCAGCGGCTGCCGCGGCTGATCGGTGCGGAGAAGGCCCTGGATCTGATCATTTCGGCCAGACCGGTCGCCGCACAGCAGGCGCTCGAAGCCGGTTTCATCGATGCCGTCATCGACGGCGATCTGCTCACTGGCGCACTGGCGTTCGTGCGCGGGCTGCTGAAGCAGGGCAAGGGCGTCCGCCGCACGCGCGATCTGCTGGTCGACCCCGGCAGCGCCACCGCAGCAGTATTCGCGCACATGCGCGAGCGCGCCCGACGGGAGTATCCAAATCGCGAAGCCGCGCTCACCGCCATCGAGGCGGTGCAGGCGTCTCTGACGTTGCCGCTGGATCAGGGGTTGCTGCTCGAGGAGCGCCTGGCCAACCGTTCCAAGGCAACACCCGAGAGCCACGGCGCCATTCACATGTTCTTCGCCGAGCGCGAGAGCCGGCGTGTGCGCGATCTGCCTCCAGGTGCCAAAGCACGGCCGGTACGCGCCGCCGGCATCGTCGGTTCAGGCACCATGGGCGGTGGCATCGCCATGTGTTTTGCCAACGCCGGACTGCCCGTAACCGTGCTCGACAGTGAGGCCGGCGCACTGGCGCGCGGCCTGGAAACCATCTCGCGTAACTATGATTCCATGGTCAAGCGCGGCCGCATTGATGCAGCCGAAAAGGCCCGCCGCATGGGTCTGATCCGTGGCACGCTCGACTATGCCGAGCTCAGCCACGCCGATGTCGTCATCGAGGCCGTGTTCGAGAACATGGATCTCAAGCGCAGGATCTTCGGCACGCTGGACCGCGTCATGAAGCCCGGCGCCGTGCTGGCGAGCAACACCTCGACCCTGAATGTGAGCGACATCGCCCGCGCCACCGCCCGGCCGCAGGATGTCATTGGCATGCACTTCTTCGCCCCCGCCAACGTCATGCCGTTGCTCGAGGTGGTACGCACCGATCTCACTTCCCCGGAGACCATCCAGACCGTCATGGAGCTGTCGCGGCCGCTGCGCAAGACGCCGGTGCTGGCACGCGTCTGCTACGGCTTCATCGGCAACCGAATGATGGAGGGCTACGCGCGTGAGGCGCAGCGCATGGTGCTCGAGGGCGCTACCCCGCGGCAGGTGGATACCGTGCTCGAGCAATGGGGCATGGCCATGGGCATCCTCGCCGTGTTCGACATGGCGGGTGTCGACGTCGGCGTCAACGTGCACAAGGCCAATGCCGAACGCTATCCGCCCGATCCCACCTATTACCAGGCTGATCTGGCGCTCGCCGAGGCGGGCCGGCTGGGACAGAAAACCGGCAAGGGCTACTACCGTTATGTGCCGGGCGACCGCACCCGGCATGACGATCCTGAGGCACTGGCGCTTCTGCGACAGCGCGCCCAGCAGCTCGAGGTGCCGCAGCAGTCACACTCGCAGCAGGAGATCCTCGAGCGCTGCCTGCTACCGCTCATCAACGAAGGTTTCCGCATCCTCGAGGAGGGCGTCGCTCAGCGCGCAAGCGATATCGATGTGGTCTGGTGTGCGGGCTACGGCTTCCCGCGCTACCGCGGTGGGCCGCTGTTCTATGCCGAGAGTGCCGGGCTGGCGTCGATCCTCGAGGGCATCGAGCGTTATCGACGGCGTTACGGCGACATGCACTGGCAGCCGGCGGGGCTGCTGGTGGATCTGGTCCAGCGCCGCAACAGCATCGCCGACTGGGAGCGCGAGCGCGGCTGACCGAATCAGGAAGCGTGCTTGAGCGCCCGGCCGTCGCTCTGCAGGTGCGCCAGCATGCAAGCCGTCATTTGTCGCTCCGGGCGGTCCAGTTCTTCTGTGCACGTGCCAGGTATTTGCGCGGCGAATCGAGGAAGTAGACCAGTGAGGTGGCGCTGGAAAAGCAGTAGAGTTTGCCGAAATCCGGGTCCTTCCAATTGATGGAGCAATCCGCCGGAATACGGGAGCCGGCGGCGAGCCCAATCGGATCGTCACCGTCAAACTCGCCGTGCATCGAACCATCGGGCGGCGTGACGGCCTTCCAGATGCCCGCGTGACTCGCGTCCGCAGACCGCGCGCCGTGCTGAACCGCAGCGGCGACGACCGTATCTTCGGCATCTTCGGCGCCGGCGCTCGAGCTCAACGCGCTGCTGGCGATCACCAGCGCGGCCGCGGCGACGCTCCAGCCACTGTGCTGGGCACTCCGGTAGATCATGGCTGCAACCTAACCCAAGCCGGCTGCCAAAATCCACCGGACACCGCCGGAAATCCCAAGGGTTCCGGGGGCCGAGGGCGCTGTCAGCCCTCGTATTTGAAGGAGAGCGAGACCCGGGCGCGGTAAGCGACGATCTTGCCGTTCTCGACCTTGAGGTCGAGTTTCTCAATCTCTGCCACGCGCAGATCGCGCAGCGTCTTGGAGGCGGTTTCGACCGCGCTCTTGGCCGCGGCCTCCCATGAAACAGTGCTGGTACCGATGATCTCGGTGACGCGATAGACGCCGGACGCCGACTTCTTGCTGGCCATAGTGTCCCCCGATGTTTTCTGGCTGAACTGTTTCAGACCGCTCCCATCATACGCTCTCGCTGTGGACGCACAGCGTGTAGGCAAACACCACGCGATGCATGAGCGGCCCGCCGATCAAGGGCGCGATGCCGATGGCCTAGCCTCTGGACGTGGGTGAGTACCAACCAAAGGAGAGTGATATGGGCTTGAGAACGGACAACATCGTCGGTGACCGAACGCATGGCACGCACGGGGATGGACCCGGGCCCGAAGTCATGGGGGCCTCGACCTTATCGGGCGACTCGGTGGTCGACCGCAAAGGCGACAACCTGGGCCAGATCAAGGAGATCATGGTCGACGTCCCCACCGGACGCGTAGCCTATGCGGTACTGTCGTTCGGCGGCTTTCTCGGCATGGGTGACAAACTGTTCGCAGTTCCGTGGTCGGCGCTGACCCTGGACACGGACGGCAAGCAGTTCATCCTCGACGTCGACCGGGATCGGCTCAAGGATGCGCCAGGGTTCGACAAGGACCACTGGCCGAGCATGGCGCAGCCGACCTGGGCGAGCACCGTGTACAAATTCTACGGAGTGGACCCGTACTGGCACTGAAGCTGGACGAGCGACCTGCGGCGGCGCCACCGCCGCAGGAACCCGTCAGCCTGCGCGGCGCCGCGG
>JBAUYT010000316.1:0-5404 GCA_049584935.1 Steroidobacteraceae bacterium
CCACCTGGCGGGCGCGCACCAGCGCGCGCCGCGCGGCCAGCTCGCGTTCACGCTGCTCGGCGAGAACGCGCTCGGTGGCCTCACGGGCTTCGCGCTCGTGGCGCGCATCCCGGCTGGCCTTGACCACGCTGCACAGCACGTCGTGCGTCAGTTCGACGCGGCGCACGTCCAGCCGTTCCTCGATGCGCAGCAGCCGGCGGTTGACCAGCACCGCGAGCGCATCGGGTGCGGCGCCGGCCTCGGCGAAAGCAGCCCGCACGCGCTCCTCGGCGATGTTCTCGCGATAGCCCGAGGCCGTCAGCAGCTGCTCCTCGATGAACTCGCGCACCGCTGGCGGCTGATCGGCCAGCGAGCGCTCGTAAAAGTTGCTGAGGATGGAGGCGTGCGAACCGGCTAGCAGGTCGAGCGAGATGTCGCTGCGGCCCTGCGCGATGCGAGCATCGTTGAGTTCGCGGCAGATCAGGCTCAGCAGCGAGGGCTCGACCTCGGCGTTGGCGATCTCGCCGCCGCCGGCGACGAAGCGGACGATGGCCGCGGCCACTTCCTCGGTTACCAGCCCCTTGCCGGGCTGCAGCACCGCCGCCAGCGCCTGCTGTCCGGTCATCGGCGCCAGCCGCTGCCGGTTCTGCGTAATGCTCGGCATGGCATTCTTGAGGCTCTCGAGCGGCGCCAGGTAGTCCTCGCGCAGCGCGATCACGACCCGGTAATCGCTGCGGCCGAAGTCGAAGCGCTCGGCGATGGAATCGTCGGCCTCCAGGCGCGATTCGAGCGCCTTTGGTGGCCGGTTCTCGACCAGGTCGGCAAGATCCGCAACGAAACGCGCGGCACGTTCGCGGCCGAAGTCATCACTCTGCGCCAGCGTGAAGATCTCCTCGAACTGATCGAAGATCAGCAGCGGTATCAGCGTGGTGCCGCCGGTGTCGCGCAGCACGTCGTCTCGGTGGTGCAGGAACTCCCACAGCGACTCTCCGGGCACGGCCACTCCAACCTGGGTCCACTGGCCGGAAGCGCGCGCAGCATCGGCGATGGCCTGCTTGATCTGCTCCGACGGCTCCGGCGCGCTCCTGGCATAGTCGATGCGCACGTACACGGGGCAGTAGCCCTGCGCGCGCAGCCGCGGCACGAGTCCCGCGCGCAAGATTGAGGTCTTGCCGAGCCCGGACTGCCCGAACAGCACCGTCAGCAGCTTGCGCTGCACCCGGCGAGCAAGCTCGCCGACTTCCTCGTCCCGGCCGTAGAAATACTGCCGGGTCTCCTCGGTGAACGAGGCCAGTCCCAGCCATGGGTTGCGATCATCGACAGCCGTGGTCTGCGGTTGCGCGTTCATCGCTGGCGCGCATTCACGAAATCGGTCAGCCGCTGCGCAAACTCCGCCGGCACATGGCCGCCCGAAAGCTGCGAAAAGTGCAGTGACCTGAATTTGTCGGGCACCAGCGCCTCGGCGGCCGTGGTGGCATCTATCGTCACCGGCAGGATGAACAACGCGCCGTCGGCCATGTTGCGGGTACGGTCAATGGCATAGCTCCATTCGCGCCGGAAATACCCCTCGTGCCGGCGCTGGGTCGTGGCCGAGACCACCGGGATGAAGTAGGAACAGCGCGCGACGTTGCGCTGGATCTTGCGATCGTAATCATCTCCGACCTCGAGCCGGTCGATGTCGAACCAGGTCGTGACGCCAACGGCTTCCAGTCCGGCCTTGATCTGCTGCACGGCCGGCAGATCCTCGCGCGCATAGCTGATGAAAACGGCGTTGTCGGGCATTTCGCGTGCGGGTGGCAGGAAGCGCGCGGCCTGGATGATGGTGGCCGAGCCGGTCGGCCTGGCGCGCGCACGCCAGCGCCGGTAGAGCTCGTCGACGAAGCGTTCGGCCCCCATGAAGATCCGAGTGCGCACGCTGACCTGCTGCAGGAAGGAGACCAGCCGCTCGTCCTGTCCCGTGTGATCGTCCGCCATGACCTCGCCGACATCGCGCGGGTCCGACAGGCGCTGGCGCTTGGCCATGCGCAGGAACAGCCGTGCCAGCCAGTTGGTGAAGTTGCTGCCGATGAACAGCAGGTGGCTGTGCTCGAGCTCGTGGAACAGTTTCTCGGGCGCCAGGTGCTCGTTCTGCAGGGCGCAGATGAACTCGAGCAGGTCTTCGTCCGAGATGACATAAGTCGGCGACGCCGAGACGCGGCCAAAGAGCTGGTAGACCACTGGCCGCTGCAGACGGTCGCGTTCCGAGGGCAGATCCGCTACGCGATTGGGCGCGTAGGAAATCACGTCGGTGGACGGTGATCCGCCGAAGCGCTCCATGTTGATCGCGGTCTCGAGCAGCGGGTCGAAGGTGGTGGAGACGTACAGGTCGAAATCCGAGATCGCCGCCAGCTGACGCAGTGCTGGTGGCGGCTCGAACTGGGCATCCTTGAGGATCCCGCGCACGCGCACATAGGCTTCTTCGCGCCGGCCCCGCGCGGCCTGGAACAGGCAGATGACGTCATTGAGCGTATAGCTGGGCGGCAGCTGCGAGGTGTCGATACCCAGCCGGGCGGCAAGCCGCTCCGCAAGCCAGTCGTACAGCAGTCGCGGGCCGATGTCGGTGGCAACCTGCAGCAGCTCCGGTCCCACGATGGGGATGACGCGGCGCTCCTCTATATAGCTGAGCAGGTCGTCCCAGGCATCGTCGTCGAGCGTGCCGGCAGGCACGCGAAGGGGAGAGATGTTGCTCACCGTGTGCCAGTCATCCTGCTGTTCCCTGCGCCGACTCGTCGCCGTGCGGGCGCGGCGCGAATCGTTGATTGTGCGGAGGGCCGCCGTCCATGCGAACGTGGCGACCCTGTGCGCGAGGCAGTATAGCGCGCGCTCCGCGGCACGGTAAGGCTTGTGCCGCAGTGCAAGCAGGGGCTACCGTGTCGGCGCATGTCGCGCGCACTGGTGGACGAGAATCGCCGCTTCTATGACGGATTGTGGTCCGGCGCGCGATTGGTTGAGCCGCAGCGCTTCAACACCTGGCCGCTGGTGCAGACGCTGCTGGCGGCAGGCGGCGCGCGCCTGGAAGTGGCGCCGGGCCTGCGACCGCGCCTGCCGATCATCGGCACCCAGTTTGTCGATATCAGCGCGCCGGCGTTGGCGGCGCTGCGCCAGCGCGGTGCCGAGGTCACGTTCGGCGAGGTGACGGCCCTGCCGTTCGCCACCGCGGCGTTCGAGCTGGTGTGCGCCTTCGACATCATCGAGCATGTCGACGACGAGGATGCAGCGCTATCCGAACTGGCGCGCGTCGCGCGGCCGGGGGGGCGGTTGCTGCTGTCAACGCCGCTGCATCCGTCACTGTGGTCGCCGTTCGATGATTTCGTCGGCCACAAGCGGCGTTATGAACCCACCCGACTCGCCGAAAAGCTGGTGCAGCATCGCCTGGTACTCGAGCGCAGCGCCGTCTACGGCATGGCGCCGCGTTCTTCGCGTCTACTCGATCTCGGGATGTGGTGGTTGACGCACCATCGCGAGCGCGCACTCTGGTGGTACAACCACGCCTTCATGCCGTGGGGGCTGCGCTTCCAGAAGGCGCTGCGACTGACTCCGGGTATGATCCCGACCGAGGGAGTGGACGAGGTGCTGATGGTATGTCGCAGGGAAGCGAACTGACTTGAGGGCGGCAGCGACCCCGGCTTCCGTCACGCGCCCCATGCGGCTGGTTGGGCTGGTGTCCGTGGCGCTGTTCATCAACTACGTCGATCGGGGCAATCTCGCCACCGCGGCAACATTGATTCAGCAGCAGCTGCACCTGTCGGCCACGCAGCTGGGGGTGCTTCTCTCCGCCTTCTTTTATACGTACGTGCCGGCGCAGCCTGGTGTTGGCTGGCTCAGCGAACGATTCGGCGCCCACAGGATCCTGGCGGCGGGCGTCGCGCTCTGGTCGGTTGCGACCCTGCTCACCGGCTTGGCCGGCGGCTTCGTCTCGCTGCTGCTGCTGCGACTGACCCTGGGCCTGGGTGAAAGCGCCGGGTTTCCCTGCGCCTCCGAACTCATCGCCATTGCGGTCGAGCCCCGACGCATTGGCCTGGCCAACGGCGTCATCGCCTTCGCCTACCTGGTGGGGCCGGCGGTTGGTACCACCCTGGGCGGCGTGCTGATGGACGCGTGGGGCTGGCGCCCTGTGTTCGTACTGTTCGGCGTGCTGTCGCTGCTGTGGCTCTGGCCGTGGAGCCGCGTACGCGTGGCGGCGGCGCCGCAAGCAGCGTCACAGCGGTCGACCGCTGGAAAAACAGCCGCCGCCGCAGGGCCCAGCTTTGGCGAGGTGCTGCGGCAGCGTGGGCTTTGGGGCGCGGCACTCGGGCACTTTGCCGCCAACTACAACTTTTATTTCTGCCTGGCATGGCTGCCCTCCTACCTGATCCAGTCGCGCGGCTTTTCGATGAAAACGATGGCGGGACTGCTGGGCTTCGCCTATCTGATCAATGCCGTCTCCGGCCTGCTCGGGGGCTGGGCCTGCGATGCCTGGATCCGCTCGGGACGCTCGGCTAGCGTCATCTACAAGTCGATGATGGCAGTCAATCACGTGGTATCGATTGCCGCCATGGTAGGTATGGCGTTACTGCCGTTGCGCGCCTCGGTGGCCTGCCTGTTTGCCTACGAGGTGGTGCTGGGTCTGTCCTCTCCCGGTATCTATGCCATTCCGCAGCTCATGGCCGGGCCGGTCGCCACGGGTCGCTGGGTAGGGGTGCAGAATTCCTGCGGTAACATCGCCGGCATCTTCGCGCCGTGGATCACGGGCATGCTCATCGATGCCACGCACAGCTTCGACAGCGCCTTCTTGCTGGCGGCTCTGATCAACGTGCTCGGACTGGTCGGCTGGCTCTGGATACTGCCGCGGGTAGCGCCGCTGCGCTGGAAGCACGCAGCGGCCTGATACGCTGCTACTCGAACGCTTCGGCACGCACTTCCAGCAGCAGCACTTGGCGGCGCGATCGGAAATCGCGCAACGCGCGTTCGAGTGATTCCAGCGAGTCGATCGGTCGGTGCCCATAGCCATAGGCACGTGCGATGGCGGCGAAATCCGGCGGTTGCACGTCGACGCCTTCAGGCTCGATATCGACCGCAAGCATGGAGCTTTTGATTTCGCCGTAGCCGCGATTATTCCAGATCACGATGGCCGACCACGCGTCTACGTCGCGTGGCACCGCCATCTCGCCCAGGGAGAATTGAAAGCCACCATCTCCTACCAGGCAGATGATGGGGCGATCGGGCGCGCCGAGTCCGGCGCCAGTGGAGGCGGGCAGCGCATAGCCGAGCGTGCCATAGCCGGTGGCACTGTTGAACCACGAACCCGCGCGTGCGGCCGCAAATCCCAGGTTGCCGGCATAGACCGGCTGGGTCGAATCTCCGACCAGTATGGCCTCGGGCAGGGCATTGCGGATGACCTCAAGAA
>JBAUYT010000317.1:0-8870 GCA_049584935.1 Steroidobacteraceae bacterium
CGTCCATCCAGCGCCAGGATCTGCCGGCGGTGCTCGACACGCTCGCCTACTACGCCGGCTGGGCCGACAAAATCAACGGCCAGGTGATTCCGGCGCGCCCGGACGCGCTGACCTACACGGTGCGCGAACCGCTCGGCGTGGTTGGCGCCATCGTGCCGTGGAATTTTCCGCTCATGATCGGCATGTGGAAAATCGCGCCGGCACTGGCCTGCGGCTGCACCGTGGTGCTCAAGCCTGCCGAGATCACTTCACTCACCGCGCTGCGCCTCGGCAACCTGGCACTGGCGGCCGGCATACCGCCCGGCGTGCTCAACGTCGTCACCGGGTACGGCGCCACCGCGGGCGCAGCGCTGGTGGAACATCCGGGCGTCGACAAGATAACCTTTACGGGCTCGCCTGCCGTTGGTCGTCAGATCCTGCGTAGCGCCGCCGGCAACCTCAAGCGCGTCACGCTCGAACTCGGTGGCAAATCGGCGAATGTCATCTTCGAGGATGCCGACATCGACGCCGCCGTCAAAGCGGCCAGCTCGGGCATCTTTTTCAACAGTGGACAGGTGTGCTCGGCCGGCTCACGCATCCTCGCGCACGACTCGATCTACGAGGAAGTGGTAGAGCGCCTTCGTTCCCGCGCCGGTGCCATACGGCTCGGTCCCCCGGGCGAGCGTGGCACCACCATGGGTCCCTTGGTGTCCGCCGTGCAGATGAAGCGCGTGCTCGACTACATAGAAGTGGGTCGGCAGGAGGGTGCGCGGCTGGTGGCGGGCGGCAACCGGCACGGCGAGCGTGGCTACTACGTCGAGCCCACCGTGTTCGCGGATGTCGAACATGGCATGCGCATCTCGCAGGAGGAGATCTTCGGTCCGGTCGCAGCCGTGCTGCGCTTCCGGGATGAGGAGCAGGCCATACGCATGGCCAATGGCACCCGCTACAGCCTCGCTGCCGGTGTCTGGAGTCGGGATATCGGCCGTGCGCACCGGGTGGTGCGCCGGCTCAGGGCCGGTACGGTCTGGGTCAACACCTTCGGCCCAACCGACGTGCGCCTGCCGTGGGGCGGCGCCGGCGACTCGGGATTCGGCCGGGAGCATGGCGACGCGGCCATCGAAAACTTCACCGAGCCGAAAGCCGTCTGGATCAATACCGGCTGATCCGCGGACCGTGGCCCATCAGCCGCCGCCGAGGTGCGCACCCACGGCGATGCCCGCGTCCGCGCACACCTGCGGCGCGGGCAGCTTCTTGCCGGACTCGAGCCGCAGACGGATCAGCTCGACCTGGCCGCCCTGCACGGCGACCAGCACGCCATGATCGCCGATGTGGATGACGCTACCGATGGCGCCCTTGGACTGCCCCAGCGTGCGTGCGGGGTGCTTGCGCGCATCGAACACGAATAACTTGCGGCCGTCGTGCGTGGTCCAGGCGCCCGGGACCGGATTGCAGCCACGTATCAGGTTGTAGGTCAGATCGATGTGGTTGTGCCAGTTGATACGCGCCTCGGCGCCGCGGCACCACCCCAGATAGCTTGCCTGCGATTCGTCCTGCACGGATTGGCGCGCGCGTCCACCCACTACGAGATCGGCCGCTTCCAGCAATGCCGCCACGCCCATCGGAAACAGACGGTCGAAGTAGACGGTGCCGAGGGTGTCATCCGGCCCGATGGCGATTTCCTTTTGCAGGATCACCGGACCTTCGTCCAGTCCGTCGGTGGGGCGAAAGATCGTGATGCCAGTACGTTCCTCACCGCGGATGATCGGCCAGTTGATCGAGCTCGGGCCGCGATAGCGCGGCAGCAGCGATGGGTGATACTGGATCATGCCGTGCCGGGGCACGTCGACGAAATCCTGCGGTGCGAATTGCAGCACGTAGGCCATAACGCCGAGTTCGACCCGTAGATTCTCCAGCGTAGCGCGCGCCTCGGCGCCCTTCAGCGACGGCAGCTGAAAAACGGGCACACGGTGTTGCTCGGCCGCCGCGCGCAGCGGATCGGGCTTGGCGCCGGCTTTCTCGGGCGCGCAGAACACGCCGGCAACGGTGTCACCACGCACAAGCATGGCCTCGAGCACCGCCTTGGCGAAGTCCTGTTGTCCGATGATTGCTACGCGCACGCCGACTCCCCCTTATTCCGCTGCTGCCCCCATTGGCCGAGCGTCCGCGCACCGCCGTCCTGCCCCGGTAATGGCAGGTAGGTCGCGCGCGCAAACCGCGGCACGCTGCCCGTCAGCGCAGCGGGCGCCACTGCGCGCACCGCCGCCACAGTATCCGCATCGGGCGCCGCCGAGGCCAGCCAGTCCCGATCGACCGCTTGCGGCTGCCCGGCGACGATGCGCAGGTAGATGCGGCCGGTCGCATACTCGGCAAAATTCACCTCGCGCATGCCTTCGACGCAGCGCTGCAGGAAGCCGCAGCTCTGCTCGGGCGGCAGCCGCGGACGCTCGCTGTACAGCTGGTCCGGCGCGCTGGCGGCAACGTTGATACGGCGGAAACGCTCGACGTCGAGCACGCTGCCGACATCGAGGACGTTGAGCGTCTCATTGTGGCCGAACGCCACCGTACGCGGCCGCTCACCCAGGGGCACGCTGTTGTCGAGGAATTCGAAGTGCACCGACTTGTCGGCGCGCCGGATCCAGGTGAAGAACAGATCCGGCATGCCGGAGTAAGCCTGCACGCTGTGAGCCAGCGTATCGCCCACGGCCTTGAACCGGCCAAACTCGAGACCGCGGTTCCAGGCGCGTTCGACCAGCGATTCGGGCGGCGTGATTACGAAGAACAGATACACCGTCTGGCCGAAGCGCGTCAGCAAATTGCTGCCAGCCTCGTTTGAATGCGGAGCAAAGCTGTCGAAGCGGAAACGGTCGATCAGCAGATGTGACATCTCACCGCGCTCGTGTTTGCGCGCCATGTAGCGATCGAGCTTGGCATCGACGACCTGCAACTCGTCCGCGGTCATCGGACCGGCGTACTTGTAAAGCGCGCCCAGGCTGTCGTAGTTCAGCAGCTGCTTGCGCCAGATGTCAGGGCTGATGAGTGCGAAGTCGCCCCATCGCACGCCGATGTCGCCCGCCAGCCGGCGCTGCATCGGTCGCAGGCTGCTCTTGCCGGCGGCCGCAGGGCCCTTGGTGTTCATGACCAACGGCTGCTCCTGACGCGGCAGGCGATAGTAGCCTTCGCGCGCAGCCGCCTGCTCCAGCAGCGGCGCCAGGGCCTGCCCGATGGCATCCCCACCCAGCTCGTTGCAGGCCAGATCCATGGTCAGCGACGCGATCAGGCTGCGCGCACCCCAGGCGCCACCATGTCGGTTGAAGACCGACGACATGACGCGCGCCAGCGAGCGGCAGACACTGCGCTCCAGCTCGTCGGTAGCCGCGGCCGCGCGACGTTCGAGCGCGGCGATCTGGCCGAAATCCCAGCTCTGCTCGCCGGCCGCGGCCGGAGATTGCGGGCGTCGCGGTCCGAAGCGCGCAAACCAGCCGCCGCGGGCCCGTGGTGGCTCCGTGCCCGCCTCACGGCCAGCGATGCCCGCCAGCGCCGCGCGGGTGGTCTCGCTCACACGCTGACGCACCTGCTCGAAGCTAGTGACCATCTCCTGCATGTGCGGTTCAACCTGCGTCTGCAGCAGCCGACGCACCATCTGGCGGAAGTTGATACCAAGATCCTCGATGCGTGCGCCATCCGGGACCGCGTAATCGGCAGTGATGCGCACCAGTAGTTCGTGCAGTGCCAGGCGCTGCGGGCGAAATGCCACCAGCTCGGTTGCGTCTATGCCCGTAAGATCGTAGAGCTCGTCGGCAGCCTCGACGCTGGTGAGCACGTTGTCGGGGCGGAAGATCGTACACAGGTGCCGCAGCTCCGGCGGCATCGGCGACTGGATGCCGGGATTCCAGGCATCCGCGCCGTCCACAGCGGTCAACTGCGCGACTCCTCCAGTGTCTTGCCCAGCAATTTCGTCAGCGCGTACGCCGTGTCCATGCACGGCGTCGGCGTTTCGGTCAGGCGCGCCAGCTCCACCACCGATCCCAGCAGGGCGTCGATCTCCAACGGGCGACCGGCTTCCACATCCTGCAGCATCGAGGTCTTGTGGTGACCGACGCGCTCGGCACCGGCGACGCGCTTCTCCAGCGGTACACGGAAGGTGATCCCGAGCTTGTTGGCGACCGCCTGCGCCTCGGTCATCATCGATACCACCAGCGCGCGAGTCAGCGGAAACTGGCAGATGCTGGCGAGTGTTGCCCGCGTCAGGGCGCTGATCGGGTTGAAAGTCAGATTGCCCCAGAGCTTGAGCCATATCTCGGCGCGAACGTCGGGCAGGATCGGTGATTGCAATCCGCCGGCAATGAAACACTGCGACAGCCGCGACACGCGCTCGCTGCTGCTGCCATCGAGTTCGCCGACCGGAAAGCGGTTGCCCTCGATGTGCTGCACTACGCCGGGCGCCAGCAGCTCCGCGGCCGGATACACCACGCAACCGATCACGCGCTCCGCCGGAATCGACTCGATGATCCTGCCGTTGGGATCGACGCTGCGCACGCAGGTGCCCGCCAGCGCGCCACCGTGCTGATGGAAGTACCAGTAGGGGATGCCGTTCTGCATGGGCACCACCATCGTCTCGGGGCCGAACATCTTCGGCACGTCCGCCGCAACCGCCTCGACCTGGTGCGCCTTGATTGCCAGCACGACCAGATCCTGCGGGCCCGCCTCGGCGTAGTCGTTGGTCGCGCGCACATTGCGGGCAACCTCCTCCTTGCCGTCGGATGAGATGACGCGCACGCCACTGGCGCGCAACGCCTGCAGATTGGCGCCGCGGGCAATGAACGTGACTTCCTGCCCCGAGAGCGCCAATCTGAGCCCGACATAGGCGCCGATGGCGCCCGCTCCGACGATTGCGACCTTCATGAGTGCGCTTCGCTTTTCGATGAGCTCGCGCACAATGCACCCGGCCCCGCCGCAGCGATGGCCGTTTGTGCAGCAATCAGCATATTGTCTCCCCTAGAGAGCTATCGGATTGGGATCAACCCAGCGCTTCCCTTATAGCGTGGAGATGCCGCAATTTCCAGCCATCGGCCGCCGCCCGCATCGACTGCCTACTTCGTGCCCGGCCCCTGCTCGCCTTCCGGCTTGGGCACATCTTCAATGGGCGAACAAACACAGTCTGTCGGGACCGTCGTCGAATCCGCGTGGTCCCGCACCTACAGCGGTACAAACGCCGGCTGCGGAGGTCAGCGGCTCACGGGCGAATTGTCGATACCCTCGCGCTCGAGATCCATCTCGTCGACGACCTTGTTGACGCCGGGCACCGATTCGACGGTCTGCTCGACATCGTAGCGGTCAGTGTCACTCCATATGTAGCCGCTCAGGTGCACGACGCCGTTGTCGGCCCTTACATTCACGTGTTCCGTATAAATGCTCTTGTCGGCCGCCAGCGCCCGCTGCACGTCGGCAGCGGTTTCCCTGTCCCTCTCAGCTTGCTGCGGAGATTTTGCCGGAGTGGTGACACAGGCGGACGCGGCTGCCAGGATAACTGCGGCAGTGACGGCGTACGCCCAGTTGCATAGATTCATAGACTTCTGCCTCCACGATGCGGACGCCGACCAGTCGGCACCGCCAGACTCCGCTCGACGGGCCGCCGACACCGTGCCGACGGCCCGTCTGGGGGGAGCAGTACCTAGAACTTATAGTCCATACCGGTCGAAATGCCAATTTCGTGGCACCCACCCCAGGTCGTGGGCCCGGCGCTGCTGAAGTCCTGGAACACCGTATTAGTGCCGTCGTGGCAATCGGTCTTGATGCCGTGACCGCCGGCGCCGATGTCGTAGTGCGCGTTACCATCGTTGACGGTTTCGGCCGCGTCGACGTACCAGGTCAGCTGCTTGTCCAGCTTGTGCTTGTACGAGATCGTGTACGAGTTGCCCTCGTCATCGCCATTCAACTGGAAATTCGCGTTGTAGTTGTGCTGTCCGGCCGGGTCACCGGGGGTTTGGCCCGCATGCGCCCAGCCGATGGCGATCTGGTCGACGCCTTCCCGGAAGTTCTGCTCCAGCGCCAGCCAGGTGCTGATGCGCTCACGCTCGTTCTGGAATTCCAGGCTGGCAGGCAGACTGCGGAACATGTGCTCGTACAGCGCATCGACTGCCAGGCCAAACGGGAAGCGGTACTGGCCACCGAACTTCCAGGCGTACTCGTTCGCTACGTCGGTCAGGTACGGCGGAGTCCCCTGCCCCGCCTCGCCCGGGTTCTCGGCTGTCCAGGCATTCCAGGTGGCAAAGTCGAGCAGCGGGCTGTTGGTCAGCAACAGGTAATTGTAGTACGGGCTATTGGAGCCGATACCGTCGCTGTTGCGGTTGACACTGCGATGCAGCTCCCAGGCGGCCGTCAGGTAGAGCGGCCCCTGCTCGAACTTGATGTCCGCGCCCCAGGCGTCACCGTAGCCACCGTCATCGCAATTCTCAGGCAGGTTGCCGCTGCCGGGGCTGTTGCCACCGGTGCAATCGACCGACCCGAGCGGGATCGTCACGTTGTTGTAGGTGACGTTTTGGCCCGGCGCGAACATCAGGTCGACGCTGAAGCCCTGTATGACCGGCGAGTCATAAATGATCGCATGGTCTAACCGGGTACCGAACTCGACGCGGTTGTCGCCGCCCGTGTTGCCGACGATGGTGTTGTAGCCGCCCAGCTGGCCGCCGAAGGGATTCAGGCGGTCAGTCGAGGTCTTGTAGGGACCGTACTGCTCACCGAATTTGATGGAACCCCAACGCTTGCTTTTGAAACCCATGTACGTGGTGCCCAGTCCGATGGCACCTGTGACGGTGTTGGAGGACTTGGTCCAGCTGTCGTTCAGTCCTGGCGCTGCCTCTATGTCGAGTGCGGTGGATACCTGGTAGATGAAGTCGATATCGGTCTTCGGGATGTTGTGCGAGCCGCGATAGCCGATATTGGAGCCGTTGCTGGAAAGAGCCGGGATCCAGCCGACGCGGCCCACAGCCGTGCCTTTGTTTCCTCCGCGCACCAGGCCCGAGCCCGGATCGAGCGGATTGGCGTAATTCCAGTGGTAGGCCGACAGCTGATCGATGCCCTTGGTGGTGTAGTCCATCGAGGCATCGAGTGTGCCGAAGAAGCCTTTCATGAATTTGTCGAACTTCGTGTCCTCGGCCGCAGCCTTGCCGGTGGCAGCAACCGCACCGGATGGGGCCACGCTGGGCGCTGCCGGAGCGGCAGCGGCCTTGGCCGCCTGCTCCTGCTGTTCTCTCTTCATGGTGTCGAGTTGTTTGGCCAGATCGTCGATGCGTTGCTGCAGGATGCGCATGCGATCGTTCATCGACTGATCGTCGGCCGATTGCGCGTTGACCGGACTGGCGGCTGCGAGCACGCCCAGCCCGGTAGCCAGCGCAGCGGCGAGCAGCGCGGGTGCCTTCTTGATACTCATGTACTCCCCCCGTTCGTTGACGAAAAACGAAACTCTATGTGCACAGGCCGCGGCTCACACCGCGGGAATCAGTCCGGCGCCGCGCGCCCAGCGGTACTTGGCGCCCAGCACCGCAACCGGTATTTCCGTTGAGTAAGCGTACGCCGGAATCCCGTGCTGATAGAGATACTCGGCGGCCTCCTCGACTTCGACATCACCGGCCAGCGACGCGACCACCGGCTTCTCGATGCCCTTGGCGCGCATCTCCTGCACGACTTCGGCCATGAGCTTTGCAAATACCATTGGCGGCGTCACGATGGTGTGCCAGTAGCCCAGGATCAGCGCATGGATGCGCGAATCCTCGAGTCCGAGGCGGACCGTGTTCTGGTAGGTACGCGGTGGCTCGCCACCAGTGATGTCGACCGGATTGCCGGCGGCACCGAAGGGCGGAATGAACTTGCGGAAAGCCGCATCGAGGTCGGGCGGCATCGCCATGAGCGACAGGCCATTGTCGACGCAGGCGTCGGACAGCAGCACGCCGGAGCCGCCGGCACCGGTGATGATGACGACGTTGTTGCCTTTGGGCGTCGGCAGCACCGGGATGCCGCGGGCAAATTCGAGCATGTCGCGCAGCGAGCGCGCGCGGATCACGCCCGACTGGCGGAACACGTCCTCGTAGATTTTGTCGTTGCCAGCCAATGCGCCGGTGTGTGAACTGGCAGCGCGCGCCCCCATGCTGGTCCGCCCCGCCTTGAGAACGACGATGGGCTTTTTCTTCGAAACACGCTTGGCCACTTCGGCAAAGGCGCGGCCATCTTTGAGATCCTCGCAATGCTGCGCGATGATCTGCGTGTTGTCGTCCTGCTCGAAGAAGGTCAGCAGGTCGTCCTCGTCGATATCCGATTTGTTGCCCAGCCCAACGATGGCCGAGACGCCCATCTTGGCCGAGCGCGAAAAGCCGATGATGGCCATGCCGATGCCGCCCGACTGTGACGACAGTGCGGCCTTGCCCTTGACGTCGTAGGCGGTGCAGAAGGTGGCACAGAGGTTCTTGGGCGTGTAGTAGAAGCCGTAGATGTTGGGACCCATGAGCCGGACGCCGTATTTGCGGCCGATCTCGACCAGCTCTGCCTGCCCCTCGACGTTGCCGGTCTCGGCAAAACCCGACGGAATGAGCACGGCACCGGCGATCTTCTTCTCGCCCACTTCCACCAGCGCCTTGGCGACGAGCTTGGCAGGAATCGCAAATACCGCCACGTCGATCTCGCCCGGCACGTCCTTGACGCTCTTGTAGGCCTTGCGTCCCAGGATCTCCTCAGCCGTTGGATGAATGGGGTAGATGGCGCCCTGGTAGCCGCCGTTGATGAGGTTTTTCATCACCGAATTGCCGATCTTGCCGGCCTCGGCCGAGGCACCGATGACTGCCACCGCATCGGGCTTCATGATGCGGTTCATCTGCTGCACGATCAGTTCCTGGTTG
>JBAUYT010000318.1:0-43364 GCA_049584935.1 Steroidobacteraceae bacterium
CCGCTCGCATGGTTGACCTCGTGCGGGATCGCATCCGTGCGGCGCTCGGCAGCCAGACGCTGGCCGCGGACGTCGCCGACCCTCATTTGGCCGCCGGGGCGGTTCGTGCCGACGCGCTGCACAGCGCAGCCGAGCAGCTCGGGGTGGAACTCGTGGATGTGGAACTGCAGCGCATCGTGCTGCCGGAAGACGCGCTCAATGACGTCTATCAGCGCATGCAGCAGAGTCTGAACAGCCAGGCGCAGCAGATCCACGCCCAGGGCAGCGCCGATGCCGACAAGATTCGCGCCGACGCCGAACGCCGTCGCGCCGAGATACTGGCGGACGCGTCGCGCGAGGCGCAGCGCATCCGCGGTGATGCCGACGCCGCCGCTACCGCGACCTACGCGCGGGCCTATGGGGCCAATCCAGAATTTGCAGCCTTTACGCGCAGCTTGCAGGCTTACAAAAACTCCCTCGGCAAGGAGGGAGACATCTTCGTCATTTCACCGGAAGGTGAGTTCTTCAAATATCTGCACAGCGCCAGCGGGCGCTAACTCTCCTAAGGTGAACCGTGGGGCTCGACTGGACTGATTTCTTCGCGGCGCTGGCTATCGTCTGCATCATCGAGGGCATCATGCCCTTCATCAACCCGCTGGGCATGAAACGGCTGCTCGCCAAGCTGTCCTCGATGGACGAGCGCGAGCTGCGGCTGGGCGGATTCTTCAGCATGGCTGTCGGCCTTGCGATCCTCTTCCTGGTGCGGTCCTGATGGGGCGTTTCGTCATCGTCATCGGCATGCAGTGGGGCGATGAGGGCAAGGGCAAGATCGTCGACCTGCTGACCGAGCGCGCGGCCTCGGTGGCGCGCTTTCAGGGTGGTCACAACGCCGGCCACACCCTCGTCATCGGCGGCAAGAAGACCATCCTGTCGCTGATCCCGTCGGGAATCCTGCGACAGGACGTCCAGTGCCTGATCGGCAACGGCGTGGTGCTGTCGCTGGAGGCGCTGTTCCGCGAATCGGAGATGCTGCGCGGACAGGGCGTACCGGTGTTCGAGCGGCTGCACATCTCGCCGGCCTGTCCGCTGATCCTGCCCTCGCATGTGGCGCTGGATCGCGCGCGCGAGGCGGCGCGCGGACTGAACGCCATCGGTACCACTGGCCGCGGCATAGGCCCGGCCTACGAGGACAAGGTGGCGCGGCGTGCGGTGCGGGTCGCGGACCTGTTCCAGCGCGACCGTTTTGCCGCCAAGCTCGGCGAGGTACTCGATTTCCACAACTTCGTGCTGCAGCGGTATTTCTCGCAGCCGCCGGTCGATTTCCAACGCACGCTGGACGAGCAGCTCGAATACGTCGAGCGCCTGCGGCCGCTGCTGTGCGACGTTACCGGTGCGCTGGCCAGCCTGCGTGCGCAGGGTGCCAACGTGATGTTCGAGGGTGCCCAGGGCGCCATGCTCGACGTCGACGTGGGCACCTATCCGTTCGTCACCTCGTCGAATACCACGGCCGGCGGCGCTGCCACGGGCACCGGTCTAGGACCGTGCGCCTTCGACCACGTGCTCGGTATCGTCAAGGCTTATGCCACACGGGTGGGAGCCGGGCCGTTTCCGACCGAACTGTTCGACGACGACGGTGAGCACCTGTCGCGCGTCGGCCACGAATTCGGTTCAGTCACAGGTCGACGCCGTCGCTGCGGCTGGTTCGACGCGGTGGCCTTGCGGCGCGCAATCGTGCACTCGAGCGTCTCGGGCCTGTGCATCACCAAGCTCGACGTGCTCGATGGACTCGAGACCATCCGCATCTGCAGCGGCTACCGCGTTCGCGGCGAGCTACTTCCCGGGCCACCGCTGTTCGCCGAAGCCTATGCCGAGGTGGAGCCGGTGTACGAAGAGATGCCCGGTTGGCACGGAAGTACCATCGGGCTTCGCGAGCATGCTGCACTGCCGCTGAACGCGCGCCGCTATCTCGATCGGGTTCAGGAACTGCTGCAGGTGCCGGTGGATCTGATTTCGACCGGGGCCGAACGCGATCAGACCATAGTGCTGCGACATCCGTTCGACCCCTAGAGGTCGACGGCTACATTTCCAGGAACAGCTCGTGCAGCCGCTGGGATTCGTCGCGGCTGAAGCGGTCGAGCGCGTCGCGCAGCGGCTCGGGGCGCCCGAAGGCATAGCCCTGGGCATAGTCGACCCCGAGCTTGCGCACCGCTTCGGCGATCGCCTCGTTTTCGACGAATTCCGCCACCGTGTCGATGCCGAACCCCTTGGCGAGTTCGACGATCGCGTGGACCGTCACCTGCGAGCGCTGATCGGTGACGATGTCGCGCACAAAGCTGCCGTCGATCTTGACGCGCGCGATACTCAGACTCTTCAGATTGGTCAGGGAATTGGCGCCGGTGCCGAAATCGTCCAGGGCCAGCCGGCAACCCATGGCGTTGAGCTGGTGAATCATGTCGTTGGCGCGCGCAAGATTGGTTACCGCTGCCTGCTCGGTTATCTCCACGGTAATGCAGCCGCGCGGCAGATCGGCGGCGCGGAGCTGCTCGGTGAAGCGGCGGATGAAGGCCTCATCGCCGATCGATTGGCCCGAAACGTTGATCGAGACGCTGATGCCGCAGCTCTTGAGCAGGCTGCGATAAGGAATCAGCGTCTGCAGTGCGCGCTCGGCCACCCAGCGGTCGACGGTGGGCAATAGCTGGTAACGCGTCGCGGCGTTGATCATCGCGCCCGGGGCGATGATCTTGCCATCCTGCGCGCGCATGCGGAGCAGGATCTCGAAGCTGCCCGGCAGGCTTTCGTCCTGCAGCGGCACGATGCGCTGGGCGTAGAGCAGCAGCCGGTCGGTCCTGAAGGCGGTGCGCAGCTGGCCGACGGCAACCACGTCGTCGTGGCGGCGCATCATGCTGTCGTCTTCGCACTTATAGAGCTCGACGCGATTGCGGCCGTGCTTCTTGGCGCTCTTGCAGGCGAGCTCCGCTGCAGCCAGGGCGCGCGCCAATCCCTGTGGCATGCTGACCAGCGCCGAGACGCCGCAGCTCACCGACACGTCGACCGCCTCCTGCGCTGGTCCTATGGCCACGCGCCCGGCCGCTGCCTGCAGCTGCGCGGCCAGCCTGGCGGCGGCGTGGGTATCGATGTCGGGTACCACGATCGCGAAGCGATCCCCGGAAATGCGCGCCGCGAGCGCAGTCTTGGGCAGCAGCGGCGGCGCCATGAGGTCGGCTATGCGCACGATCAGCTCGTTGCCAAGCTCGAAGCCGTGCAGCTCGTTGACCACATGCATGTGGTCGACGTCGACATAGATGACGCTGGCAACGCCGTCCTGACCGGTGGCCTCGAGCCGGCCGTGCATCTGCTCCAGCCCGTCGCGCGTGTGCAGGCCGGTCATCAGGTCGAATTGCGTCTCGACGATCGTGGCCGCCTGGCGGCCGAGGTGGCGCGCGAGGAATACATGCCGCTGCGCATAGTCGGGTGCTTCGGGCGAATTGAAGAATGCCAGTGCGCCGATGACTTCGCCGGTGTCACGCACTACGGGCACCGACAGGATCTTGCAGCGTGGCACGTCCGCGTCAGTCGCTGTACTGGCAGAGCCGCCGTTGACGACCAGCGGCCGATTTTGTCGCAGCGCCCAGGTGATCAAGTGCTGCTGCGTGCGCGCGCAGGTGTCGCGCAGCACCTGACTGTCGGCACTGCCGTACTCCACGCGAATGCGTTTGTCCGGGACGATCAGCACGGCGTAGCCGCTTTCCAGACGCTGCGCCGCAGCGGCCAGCAGCTCCTCGAGTATGCGCCGATCGTCACCGGTGCCCTTCAGCGAGCTGGTGAGCTGAAACAGCCATTCGAGCTCGGACGAGCGCTCGGTCAGCGTATTGATGCGCTGATCCTCCGGCTGCGCGGCGGCCAGTTCGCGGCGTATGCAGTCCAGCAAGGACTTGAGCCGCAGGGCGCACTCGGCCGGGGCGACCGAACGCTGCTCGACGCAAAAAATGCCCAGCAGCGCGCCATCGGTCTGCTCGACCGGGATGGCCGTGACGGTCGCTAGCGCCGGGTGAGCCAGAGCCGCCGCGCGGCGCGACATCGGCGCGGCCCAGCCCATCGAGCGCAGTACCTGTGCCACCGTATCGGCATTCAGGTCGCCGCTGTGGCCCAGAGCGCGCAACCTGCTGTCGAACAGGCACACGCCGCCGATGTCGGGCAGCAGGCTGTTGGCGAGCTCGGCGTACGAGGCGAACATGCCATTGTCGGACGGTGAGGATTCGATGACGCGATTCACCCTGGGCATACTCCTTCGATCGGCGTCAGCCGGTGCGCTGTCTCAGGACGCTAACGGCAGAATGCTCAAGGGCCGGAGCCGCCGGGACCGCGCGCTGCCGGAAGTGCGGAGTCGTTCACAACCGCGACTGCCACCGGGCGATGGCCGCCACGGCAGGCGCCTCCCCGGCGTGTGCCTCCTGGGCGCAGCGCCGATTCCACCGCGACACAGCGGCGACACGGAAAGGCACAGTGGCATCCCGCCGCTGCCGCTGTCATACTTTTCCGCTGCATGGCCGTCGAGTCTGTTCGGGCCTATCTCTCGGCTTGTTTTCTCGCGCGACGCCGGCATTTATAAGTTTTGTTGGCCCGCCGCATCGTACTTAAGGAGCACACTGATGGATGTTCGCGCTGCGATTGCCGTTGAAGCTGGTAAGCCTCTGATCGTCGATACCGTGCAGCTCGAGGGCCCGAAGGCGGGCGAGGTGCTGGTAGAAATCAAGGCGACCGGTCTTTGCCACACCGACAAGTACACGCTCTCGGGTTCCGACCCGGAAGGCCTGTTCCCGGCCATCCTCGGGCACGAAGGTGCCGGAGTAGTCGTCGACGTCGGCCCTGAAGTCAAGTCGCTGAAGAAGGGCGACCACGTGATTCCGCTCTACACGCCCGAATGCCGGGAGTGCAAATCCTGCACCAGCCACAAGACCAATCTGTGCACGAAGATCCGCGCCACCCAGGGCAAGGGACTCATGCCGGATGGCACCAGCCGCTTTTCTTACAAGGGCAAGCCGGTGTTCCACTACATGGGTTGCTCGACCTTCGCCAACTACACGGTGCTGCCGGAAATCGCGCTGGCCAAGGTGCGCGAGGACGCCCCGTTCGACAAGATCTGTTACATCGGCTGCGGTGTCACCACGGGCATCGGCGCGGTCATCTGGACTGCCAAGGTCGAGCCCGGCGCCAACGTGGTGGTGTTCGGGCTCGGCGGCATCGGCCTGAACGTCATCCAGGGTGCCCGGATGGCCGGCGCCAGCAAGATCATCGGCGTGGATCTCAATAACAAGCGAGAGTCGCTGGCGCGCAAGTTCGGCCTGACCCACTTCGTCAATCCCAAGGAGATCCAGGGCGACATCGTGCCGCATCTGGTTGAGCTCACCGGCGGCGGCGCTGATTACAGCTTTGAGTGCGTCGGCAGCACGACCCTGATGCGACAGGCACTCGAGTGCTGCCATCGCGGCTGGGGCGTCTCGACCATCATCGGCGTCGCGGGGGCCGGTCAGGAGATCTCGACGCGCCCGTTCCAGCTCGTCACCGGGCGTCGCTGGCAGGGCACGGCCTTCGGCGGCTGCCGCGGCCGTACGCAGGTCCCGGGAATCGTCGATTGGTACATGGACAAGAAGATCAACATCGACGATCTGATCACGCACAAGCTCAAGCTCGACCAGATCAACGAGGGCTTCGATCTGATGACCAGGGGCGAGTCGATCCGCGGCGTCGTCGTTTACTGATCGCGTCTCTGGACGCTCGCGGTGTCCCGGCCGGCTTTCGCCGGCCGGGCTGCGTGGCGAGGACCGGTAGGGAGTGCCGCTGACGTGAAAGTCGATGACCTGATCGCAATCGACGTGCACACGCATGCCGAGGTGTCGTGCCGTCAGGAGCCCGATCCCGGGTGGCAGCCTTACGAAGAGGCGGCCAACAAGTATTTCAAGGCGGGCAAGCGCCCGACCATCGCCGAAACGGTAGCCTACTACCGGGAGCGCAGGATCGGTCTGGTCATGTTCACGGTGGACTCCGAGGCGCAGCTCGGCACCAGGCGCATCCCCAACGAGGAAGTGGCGGATGCCGCGCGGGACAACAGTGACATGATGATCGCATTCGCGAGCATCGATCCGCACAAGGGGCGCATGGGTGTGCGCGAGGCGCGCCGGCTGATCGCCGACGGTGTCATCAAGGGATTCAAGTTTCATCCGACCACCCAGGGATTCTTCCCCAACGACCGACTGGCCTATCCACTCTACGAAGTCATCGCCGAGCACAAGCTGCCCGCCATTTTCCACAGCGGACACTCCGGCATTGGCACCGGCATGCCCGGTGGCGGCGGGCTACGACTCAAGTATTCGAATCCCATTCACGTCGACGACGTGGCCGTGGATTTTCCAGACATGACCATCATCATCGCGCACCCGTCCTGGCCCTGGCAGGACGAGGCGCTGTCGGTCTGTATGCACAAGCCGAATGTCTACATCGATCTTTCGGGCTGGTCTCCCAAATACTTTCCCCCGCAGCTGGTGCAGTACGCCAACGCCCAGCTCAAGCACAAGATGTTGTTCGGGTCGGATTACCCCCTGATCACCCCGGATCGCTGGATCAAGGACTTCAACGAGGCAGCCTTCAAGCCAGAGGTGCGCGAGCTGATACTGAAGCAAAACGCCATTCGCGCGCTCAAGCTTGCCTGAGCGCGATTGACGCATGAGTGATTCCAGCTTTCATTGGGACGACCCGCTGCAGCTAGAGCAACAGCTAAGCGAAGAGGAGCGGCTGGTGCGGGATGCGGCGCGCGACTACGCGCAGTCGGCACTGCTGCCGCGGGTGCTGGAAGCGTTCCGCCACGAGCGCACCGACCCAGCCATCTTCCGAGAGATGGGCTCGCTCGGCCTGCTCGGTGCCACCCTCGACACGGCCTATGGCGGTGCGGGCCTCAACCAGGTCAGCTACGGCCTGGTCGCGCGCGAGATCGAGCGCGTGGATTCCGGCTTTCGTTCCATGATGAGCGTGCAATCCTCACTGGTCATGGTGCCCATCGGCACCTTCGGCAGTGAAGCGCAGAAGCGCAAGTACCTGCCGCCGCTGGCGCGCGGCGAACTGATCGGCTGCTTCGGGCTTACCGAGCCCGGTCACGGCTCCGATCCCGCGGGCATGCAGACCCGTGCCCGCCGCGTGCCCAACGGCTACCGCCTCACGGGCTCCAAGACCTGGATCACCAACAGTCCCATTGCCGACGTGTTCGTGATCTGGGCCAAGACCGAGGACGGCAAGATCCGGGGGTTTATCCTGGAAAAGGGGCTGCAGGGTCTGTCGGCGCCGGCGCTACACGGCAAGGTGGGTCTGCGGACTTCGGTGACGGGCCAGATCGTGATGGACGACGTGCTGGTCGGTGAGGATGCGCTGCTGCCCGACGCCTTCGGGCTCAAGGGCCCGTTTACCTGCCTGAATTCGGCACGCTACGGCATTGCCTGGGGGGCGCTGGGCGCCGCAGAGTTCTGCTGGCAGACCGCGCGTCAGTACGTCCTGGACCGGCAGCAGTTCGGGCGTCCCCTGGCTGCCAATCAGCTCATCCAGAAGAAACTGGCGGACATGCAGACCGAGATCACGCTCGGCCTGCAGGCCTGCCTGCGGTTCGGCCGCATGAAGGACGAAGGTACAGCCTCGCCCGAGATCACCTCGCTGCTGAAGCGTAACTCCTGCGGCAAGGCGCTGGACATCGCTCGCACCGCGCGCGACATGCTCGGCGGCAACGGCATCTCGGACGAGTTCGGCGTCATCCGCCATGTCGTCAACCTCGAGGTCGTCAACACCTACGAGGGCACCCACGACATCCACGCACTGATCCTGGGACGCGCGCAGACCGGCATTCAGGCATTCAGCTGACCGGCTGACCGGCCGCCCGAGCACGGCCGCGGCCGCGCGGACAGCTTCAGCCGGGGTCCCCGAGGGCTTCGACCTGGATCTGTAACGTCACCTGGCCGGTCGGAAATTTCTCGACGTCGAACAATATCCGCGCTCCTGGCGTGGTTGTTCATCTTCTCGTGACCGAAGTCGATCGAGGCGGTATCGATCGTGATGAGTGCACTGGTTCTGCCACGATCGAGCGACAGCAGCAGACCGAGCGGCAGGCAGAGTTTTACGAACATTCCACAGCTCCAATTTCACAGCGGCCGACGAGTATAATCATATGCCGCTGCAGTCGCAGTGGCGTCAAATTCGAGGTGGAATGCATGCCAGATCCGGCCACTCCGGGATCGTTGTTGCGGGCTGCGGTCGCGAACGAATGCCCGCTGCAGATGGTTGGCGCCATCAACGCCTACACCGCGCGACTGGCACAGGCCTGCGGTTTTCGCGCCCTGTATCTATCGGGCGGCGGCGTGGCCGCGAACTCGCTCGGGCTGCCGGATCTCGGCATCAGCACCATGGATGACGTGCTGACGGACATCAGGCGCATTACCGACGTGGTGCCTCTGCCGCTGCTGGTAGATGCCGATACGGGCTGGGGGGGCGCGTTCAACATTGCGCGCACGGTGCGGTCGTTCATCAAGTTCGGTGCCGCGGGGCTGCATATCGAGGACCAGGTTCTGGCCAAGCGCTGCGGGCATCGCCCCGGCAAGGAAATCGTCTCGCAAGCCGAAATGGTCGATCGCATCAAGGCGGCGGTCGATGCGCGCACGGATTCGAGCTTCGTCATCATGGCGCGCACCGACGCGCTGGCGGTCGACGGCCTGAAGCGGGCGATCGAGCGCGCGCAGGCATGTGTCGAAGCCGGCGCGGACATGGTGTTTCCGGAGGCGATGACGGAGCTCTCGATGTATCGCCGCTTCAAGGACGCCGTCCGCGCGCCGATCCTCGCCAATATCACCGAGTTTGGTCATACGCCGCTGTACACGCGGGATGAGCTGGCTACGGTCGGGGTCGACATCGTGCTGCATTGCTGCTCGGCCTATCGCGCCATGAATGCCGCGGCGCTCGCGACCTACCAGGCCATCCGGCGGGATGGCACACAGAAGAATGTGCTCGACAGCATGCAAACGCGTGCCGACCTGTACCGGTATCTGGACTATCACGCTTACGAAGACAAGCTCGACCATCTGTTTGCCGCCGAGAAAGACAAGGCGGCCAAGGCCTGACGCAAAGGACTCGTCCATGAATCAAGCTGCCGTAGCCCCCAAGCCCAAGAAGTCCGTCGCCCTGTCGGGTGTCATTGCGGGAAACACGGCGCTTTGCACCGTCGGCCGCAGCGGCAACGACCTGCACTATCGCGGCTACGACATTCTCGAAGTTGCTACCAGCTGCGACTTCGAGGAGATCGCCTACCTGCTGATCCACGAAAAGCTGCCGAACGTGCGGGAGCTGGCCGCCTACCGCAAGAAGCTCGTTGGCCTGCGGGGATTGCCACCGCAACTCAAGCTGGTGCTGGAGAATCTGCCGGCCTCGAGCGCGCCGATGGACGTGCTGCGGACCGGGGTGTCGGTGCTCGGGTGCCTGGCGCCGGAAGCCGCCGCGCAGCCGGTCGAGGGCGCGCGGGATATTGCCGACCGGCTGCTCGCCAGTCTCGGGTCCATGCTCTGCTACTGGCATCACTTCAGCCGCGAGCAGCGCCGCATCGAGGTCGAGACCGACGACGACTCGATCGGCGGGCACTTCCTGCACCTGCTGCACGGATCCAGGCCGTCGGCCGAGTGGGTGCGCGCCATGCACACTTCGCTCAATCTATACGCTGAGCACGAGTTCAACGCTTCGACCTTCACCGCGCGCGTCATCGCCGGCACCGGCTCGGACCTGTATTCGTCGATCACCGGTGCCATCGGCGCTCTGCGCGGACCCAAGCACGGCGGCGCTAACGAAGTCGCGTTCGAAATCCAGAACCGTTACCGCACGCCCGACGAAGCCGAGGCGGACATCCGCCGCCGCGTGGCGGCCAAGGAGGTCATCATCGGCTTCGGCCACCCGGTCTATACCATCTCGGATCCGCGCAATGTCGTCATCAAGGAAGTGTCGAGCGGGCTGGCGCACGACGCCCCGGGCAAGAACCTGTTTGCCATCGCCGAGCGGCTCGAGGCGGTGATGAAGGCCACCAAGAACCTGTTTCCGAATCTCGACTGGTTCTCGGCGGTGTCGTATCACCTCATGGGGGTCCCCACCGCCATGTTTACACCGCTGTTCGTGATAGCGCGCACCAGCGGTTGGGCGGCGCACGTCATTGAGCAGCGCCTGGACGGCAAGATCATCCGCCCGAGCGCCAATTACATCGGGCCGGACGTGCAGAAGTTCGTGCCGCTGCCGCTGCGGGCGTAAGGCCATGTCGGTAGACATCAGATCGGCCGAACGGCCGGCGCCGGATGCGATCCTGGCGGCCATTGCGGACTACGCGGTTGGATTCGAAATCCGAAGTGAGACCGCTTATCAGACCGCCTACTACTGCCTGCTCGACACCCTGGCCTGCGGCTTCCAGGCGTTGAAATACCCGGCCTGCACCAAGCTGATGGGGCCGGTGGTCCCGGGGGCGGTGCTCAAGGGCGGCGCCCGGGTTCCCGGTACCTCCTATGAGCTCGATCCAATCACCGCCGCGTTCAACATCGGGGCGATGATCCGCTGGCTGGATTTCAACGACACCTGGCTGGCCGCCGAGTGGGGTCACCCGTCCGACAATCTCGGTGCCATCCTCGCCGTGGCCGATTACCTGGCTCGCAACGGCAAGCCGCTCGAGGTGCGCCACCTGCTGACCGGCATGATCAAGGCGCACGAGATTCAGGGGGTGCTGGCGCTCGAAAACAGCTTCAACCGCGTCGGGTTGGATCACGTGCTGCTGGTACGCGTGGCCTCGACCGCGGTGGTCACCGCGATGCTGGGCGGGACGCGCGAGCAGATCGTCAACGCGGTCTCCAACGCCTGGGTCGACGGCGGTGCGCTGCGCACCTATCGGCATGCGCCGAACACCGGCTCGCGCAAGAGCTGGGCCGCCGGCGACGCGAGCAGCCGCGCCGTGCGGCATGCGCTGTTCGCGCTCAAGGGCGAGATGGGATACCCATCGGCGCTGACGGCGAAAACCTGGGGTTTCCAGGACGCACTGTTCCGCGGCCGCGAACTGCGGCTGCCGCAGGCCTTAGGCAGCTACGTCATGGAGAACGTGCTCTTCAAGATCTCCTATCCGGCCGAATTCCACGCCCAGACCGCGGTCGAGGCCGCCATGACCCTGCATCCGGAGGTGCGCGACCGGCTTGGCGCGGTCGAGCGCATCGTGATCGAAACGCAGGAGCCGGGTGTGCGCATCATCGACAAGACCGGACCGCTGGCGAACCCGGCCGACCGCGATCACTGCATCCAGTACATGGTGGCGATCCCGTTGCTGTTCGGCCGGCTGACCGCGCAGGATTACGAGGATGAGGTCGCGCGCGATCCGCGCGTGGATGCACTGCGTTCACGGATGGAGGTGCGAGAGAACCCGACCTTTACGCAGGAGTACTACGCGGCCGACAAACGTTATATCGGCAACGCCGTGCAGCTGTTCTTCAAGGATGGCAGCAGCAGCCGACGCGTGGCTGTGGACTTTCCCGTCGGACACCGCAATCGTCGTGCCGAGGGCATGCCGATGCTGATGAAGAAGTTCGAAAGCAGCGTGGCGGCGCAGTTCGATGCCGCGCGCGCGCGCGGCATCGTTACCCTATGCGCTGATCGTGCCGCGCTCGAAGGTCTGGGGGTCGAGGAGTTCGTTACCCTATTCGTCGATTGAATGGCGCGGCGTGCGCGCCGGCTCAGCGCCGCCTCGTCCTGGCGCCCGATCGCACCCGGGCGGCCCGCCGGAGCTTTCACCGCCGGCGCCGCTGACACCCGAGCGCAGCTCCGCCCGGCCGAGTAACGCCGGCTGATTCGGCGCTCTGCAATCCTCTATAGTCGCGTTCGCGCCCGGATTCGCTGTGAACCGGGCCCACGCACCTTAAGAGCCACTCAAACTTGAAAATCAATCACTTGGTGCCCAGGAGAGGACTCGAACCTCCACGGGTCGCCCCGCTAGTACCTGAAACTAGTGCGTCTACCAATTCCGCCACCTGGGCATTAGGTGGGCGGCGCAATGTACGGAAGGGGTTGGGGACTGTCAATTGAGACGCAAGCGAACAACGGTGGCGTCCCAGGACGGCGCCCCCAAGTCTCCTTCTAAGCGCAACCAGCGATCTGCCGCGCAACCTCAGGCCAAACCGGCCGCGCGCCGACCGGATGCCGCCGGCGCCGCCCGACGCAGTCCGGCAGCGCGAGGTGTCGGCCTGCGCGGGCAGGGCGCGCGGCGGCCGGCGCGCGGACCCGTGCATCATGTCGGTGAATTCGAAGGAATCCTGAGCGCCAATCGCAACGGCTATGGCTTCGTCCGCAGCGACGGGCTCACGGAGTCGGTGTTCATCCCGCCGCAGGCCATGCAGGGCCTCATGCACGGCGACCGCGTCCGAGTGGAAGTCAGCTCGGACGCGCAGGGGCGCTATGTTGGCCGTGTGCTCGGGGTGCTCGAGCACGGCGTGCAGGCGTTCCTGGCGACGGTCGAATCGGCGGGGCAGGGTCTCAACGTACGTTCGGCAGACCAGCGCCTCGGGCTGCTCTGCCGCGTGACCGACAACGCCGCCAAGGCCCGAAGTGGCGACTGGGTCATAGCGCGGGTGCTGAAGTATCCGCAAATGCAGGGGATGGGCGAGGCGCGCAGCGAGCAACGGCTGGATCCGGAGCGCCCGGTGCAGCTCGCTACCGAGGCTGCTATTGCCCGCTATGCGCTGCCGGTAGAGTTCTCTGCGGCGGCGCTGCGCGAGGCGGCGCACTGGGGCAAGAGCGTCGATGCCGCCGAGGCCGCGAAGCGCGTCGACCTGCGGGCGCTGCCGCTGGTGACCATCGACGGCGCGGACGCACGCGACTTCGACGATGCCGTCTATGCCGAGCGCCTCGATGACGGCGCTTTCCGCCTGCTGGTCGCGATTGCGGACGTGAGCCACTATGTCCGCCCCGGTACCGCGCTCGATAGCGAAGCGCGCGCCCGCGGCACCTCGGTCTATTTTCCAACGCGCGTGGTGCCGATGTTGCCGACCGCGCTGTCGAATCACCTGTGCTCGCTTGAGCCGCAGGTCGATCGGTTCTGCATGGTGGCGGACATGCGAGTGAACGGACGCGGTCTGCTGCAAGGCCGGCGCTTCTACCCGGCGGTGATGCGATCGGCCGCGCGGCTGACCTACACCGAAGCGCATGAGGCGTTGTTCCTCGGCACAGCGGCTGCGCGGGCGCGGCTCGGCGACCTCATCGAGCGGCTGCTGCCGCTGGTGGAGGTATACCGGCTGCTATCCACTGCTCGCCGCCGGCGTGGCGCGCTCGACTTCGACGCTCCCGAGGCAGAATTCGTGCTCGACGCGGATCGCGTGCGAGCCATCGAATTCAGTTCACGCAACGACGCGCATCGGCTGATCGAGGAGTGCATGATCCTCGCCAATGTGGCCGTGGCCATGGAGCTGCGTGAGCAGCGCGTGCCGGCGCTGTATCGCGTGCATGCGCCGCCCGATGAACGCAAGCTCGAACAGCTGCGTGCGACCTTGCGCATACTCGGTATCGAGTTGCAGCTGCCCGAGGAGGTAAAGCCGAAGGATCTGGCGGCAATTGCCACGCGCGTGCGTGATCCCGAGAGCCGGCCGTTCATCGAATCGCAGGTGGTGCGCTCCATGGCGCAGGCGCTCTACCAGCCGGACAACATCGGGCACTTCGGACTGGCCCTGGAGCACTATGCGCACTTCACTTCACCGATCCGGCGCTACCCGGATCTGATGATTCACCGCGCGCTGCGCGTTCGACTGGGACTGCTGCCGCCGGAATCGTCGCCGGCAGGCGCAGCGCTCACGGCCGACGGCACCGACCTGTCGCGACTGGAGCGCCGCTCGGACGAAGCCGATCGCTATGTCGCCACCTTTCTCAAGTGCGTCTACCTGCGCGACCGCGTCGGCCAGCACTTCGACGGCCTGATCACGACCGTGACCGAGTTCGGCTGTTTCGTGCAGCTGCTGGCGCTGGGTGTCGACGGACTGCTGTCGCTGTCGTCGCTTCGCGATGACGACTACGTCATGGCCCGGGATGGCGGGCAGTGGATCGGACAGCGCAGCAAGCGCCGGCTGGCGCCCGGTGCTCGCCTGAGGGTGGTGGTGGCCGCGGTCAACCCGGTCGAAGGACTGATCGATCTTGGGCTCGCCGCAGACTGAGGTGGTATACGGCGTCCATGCCGTCGACGCATTGCTGAGCCGTCAGCCGCACCGCGTGCTGCGGGTATATCTGCAGCAGGGACGTGCCGACGCCAGAGCGGTCAGAATCGAAGCGCTGGCACGCGCCGCGGGCAAGAGCATCGAGCGCATCGATGCCACCCGGTTGCAGGCGCGCCTGGGCAACGTGGTGCACCAGGGGATCGCTGCAGAGATATCGCCGCTCGCGCCATGGCAGGAGGACGATCTGCTGCAGGCGCTGCAGCAGGCGCCGGCTCCGTTGCTGCTGGCGCTGGACGGGGTGCAGGATCCTCACAATCTGGGAGCGTGCCTGCGAACCGCGGACGCCTGCGGAGTGCTGGCGCTGATCGTGCCACGCGACCGCGCCGCCTCGCTGAATGCGAGCGCGCGCAAGAGCGCCTCGGGTGCGGCCGAGAGCACGCCGCTGGTCACGGTCACGAATCTGTCGAGGACCCTCAAGCTGTTGAAGGATGCCGGGCTCTGGATCGTCGGCGCGGATGCCGATGCACCCAAGGCCGCTTCCGAGATCGACCTGACCGGGCCTCGCGTCGTGGTCATGGGTGCCGAGGGGCAGGGACTTCGGGCCCTGACGCGGCGGCATTGCGACTGGCTGGCGCGGCTGCCGAGCCGCGGTGCGGTGGAAAGCCTCAACGTCTCTGTTGCCACCGGCATGATGCTGTACGAAGCGCTGCGGCAGCGGGATGCAGACAAAAATTAAATATCAATTAAATTAACAACTTAGAGACGACGCTGCGCGCGGCGGCGGCGCCAACCGTCAACTGGTTGGTTGCCGGCCGCAACCAGTCGGTTGCGGGCAACGCGCCGTTTGCGCCGCTGTGTCCGTTTCTGTATTCTTGCCCGCCTTTTTCCGCTTCCTTGCCGCACTGCCCATTGCTTCACTTCTGGCGGGCGGCATCACCCACAAGGAGGATCAGTGAGGCATTACGAGATCGTATTTCTAGTGCACCCCGACCAGAGCGAGCAGGTTCCGGCCATGCTCGAGCGCTATCGGGGCATGATCGCTGCCGGCAACGGCACCGTGCACCGTGTCGAGGACTGGGGCCGCCGCCAGCTCGCCTATCCGATTGCCAAGGTTCATAAGGCGCACTACGTGCTGCTCAACATCGAGGTCGATCAGAAGACTCTCGCCGAGCTCACCGGCGCGTTCCGCTTCAGCGATGCGGTACTGCGTCATCTGGTGACGGGGGTCGACACGGCAATCACCGAGCCTTCGCCGATGGCGCGCGCCGAGGAAGAAGGTGAGGCGGGCCGTCGCGAGCGCGACGATGATGTCGATGACGAACCCATGCAGGTAGGTGGATGATGCGTACCCCGAGCAATTCGCGCTTTACCCGGCGCAAGAAATTCTGCCGCTTCACCGCCGACGGTGTGGCGATGATCGACTACAAGGACCTGGCCACGCTCAAGAACTATGTGACCGAGACCGGCAAGATCGTGCCGAGCCGCATCACGGGTACCAAGAGTTTCTACCAGCGCCAGCTGGCAACGGCCATCAAGCGCGCGCGCTTTTTGGCGCTGCTGCCCTACACCGACCAGCACTGAGGGCAGGCGCAATGGAACTGATCCTGCTGCAGAAGGTAGCCAACCTCGGCAACATCGGCGACCGAGTCCGCGTGAAGTCCGGTTATGGCCGCAATTTCCTGCTACCCAAGGGCAAGGCGACGCTCGCGACGCCGGACAACATCAAACGATTCGAAACGCGCCGTGCGGAGCTGCTGGCCAAGGCCAGCGATGAGCTGTCGCAGGCGCAGCGGCGCGCTGAGGCGTTCAAGGAGTTCAAGCTCAACATTGCCGCCAAGGCCGGCACCGAGGGCAAGCTGTTCGGCTCCATCGGCACGGCCGATATCGCCGAGCACAGCACCAAGGCTGGCCACGAGCTCGCTCGCAGTGAAGTGCGCCTGCCGTCGGGACCGCTACGCACGGTGGGAGAGCACAGCGTGCAGTTACATCTGCATGCCGACGTCAACATCGAGCTGCCGATAGTCATCATCGCCGAAGAAGCGGGCTGATCAGGCCACTGGGGCGGACGGCTGTGGCCGCGCGGCTGAATGGGGAGGGCGCATGAGCGTGCCGCTGCGTCCGCGCCGTGATGGCGGCGCGCCGGGCAATGAAAATCTGACGCCGCCGCACTCGGTCGAAGCCGAGCAGGCGGTGCTGGGCGCGCTGCTGATCGATGGCAGCGCCTGGGACCAGGTTGCGGACATCGTTTCTGCTGCCGATTTCTATCGCCCCGATCATCGCCTGATATTCGACGCTCTGGCCGCCTTGATCGGTATGGGTCGTCCCGGTGACGTCGTCACCGTGTCCGAACAGCTCGAGCGCCACGGCAAGCTCGAGGACGCCGGCGGCCTGGCCTACCTCGGCACTCTGGCGCGCGATACCCCCACGGCCGCCAATGTGCGCGCCTACGCGGCCATCGTTCACGAACGTGCCCTGCTGCGCGCGCTGATCGAGGCCGGGCGTGAGATTGCTGCGTCCGTATTCAGCGACGAGGGCCTGCCTGCGCGCGACCTGGTGGATCGTGCCGAGGCGCGGGTGTTCGAAATTGCGGAAGCCGGTACGCGGCTCGGTTCGGGTGCAGTCCGCGTCAGTACGCTGCTGCCGCCGCTGATCGACAAGATCGACGAGTGGCATACCAATCCCAACAAGCTGCGCGGACTGGCAACCGGATTCACCGACTTCGACAGCAAGACCGGAGGTCTGCGCGGCGGCGATCTGATCATCATTGCCGGTCGGCCCTCGATGGGAAAGACGACGTTGGCGATCAACATCGCCGAGTACGCCGCCGTCAGTCCCGACGTCAAAGCGTCGGTGGCGGTATTCAGCATGGAGATGCCGTCGGAGCAGCTGGTCACGCGTATGCTGTCTTCCATCGGGCACGTGCCGCTCAACAGCATCCGCACCGGCAAGATTTCGGACGATGACTGGGTACGCATCACCTCAGCCACCAGCCAGTTGTCCGACTCCAAGATCTTCATCGACGAGTCCCCGGGGCTGACACCGACCGAGCTGCGCGCGCGTGCGCGCCGCATCAAGCGTGAGCACGGGCTGGATTTGGTAGTAGTGGACTACCTGCAGCTCATGCAGGTACCGGGCACGCAGGAGAATCGCGCCACCGAGATCAGCGAGATCTCGCGCGGTCTGAAGGCGCTGGCAAAGGAGCTCTCGGTGCCCGTGATCGCCCTGTCGCAGCTCAATCGCGCGGTCGAGCAGCGCACCGAGAAGAAGCCGGTGATGTCGGACCTACGCGAGAGCGGTGCGATTGAGCAGGACGCCGACATGATCCTGCTGATCTATCGCGACGAGGTCTACGACAAGAACACCACCAGGAAGGGCATCGCCGAGATCGATCTGGCCAAGCACCGCAATGGCGAGATCGGTACCTTCCTGCTCACTTTCCAGGGTCAGTTCACGCGCTTCGTCAACTTTGCGCCTGACACCTACGCCGAGGGCGTCTTGCGGTGAGCGATGAGGACGGCGCCGGCTCAGGGGCGCCGCGGCGCGGCTGGTACGTCGCCAGCGTGTCGGCGCTGTTCCGCGTGGGCTCGCAGCTCTATATGCGGGTGGACCGGCTGGTGCGGATCGCGCTCACGGCCGCGCGCCAGGGTCATCTGAGCGGCATCATCTTCTGGGCGGCATTGATTGGCATCTGTGGCGCCCTAACCGGTGTCGGCTTCCGCGCCAGCGTGCGGCTGGTGCAGTCGGCGCTGACGGGACACACCACCGGACTGGTCGAAACCGCGGAGCTGCTGCCCTGGTGGTCGCGTATCGCAGTGCCGACCGTGGGCGGTGTGCTGGCGGGAACGGTGATCTGGATTGCGCGGCGCCTGCTGCATACGAACCGGGCGATCGATTACATGGAAGCGGTCGCCGTGGGCAATGGCCAGCTCGGCAGTCGCGCGGCGATGCTGCAGGCTGCGTCCTCGTTCTTCACCATCGGATCGGGCGGCTCCATCGGCCGCGAAGGTCCGTTGGTGCAGCTGGCGGCCGCGGCCGCCTCCAAGATCGGGCAATGGACGCGCGCGCCGGTGCCACGACTGCGATTGCTGGTCGCCTGCGGCGCTTCGGCCGGCATCGCCACGGCTTACAACGCGCCGATTGCCGGGGCACTGTTCGTGGCGGAAGTGGTACTCGGCTCGATCGCCATGGAGAGCTTCGGGCCGTTGATCGTCGCATCAGTGGTCGCCGACGCCACCAGCAGGCACTTCCTCGGCTACGGCCCGGTGTACGAGGTGCCCCACATCATCTTCGGCGCGCCCTGGGAGCTGGCGCTGTACGCGCTGCTCGGCGTACTGCTCGGACACGTGGCACCCACCTTTCTGGCGCTGCTCGATCGGGCGCGCGCGCTGTTCCGCAGCCTCAAGTGGAGCCCGCCGTGGACGCTGGCACTGGGCGGCATGATCGTCGGAGTCATCTCCGTGTGGGAGCCGCGTGTCTGGGGTAACGGCTTCAGCGTCGTCAACGAGATGCTCAACGACAAGCTGGGCATCGAGCTGCTGGCGGTGGTGCTGGTGGCCAAGTTCATCAGCACGGGCGCGACCGTGGGCTCTGGCGCCCAGGGCGGTATCCTGACTCCGACGCTGTTCGTCGGCGCCGCCATGGGCGCGCTGTTCGGCAACGTGCTGCATCTCGTAGATCCCCACGCGCTGTCGCAGCCGGCTGCCTACGCCGTGGTCGGCATGGGCGGCTTTCTCGCCGCCACCACGCACGCGCCACTGACCTCGATTCTACTGATCTTCGAGATGACGCTGGACTACGAGGTGGTACTGCCGTTGATGCTCGCATGCGTCACCGGGCACTACGTCGCGCGCATCTACCGTGGCGGCGAATCGGTTTACACGCATTCGCTGAGTGCCAAGGGGCCCGGGGATACCGAGGAGTGGCGGCTGCGTCAGATCGCGGCGCTGATCCATCCGCCTGGGCCGCTGCTGCAGCGGGATCAGCCGATGCGCGCAGTCTACGAGCAGGCGCGTGCGCGCGGTGGCGGGCGCGTCTACGTGGTCGACTCCGAGAAGCAGCTGGTCGGCCAGCTGAATCTGACGACGCTCGCGCAGCAGCCCGGCGCGCAGCTGCTGCCGGCCAACTACACCGTCGGTCAGGCGATGGAGCCGCCGCCGCCGACATTGACGCCGGAGATGCTGCTGGGAGACGCGCTCGATGTCTTCATCGCCTACCATGGCAGGCGCCTGCCGGTGGTCTCAGGGCATTGGAGTCCGGTGCTGCTCGGCGAGGTGATGCGCCACGACGTGCTGCTGGCGCTGCAGGATCGGATGATCGAGCGCGGTGACGAGTCCGAAACGGCGGAGCAGCCCAGGCTGCTCTGAGCTGCGGCGCCTCTGAGGGAGCCCGGACTCCGGGCCCGGCCCGATCAGCCCTCGAAAAACCCCATCTTGACGCCGGCCAGCTGGATGACGTCGTTATCCGCCAGCTTGCGAGCCTGGGCACCGATCTTGGCGCCGTTGACCAGCGGGTAATTCTCGTCACCCTCGGCGTCGACGTGCACGATGAAGTAGCCTTCCGACCGTCGCGTGATGGCGGCGACCTGCACGCCAGGCCGTCCCAGCGTCGTCAAAGCCTTGGTGAGCTCGAGTTCCCGGCCGGCGAATGCGCCCGACAGTACCTGCAGCTTCGCCTTCTTGATGGTCGGCGTGCCGTTGCCCAGCGTGCGCCGGGCTGCCGTGATGCCGGCGCTGGTAGCCGTATGCCCAGGCTGGTCGGCCACGGCCGCCCGGATGCGCTCAACCGGACGCTGCGACGGCTGTATGACCATGGTCTTTTCGAATTCGTCCTGTTGCGCCTCGTCATCTTCGACGAAGCGCAGCTGGTGATGACCGGCAGTGATGACGTCACCGTGCTGCAACGCATGCTTCTTGATGAGCTTGCCGTTGACGTAGGTGCCGTTGGTGCTGTTCAGATCCTCGAGGAACGAATCGTTGAGGATGTTGATGATCAGCGAGTGATGCCCGCTGACCGCAGGATTGTCGATGCGGATGTCATTGTCAGGGAGACGCCCGATCGTGTAGCGCTCCTTGTTCATGTTGTATTCCGCGAGCACGGTGCCATCCAGACTCAGAATCAACCTAGCCATGTCGTTTAGCCTCAGGTGGAGCTGAACCAGCCCAACATCTTGTCGAAAATGCCGCGGGGCGCGGGAAAGGAATCCATGATCTCTGCAACGACGACCGAAATATTGTCCTTGCCACCATTATCATTGCCCAACTGGATCAGTTGTTTAGTGGCATTCTCAAGGTTAGCACCAAAGGTGCTGATGGTTAAGTGAATGTCATCATCCTCGACCATGTCCGACAGGCCGTCGGAACAAATGAGATACAGGTCACCCTTCTGCACCGGGTGTTCCTGCAGTTCGACATCGACATTCGGTTCCACCCCCAGAGCGCGCGTGACGTAGTTCTTGTTGGCGGCCCGTTGCGCCTCTTCCGGCGAGTAGAAACCGCGATCCACCAGCTCCTGCAGCAACGAGTGGTCCATAGTCAGCTGCTCGAGCCCGGCGCTGCGCATGCGGTAGAGGCGCGAGTCGCCGACGTGCGCAATCGAGATGCGATTGTCGAAAAACAGTGCGCCGACCACCGTGGTCCCCATGCCCTCGCACTGCGGCTGGGTGCGGGCGGTCTGGAAGATGATCTTGTTGGCGCGCAAAATGGCGTCCCGCAGGATGATCGAGGCGCGGGCCAGGCCGGCGCTGGAGTCGTGATTGCGCAGATCTTCCCGTTCGACGGCGTCCCGCACCAGCCCGACGATGGTCTTGACGGCAATGCCGCTGGCCACTTCGCCGGCGTTGTAGCCACCCATGCCATCGGCCAGCACCAGCAGCCCGATGTCGGAATCATAGGCAATGGTGTCCTCGTTGTGCTCGCGGACCTTGCCGGTATCGGTCTGGCCCACGCAGCGCAACTTGCCCTTGAGGCTCATTCGGCCTCTGGAACGCGGCATATCTTGCTTCTGCTTTGAATGTTGAACTGCGTCACAATTCCAGACGGGTGCCTGCACCGCACCCATAAGTCTCAGCTCCCCAGCTTCGCGGCGCGTAGGCGCAGCCCTCAAGGCGCATAACTTAGCATCGCGGCAGGCCTAATGCGCGGCCCTGATCACATTTGCACCCGGGGGTGTAGCATCCGGCGATCCCGAAGCTCAAGCCGTCGACGCGAGGTTTCCGATCCCCCATGGCACGCGCCCAGACCTTGTTCGTATGCCGTCAGTGCGGTGGCGAGGCCCTGAAGTGGCAGGGGCAGTGCGCCCATTGCAAGGCGTGGGAGACCCTTGAGCGCGTAACCGCCGTACGGGGCCGGGATCTCAAGTCCGGTGCCGTGGCTGCGCGGTCCGAGCCGCTGGATAACGCCAGCCTGAACGCCGCCTCGATGACCCGCCTGTCGCTGGGCTCGAGCGAGCTGGATCGCGTCTTCGGCGGCGGGCTGTTCCCGGGCTCGGTGACGCTGTTGGGCGGTGAGCCGGGCATCGGCAAGTCGACGCTGCTGCTGCAGGTCGCTGCCAGTATTGCCGGCCAGGCACCGGTGATCTATGCGAGCGGCGAGGAGTCGCTGGCGCAGGTGGCGATGCGCGCCCGGCGCCTGGGGCTTGATGGGGCAAAGCTCGCGCTCATCGCCGACGGCTCTCTCGACGCCATCCTGCAGCGCGCCACCGAGGCGCACAGCGGCCTGCTCATCATCGACTCCATCCAGTCGATGCAGCTGCAGGCGGCGGAGTCGAGCGCGGGATCGGTGGTGCAGCTGCGCGAATGCACCGCGGCGCTCGTGCGGCACGCCAAGGGCGCTCCGACGGGGGGTGCCGTAATCATAGTCGGGCACGTCACCAAGGACGGCAGCATAGCGGGTCCGAAACTGCTCGAGCACATGGTCGACACGGTGCTGTATTTTTCCAGTGACGCGGGCAGCCGCTTCCGGCTGTTGCGTGCCACCAAGAACCGGTTCGGCCGCGTCAATGAGCTCGGCTTCTTTGCCATGAGCGAATCCGGGCTCAAGGAAGTCAGGAACCCGTCGGCGATCTTCTTGGGCCGTCATCCCCACCCAGTGGTCGGCAGCGTCGTCATGGTGGCGCGAGACAGCGGCCGGCCGTTGCTGATCGAGGTCCAGGCGTTGGTCGATCGGGCGCGCGCCGCGCTGCCCCGCCGTGTGGCCCAGGGGGTCGATTCCAACCGCCTGTCGATGCTGCTCGCTATCATGAGCCGCCACGCCGATTTATCGCTGGCCGATCACGACGTATTCGTAAACCTGGTCGGCGGCCTTGAGATCGGTGAGACGGCTACCGACTTGCCGCTGGTGCTGGCGCTGGCCTCGAGCCTGCGCAATCAGGCTCTGCCGCAGTCGCTGGCAGTGTTCGGTGAGCTGGGGCTGACGGGTGAGGTGCGACCGGTCGCCCATGGCGAGGAGCGCCTGCGCGAACTGGTCAAGCTGGGATTCACCGAAGTGCTGTTGCCGCGGGACAACGTGCCGCGGGACGCCGCTGTAACCGCGGCACTGCCCGGACTGACTCTCATCGGGGTTGCCGGCATCGCCGAGGCGTTGACGGCGGCCCTTCAGCTCACTCGGCCGCCGCCGCGGCCTTAGCATCGACCGCAGGCGTGGATGGCACCAGGCGGACGCGCACGGTGCGGATTGCGTTGTCGGCGATCTGCAGGATTTCGAAATCGTAGTTGCCGATGCGCAGAGCCGTGCCCGGGGCCGGAATGGTTTCGAGCTTCTCGAGCAACAGGCCATTGAGCGTGCGCGGACCGACCGCGGGCAATTGCCAGCCGAGTGAACGATTGAGCTGGCGGATGGTGGCGCTGCCGTTGATCAGCCAGTTGCCCTGGACGTCCCGGCTGACATCCTTGTGCGTGACGGCCGTCGGGTCGGTGGTGAATTCGCCAACGATCTCCTCGAGGATGTCCTCGAGCGTCACCAGCCCGGCGATGTCGCCATATTCAGTGACGACAAACGCCAGCCGCCGCCGCATGCGCTGAAACTGTGCCAGCTGCTGCGTCAACGGCGTCCCCTCGGGCACGAAATAGGGCTCGCGCGCGCCGGCCACCTCTATCAACCGGTCACGGCTCAGGGTGCCACGCGCCAACTCCTGCGCCACCCGCTTCATGTGCAGGATGCCGATCAGGTTGGTGAGGTGAGTTTCGTAGACTGGCAGCCGTGAATGGGTGCTCTGCCGCAGGCGTTCGAGGATATCGTCCCAATTGGCCGAGACATCGATGGCGACGATCTCCGAGCGCGGAATCATGATGTCATCGACGCTGACGCGTTCCAGATCGAGTATCGACAGCAGCATCTGCCGGTGGCGCTGCGGCACCAGCGGACTGGCCTCCGCCACCACGGTGCGTAGCTCGTCGGTCGACAGTGCCTGCGTCTGCTGGCCGCGGCCGGTGACGCCGACCAGGCGCAGGAAGCCCTGCGCCAGGCCATTGCTGAGCCAGACCAGCGGCGTGCAGACCCAGAGCAGCACGCGGTAGATGTAGGCTGATCCCAGCGCCACGCTCTCTGCATGCACCGCTGCGAATATCTTGGGTGTCAACTCGCAAAACACGATCATGACGATGGTCAGCACCACCATCATCAACGGCAGTGCCCAGTGGACGCCGCTGCGCTGCGCCAGCAGCGTCGCTGCGGTGGTGGCCGCGACGCTCGCCAGTGCCAGGATCACGAGATTGGCGCCGAGCCAGCGGTCGGGCTCCGCCAGCAGGCGTTCCAGCAGCGCTGCCCGTTTCTCACCGAGACCGGCTCGGTGCCTGATGCGGTAGCGATTGACCGACAGCAGTGCCACCTCGGTGCCGGCGGAGAAAGCGATGACGATCAGCAGCGACAGCAGGATGATGACCAGAACACTCGTCGGCGCATTGTCCACCCGGTCCTTATAATGGGTCATCCAAAGGCTGTATAGGGCGGCGCACGCCGCGTGCCTGCACCATGTTCGACAAGCTGACCGAGCGCCTGGCGGGCGCCATTCAAAACCTGCGCGGCCGTGGCCGTGTCACCGAAGACAACGTCGCCGAGACGCTGCGCGAAGTACGCATGGCGCTGCTCGAGGCGGATGTGGCGCTGCCGGTCGTCAAGAGCTTCACCGACAGCGTCAAGGTGCGCGCACTCGGCGCCGAAGTGTCCACCAGTCTGACGCCGGGACAGGCGTTCATAGGTATTCTGCATCGGGAGCTGGTAATGCTGCTGGGAGAGCACGCCAGCGGCTTTGCGCTCAATGTGCAGCCGCCGCAGGTGGTACTGCTGGCCGGCCTGCAGGGCGCGGGCAAGACCACGACGGCGGGCAAGCTGGCGCGCTGGCTCAAAGAAACGCACCGGCGGCGGGTCATGCTGGTGAGCACTGACGTGCGTCGGCCGGCCGCCATCCTGCAACTCGAACGGCTGGCCTCCGGGGTAGGCGCCGAGTTCTTCCCCAGCTCCTCCAGCCAGGATCCCGCAACCATTGCCGTGGCGGCGCTGGAAGCTGCGCGCCGCAGCCTGATCGAGACGCTGGTCGTCGATACCGCCGGCCGTCTGCACGTCGATGATGAGCTCATGCGCGAGATGCAGGCAATCGATGGCGCCGTAACACCGCATCAGCGGCTGTTCGTGGTGGACGCCATGGCCGGCCAGGATGCGGTCAATTCCGCGCGCGCATTCAGCGCGGCCCTCGAACTGACTGGGATCGTTCTCACCAAGGCGGATGGTGACGCGCGCGGCGGTGCGGCGCTGTCGGTGCGGGCCGTCACCGGTAAACCGATCGTGTTCCTTGGCGTGGGGGAGAAGCTGGAGGCGCTGCAGCCATTTGATCCGGAACGCATGGCCTCGCGCATCCTGGGGATGGGCGATGTGGTCTCGCTGGTCGAGGACGTTCAGCGCAAGGTCGACATGCAGCAGGCCGAGAAGCTGGCCCGCAAAGTTACCTCTGGCAAGAGCTTCAATCTGCTCGATCTGCGCGACCAGCTCGAGCAGGTGCGCAAACTAGGGGGGCTGAGCGCAGTCATGGACAAGCTGCCAGCACAGCTTGCCGGCCGCGCGCAGATGCCGGGTGACCAGGCCGATCGGGAGCTCCGGCGCCAGATGGCCATCATCGATTCCATGACCCGCCGAGAGCGCCTGAACTCCGGCATCATCGACGGCTCGCGCCGACGCCGGATTGCGGCCGGCGCCGGGGTCCAGGTCCAGGACGTCAACCGATTGCTCAAGCAATTCATGGAGATGCAGAAACTCATGAAGGGCATGAAGGGCGGCAAGCTGGGTCGGATGTTGGCCGGTTTTCGGGCCGGCCCGCCGCCGGGGATGCCGCGGCGCCGCTAGTTTGATCCAGAGCTGACGTAAGCCTTTAAAGCCACGGCCGTTTTGCGTAGAATCCGCGCTCTTTTTTGGACCCCTCACCGAATACGATTATGGTCACAATCCGTTTGACGCGCCGCGGCGGTACCAACCAGCCCTTCTATCACGTCGTCGTTACCGACAGCCGTGTGCGGCAGGGCGGCTCGAGTCTCGAGCTCGTGGGTTATTTCAACCCGGTAGCGCGTGGCAAGGACACCAAGCTCAAGCTCGATCTCGAGCGCATCGATCACTGGCTCGCGCGTGGCGCAAAGCAGTCGGACCGGGTGCGAATGTTGGTCGCTGGATATCGCAAGCAAGCCGCGACGCCGGCCGCAGCCTGAACCGTTACCTCGTGCTCGGCCGCGTGGTGGCGCCCTTCGGGGTGCGCGGCTGGGTCCGGGTGCAGTCGTATACCGATCCACCGGATTCGCTGCTGCGGTACCCCGACTGGCGACTGCGCGCACCCGGCGGAAAGGAGGCCGAGGCCATACCGCGGCGTGTGCTGCAGTCGCAATGGGACGGTCATGCACTGCGCGTGGCGTTCGACGGCATCGACGATCGCGATGCGGCCGAGAGGTTGCGGGAGTGGGAGATTTTGATCGAGCGCGCGGCGCTGCCGCAAGCGGCGCCGCGCGAGTTTTACCGGGAAGACCTGCTGGGATTCACGGTGCGGAACGCCGAGGGCGTGCTGCTGGGCTCGCTGCAGCACTTTCTGTCGACGCCGGCGTCACCGGTAATGGTTGTGAAGGGAGAGCGCGAATACACCGTGCCGGCCGTGCCGCCTCATCTGCGACGGGTCGACCTGCAACGGCGTCTGATCGAGGTGGACTGGCCGGCTGACTTCTGAGGGCGCGGTGCGGATCGAGGTCGTCACACTGTTCCCGGCGCTGATCGCCGACGGCATGCGATTCGGGGTACTGGCGAGGGCGCTGGAACGCGGCCTGATGAGTGTCGGCACCGAGGACCCGCGCGCGCATACGAGCGATGTGCATCGCACGGTCGATGACCGGCCCTACGGTGGCGGTCCGGGCATGGTGTTGAGCCCTAAGCCGCTGTGCGCCGCAATCGAGGCCGCACGCCGGCGGGTAGCGCCCGGCAGTCTGCGGATCGCGCTGTCGGCGCAGGGCGAGCGGTTGACGCAGGCACGGGTTGCAGCGCTGGCGCGGCTGCCGGGCCTGGTGCTGGTCGCCGGGCGCTACGAAGGCATCGACGAGCGTGTGTTGGCGCTCGCGGTCGACCAGGAGTTGTCGATCGGCGATTATGTGCTGTCCGGTGGCGAACTGCCGGCGCTGGTGCTGATCGACGCACTGGCGCGGCTGCAGCCGGGAGCGCTCGGCGACGAGCGCTCGAACGTGCAGGAGTCGTTCGGGCAAGGGTTGCTCGACTGGCCGCATTACACGCGGCCGGAAGTATTCGAGGGCAGGCACGTGCCCGCGGTACTGAGTTCGGGCGATCACGCCGCCATCGAGCGCTGGCGGCGCAAGCAGAGCGTCGGCCGCACCTGGCTGCGGCGGCCGGAACTGATTGATCGTGCGCCGCTCGATGCCGAGCAGCGCGCGCTGCTGGCGGAATTTTTGATGGAGCTGCGCGCTGGCGCGCAATGCTGACGAGAAGGAAACTGAACATGAGCAATATCATTCGCACACTCGAAGCCGAGCGCATGACGCGCACGGTGCCGGAATTCAAGCCTGGCGATACGGTGGTGGTGCAGATCAAGGTCGTGGAAGGGGATCGGGAGCGCGTGCAGGCGTACGAAGGTGTCGTCATCGCGCGCAGCAACCGCGGATTCAACTCCTCCTTTACGGTGCGCAAGGTGTCGCACGGTGAGGGTGTGGAGCGTACCTTTCAGACCTACAGCCCCAGCATCAGCGAGATCGCGGTCAAGCGCCGCGGCAGCGTGCGGCGGGCAAAGCTGTATTACCTGCGGGCGCGCACTGGCAAGGCCGCGCGTATCGAGGAGAAGGTCTAGCGCGCCTCGCGCGCATGCCGATGCACCCCATGGGTCGCTTTTTCCGCGGAGTCTGGCACTGGCTGGACAATCTGCGTCGCTTCCTGAACCTGCTGGTGCTGCTGGCGCTGGTCGGCATCGTCATCGGTGCGTTGCGCCAGGGCAGCGCGCCGCGTGTGCCCGACAAGGCAGCGCTGGTGGTGCGGCCGTCCGGAGACATCGTCGAGCAGCTCAGCGGTGAACCGCTCGAGCGCGCCCTGGACGAAGCGCAGGGCTCGGGCGAGCCACAGACGCTGCTCTGGGACCTGACCGCGGCCATTCGCGCCGCCGCCGCCGACAACCGCATCGCCGCGCTGTTCATCGACACCGACGACATGAACAGTACCGGGCAGGTGAAGCTCGAGGAACTGTCGGCCGCAATCCGCGACTTCCGCAAGAGTGGCAAAAAGGTGGTCGCCTACGGCAGCTACTACCTGCAGAGTCAGTACTACCTGGCCGCGCAGGCGGATGAGATCTATCTCGATCCGTTCGGCTTCCTGCTGCTCGATGGCTACGACCGCTATCGCATGTTCCTCAAGGACGTGCTCGAAAAACTCGGCGTCGACATGCACCTGTTCCGGGTCGGCAAGTTCAAGAGCGCGGCGGAGACCTACACGCGTCGCGACATGTCGCCCGAGGACCGGCAGGAAAGCGAGGCCTACCTCACCGCGCTCTGGCACGGCTACCTCAAGTCGGTGGCGGCGGCGCGTGCCGTGCAGAGCGAGGCCGTGTCCCAGTACGCCAATGGCTATATCGACGCCGTAACGGCCGCCGGCGGGGATGCGGCCAAAGTGGCCAAGGACAGCGCGCTGATCACCGACCTGAAGACGCGACAGGAGGTTGAGCGGCGTCTGATCGAGCTGGTCGGGAGCGACCCGAGCGGCAAGACCTACCGCCAGGTTTCGGTCAGCGATTACCTGCGCGCCACGCATGCCGACGACAAGCTGCGCGGTAAGGGCGCCGCGGTCGGCGTGGTGGTGGCCAGCGGCGAGATCCTCGACGGCAAGCAGCCCCCCGGTACCATCGGCGGCGAGTCGACGTCACAGCTGCTGCGCCAGGCGCGGCTCGACGACGACATCCGCGCGGTAGTGCTGCGCGTCGACAGCCCCGGCGGCAGCGTCCTGGCGTCCGAGCAAATATATCGCGAAGTGCGGGCGCTGAAGGACGCTCACAAGCCGGTGGTGGTGTCGATGAGCGATCTGGCCGCGTCCGGCGGCTACTACATCGCCACGCCCGCGGACGAGATCATCGCCAGCGCCAACACGATCACCGGCTCTATCGGCGTATTCGCCAGCATTCCAACCTTCAATCGCACCTTGACCAAGATCGGCGTCAACGTCGACGGTGTCGGCACCACGCCGCTCTCGGGCGCGATGCGGCTGGATCGGCCGCTGTCCGACGGCGTAGCCAGGCTGTTGCAGAGCACCGTCGATCACACCTACGAACAGTTCCTGGCGCGCGTGGCCGCGGGACGCAACAAGACCCGCGACGCGGTCGACGCGGTGGCGCAAGGTCGCGTCTGGGCCGGCATCGACGCGTTGCCGATCGGACTCGTGGATCGCATCGGCGGTTATGACGATGCGGTCAAAGCGGCTGCGAAACGCGCGGACCTCAGCGGTAACTACGGCGTACGCCGTATCGAACCCGAGCTGACCTGGCCGCAGCAGCTGCTGCTGCAACTGCGTTCGACCGGCGACGATCTGCTGGCGCATATCGGTTGGGAGCGCAGCGGGCTCGGCGGCCTGGCGCAGCGCCTGCAGCCGCTCGATCGGGAGTTCGCGCGCTGGTCGCGCCTGAGCGAGCCGCACGAGGTTTACGCCTACTGCTTCTGCGGCGTCGAGTAAGCCCGCCAGGCGAGCCTGCCGCGGCGGGCGCGGCCGAATTGCTAGCGCAGCCGCCGCACGGCCTGCACCTGCTGCGGCTTGAGGTCCGACCAGGCGGTCCCGGGATTGAAGCTGATGAGGCACAGGCCAGCGGTGCGCAGCTGCAGGGGCGCGCCCTGGAAACGCTGTGCCAGCTCACTGATCCCGGGGTTGTGTGCCACCAGCAGCATCGTGGAAATGCCGGTGCCCAGCGCGCCGAGTGGCGCGAGCAGGGCGTCGGCGTTGCCGAGATAGAAGCCCGGCTCAAAGCGCGGCGGCTGCTCGAGTTCCAGCTTTGCGGCCACGATGGCGGCGGTCTCGCGGGTGCGCACCGCCGGACTGACGAGCAGCGCCTGGCACCTGAGCCCGGTGTCCGCGATGCAGCGCGCCGCCTCGAGAGACTCTATGCGCCCCCTGGGAGTGAGCGGGCGGTCGCTGTCGGCACCGCCGCCGCCGGCCGGCTGAGCCTGTGCGTGCCGCAGCAGCAGCAGCTGTCGCATGCCGCCGGTCGCTACCAGGTCATGCCGGTCTGCAGGCGTGCCGCATCCGACATCATCGACTGGCTCCAGGGCGGGTCGAACGTGAGGTTGACTTCGACCCGCCCCACGGTCGGAATACTTTCGAGTTTTTCGCGTACGTCCTGCACCAGCACGTCCCCCATGCCGCAGCCCGGCGCCGTCAGCGTCATGGTAATGCGGATATCCCGCTTCAACTCCGCGGCGGGTTTGACCTCACACTCGTAAACCAGGCCCAGGTCGACGATGTTGATCGGAATCTCCGGGTCATAGCAGCTGCGCATCTGCTTCCAGGCAAGCTCCTTGATGTCGTCTTCGGTGGCGTTCGGCGGCAGTTCGGGCGGCCGCACGACCTCTTTGCCGATGGCGTCGGCCTGGTCGCCGGCGAGGCGGTAAAGGTTGCCCTCGACGTAGAGCGTGAAGCTGCCACCGAGCGCCTGCGTGATATAGCCCGCCAGTCCCAGCTTGAGCGTAATGGGCTGCCCGCCCGGCACCATGATCGCCTGCACGTCGCGCTGGATGACCACCGGCTCGTTCTCGTAGGCGCGCATGCCTTACTCCGTCGACACCGGCGCTTGGCGGTGCGCAAACGCCGCCTGCAGCGTATGCCAGCACAAACTCGCGCACTTGACGCGCGCCGGAAACTCGGCCACTCCGCCGAGTGCGGCCAACTTGCCAAGTTCCTCCGGCGCCGCCGCGGTGCGGCCGGTGATGACGCCGTGCACCTGCTCGAACAGGCGATCTATCTCCGCGCGCGGCCGGCCCTTGACCGCCTCGCTCATGAGCGAGGCCGAGGCCATCGAGATCGCACAACCCTGACCCTCGAATCGGATATCGGCGAGGCGGTCGCCCTCGATACGCAGTGTGAGATCGAGCGTGTCGCCGCACAACGGGTTGCGGCCGGTCGCCGCCGCATCGGCCGGCTGCAGCCGGCCGAAATTGCGCGGGCTGCGGTTGTGATCGAGGATGACTTGCCGGTAGAGGTCCTTGAGATCCATGCGCGCCTCAGGCGAACAGTTCGTGCACGTGGTGGACCGCGCGCACCAGCCGCTCGACGTCGGCGGCATTGTTGTAGCAGCCGAACGAGGCGCGCGCGGTTGCGGGCAGATTGAAGTACTGCATGAGGGGCATTGCGCAGTGATGCCCGGTGCGGATGGCAACCCCCTCGCTGTCGAGAATGGTGCCGATGTCGTGCGGGTGCACGCCATTCATCGTGAACGACAGCACTGCCGCCTTGCCTGGCGCCGTGCCGACCAGGCGTATGCCCGGTATCGCCGCCAGCGCTGCGCTCGCCAGCTCGAGCAGGCCATGCTCGTGGGCGGCAATCGCTTCGCGGCCGAGACTCTCGACGTACTCGAGCGCGGCACCGAGGCCGATGGCGCCCGAGATGTTGGGCGTGCCGGCCTCGAACTTGGCGGGCAGCTCGTTGTAGGTCGAGGCCTCGATGCTCACCGACAGGATCATTTCGCCGCCCCCCTGCCAGGGCGGCATCGCCTCGAGCAGTGCCTCGCGTCCATAGAGCACGCCGACGCCCGTGGGGCCGTAGACCTTGTGCCCTGAGAATGCATAGAAGTCGCAGTCGAGCGTGCGTACGTCGACCGGCGCATGCGGCACCGCCTGTGCGCCGTCGACCAGCACCGGAACGCCGTGCGCGTGTGCCAGCCGCACGATCTGCTGCACCGGCAGCACGGTGCCGAGGGCATTCGAGACGTGTGCGATTGCCACCAGGCGGGTGCGCTCGCCGATAAGTGCCTTGAAGCCTTCGAAATCGAGTTCGCCGGTGGCGCTCACCGGCGCGGCCAGCAGCCGCGCACCGGTGGCGGCGCACAGCATCTGCCAGGGCACGATGTTGGCGTGATGCTCCAGGTGCGTGATCAGGATTTCGTCGCCGGGCTTGAGATTACCGCGACCCCAGGCGTTGGCCACCAGGTTGATGGCTTCGGTCGTGCCGCGCACGAATACGATTTCGCGCGCCGAGCGCGCGTTGATGAATCGGCGTACGGTTTCACGCGCCCGTTCGTAGGCGTCTGTGGCCAGCTGGCTGAGCGTGTGCACGCCACGATGCACGTTGGCGTGCATGGAAGTCTCGTAATGCTCGATCGCGCTGAGCACTGCCCGGGGACGCTGCGAGGAGGCGGCAGAATCCAGGTACACCAGCGGCTGGCCGTGAACGGACTGCGACAGGATTGGAAAGTCGGCGCGCACGCGCTCGACGTCGTAGGCTGGCGTGAGCAGGGCGGGATTGGCGTTCACTTCAGCGCTCCCAGTGATGGCACATCGGGCAACTGTCCAGCCGCCATGCGCTCGGCTTCCAGACGCAGTTCGGGCTGGTCGATCTCGCGCAGCACATCGCCCAGGAATGCCCATTTGAGCAGCGCCCGGGCGGTGGCTCGATCGATGCCACGCGCCAGCAGGTAGAAGAGCAGATCTTCGTCCAGCCGGCCGGTGGTGGCGCCGTGCGAGGCCCGCACGTCATCGGTCAGGATCTCGAGCCGCGGCCGCAGATCGATCTCGGCGCCGCCCTCGATCAGGCCGCGCAGCGATTGACGTGCCTGCGATCCGGGCGCAGTCGCCTGGATCTGGATATGGCCGCTGAAGGCCACGCGCGCGTGTTCGTCTGCGAGCCCGCGAAACAGCTCCTGCGTGACCGTCTCGGGCGCGTTGTGCTCGACCTTGAGCGCAACGTCGTGCACCTGTTCCGCGCGGCCCACCGCGATCGAAGACCAGGCGAGGGTGGCCCCGCGGCCGGCGAGCTGCACGCCGGCACTGGTGCGCGCAGTGCCACCGCCGAGGGCGACCGAGCGCACCGTGTATCGTGCCTGCTCCGCGAGCCGCGCGCCGAGCGTGTCGGCAAATACCGTGTCGCGTCGGTGCTGCTGCAGGCGGTAATGAGTCAGCGTGGCATTGGCCGCCAGGTCGATGGTCAGGTTGCAGGCGACCAGTGCGGGCGCTACGCCTGCAGCGCTGCCTGCAACCGCAGGGTGCGTCAGCTGCCGCTCGATCAGCCGCAGGCGGCTGTCGCACTCCAGACGGATGTCGATGCAGGGATAGCTTGCCGTACCGCCGGTGCCCAGGAACAGCAGCTCGACGGCCGCATCGCCGCGGACTTCGAGGCGCGCGCTGTCGGCGGCGAACATCTGCGCCAGCAACCCCAGCCGCTGCTCAGGCGGCCACGCCGGTGTTACCGTGAAACCGGCGGACGTCACCGACAGCATCGGATGCGTGCCGGCGGCCAGCCGGCCGTCAACGAAGATCAGCCGATCGAAGCCAGGCACGGGGGGCGGCAGGTCCGCCGGATCCAGCGTGGAGGCGACGTTCCGGGGCCGGAACGCATCGAGGCGTTCGAAGGCGCGCAGGTTGGCGTAGCGCCACTGCTCATCGCGCGTGCTGGGCCAGCCAAGCTCATTCAGGCGCGCGGCGGCGCGTGCGCGTGCCGCCTGCACGGCGGTGTCGCCCGGCAGTTCGGCGGCGACCGAGCGATAGTCGCGCAGCACGCGATCGAGGATGCTGGCGCGAACGGCAGTAGCAGTCTCAGTCATGGATGCCTCAGGCCGCCGCCTGGCCGGTGACCCAGTCATACCCACGCCGTTCGAGTTCGAGCGCCAGCGAACGGTCGCCGCTGCGGACGATGCGGCCGCGCGCGAGCACGTGCACGAAGTCCGGCACGATGTGATCGAGCAGACGCTGATAGTGGGTGACCAGCACGATACCGCGTTCGGGCGCGCGCAGTGAATTGACGCCGTTGGCGACTACCTTGAGCGCATCGATGTCGAGGCCGGAATCGGTCTCATCGAGCAGCGCCAGCCTGGGCTCGAGCACCAGCATCTGCAGAATTTCATTGCGCTTTTTCTCGCCGCCCGAGAAACCCTCGTTGACGCCGCGGCCGAGAAAGCTTTCATCGATCTGCATGAGGCGCGTCTTGGCGCGCACCAGTGACAGGAACTCGAACGCATCGAGCTCGGTCTCGCCGCGATTGCGCCGGGCCGCGTTCAGGGCGGCCTTGAGCAGATAGGCGTTGTTGACCCCGGGAATCTCGACCGGGTACTGGAAGCCGAGGAACAGGCCGGCGCGCGCGCGTTCCTCGGGTGCGAGCTCGAGCAGGTTGCGCCCATCGAACTGCGCGCTGCCGGAGACGATCTCGTAGCCGGGGCGGCCCGCCAGCACGTAGGCCAGCGTGCTCTTGCCCGAGCCGTTCGGCCCCATGATGGCGTGCACCTCGCCGCTGCGCACGGTCAGCGACACGCCGTTGAGCACGTCCTGTCCGGCCACGCGTGCCTTGAGATCGTGGATTTCGAGCAGCGGCGCGGATGAAATCATCCGACGGCTCCTTCGAGGCTCACCGCCAGCAGATTCTGAGCTTCCACTGCAAATTCCATTGGTAACTCCTTGAAGACAGAGCGACAAAATCCACTAACGATCATGTTGACGGCGTCCTCCGAATCGATGCCCCGCTGCAGGCAATAGAACAGCTGGTCCTCGCTGATGCGTGAGGTGCTGGCTTCGTGCTCCACCGTGGCGCTGGGGTTGCGGACTTCGACATAGGGGAAGGTGTGCGCACCGCATTGCGCACCCATCAGCAGGGAATCGCACTGGGTGAAATTGCGCGCGCCGTTGGCCGACGGCAGGATTTTGACCAGTCCGCGGTAGGCGTTCTGTCCGTGCCCGGCCGAGATGCCCTTGGAGACGATGGTGCTGCGGGTGTTGGCGCCGATGTGCACCATCTTCGTGCCCGTGTCGGCCTGCTGGTAGTGATTGGTCAGAGCGACCGAATAGAACTCACCGATCGAGTTCTCGCCGCGCAGGATGCAGCTCGGGTACTTCCAGGTGATGGCCGAGCCGGTCTCCACCTGCGTCCAGGAGATGTGCGAGTTGCGGCCGCGGCACTCGCCGCGCTTGGTGACGAAATTGTAGATGCCGCCGCGGCCCTGCTCGTCGCCGGGGTACCAGTTCTGCACGGTCGAATACTTGATCCGGGCATCGTCCAGCGCCACCAGCTCGACCACGGCCGCATGCAACTGGTTCTCGTCGCGCATGGGCGCAGTGCAGCCCTCGAGGTAGCTCACATAGCTGCCGGTGTCGGCGATGATCAGCGTGCGCTCGAACTGGCCGGTGTTGGCGGCATTGATGCGGAAGTAGGTCGACAGCTCCATCGGACAGCGCACGCCGGGCGGCACATAGACGAACGAGCCGTCGGTGAACACGGCGGAGTTGAGAGTGGCGTAGAAATTGTCCGTGTACGGCACCACCGTGCCGAGGTACTGCTCGAGCAGGGCCGGATGGTTCTGCACGGCTTCGGAAAACGGACAGAAGATGACGCCGGCCGCCGCCAGCTTCTCCTTGAACGTCGTCGCCACGGAGACGCTGTCGAACACGGCATCGACGGCTACGCCGGCCAGCCGCGCGCGCTCGTGCAGTGGCACGCCGAGCCGGTCATAGGTGGCTAGCAGCTTGGGATCGACGTCCGCAAGGCTCTTCGGGCCGTCGGTCTTTTGCCTGGGCGCCGAATAATACGAGATGGCCTTGTAATCGATCGGTGCGTAGCGCAGATGCGCCCAATGCGGCTCGCGCATGCTGCGCCAGTGAGACAGTGCCCGCAGCCGCCAGTCGAGCAGGAACTGCGGCTCACGCTTCTTGCGGGAGATGAGGCGTACCACGCTCTCGTCGAGCCCGGGAGGCACCGTGTCCGCATCGATGTCGGTAACGAAGCCGTGGCGGTAGCTGCGGCTGACCAGTGCGTCGAGTTCGGGGGTGCTCATGCCTGCTCCCGCTTGAGAGCACGATTGCCGATGCCGCCGAGTACCACGGTGATGCCGCGATCCAGCGGCGAGCTGCGATTGGCGCCCGGCGATAGACCGGCGAGTTCCAGCAGCGAGATCTCCTGCAGCGAGCGGCGGATGGCGACATTGACCCGTTGCCAGGAATGGCCGACGCGACAGGTGCGCTCGATACCGCAATGGCTGGCCGAGCCGGCGCACTCGGTCAGCGCCACCGGTCCATCGAGCGCGTCGAGAATCTGTGCCGCGGTGATGTCATTCGCGGGGCGTGCCAGCAGGTAGCCGCCGGCCGAGCCGCGCGTGGACGCCACCAGCCCCTGGCGGTGCAGCTGCTTCAGCAGCTTCGACACCGTCGGCCCTGCCAGGTGCGTCTCCGCGGCGAGTTGGGCGGCGGTAAAGCGCCGTTCGGGCTCGGCGGCCAGCCGGGCCAGGATGACGGTGGCGTAGTCGGTGAGTTTGCTGATGCGCAACATAGGGGTCGAGGGCCTTTTGGCTAAGTAGGACTATTTTAGTGCCATATGATCCGGATGAGAAGGCTTCGGTGCTGAATCAGGGTTGCGCTGACACGTGTCAGCGGCGGTCGGCCATACGGCTTTGGTATGCTCGCGACCTCATTATTCGGAGGCCTGGACATGTCTCATAGCGACCTGGAACGCGTTGCCAATGCCATGGTGGCAAAAGGGAAGGGGATTCTTGCGGCCGACGAGAGCAACAGCACCATCGCCAAGCGCTTTGAGAAGATCGGCGTTCCGAACGTCGAGGAGAACCGCCGCGCTTACCGCGACCTGCTGTTCTCCACTCCGGATATGGCGCAGTGGATCAGCGGCGTGATCCTCTATGACGAGACGATCCGTCAAAAGGCCAAGGACGGAACGCCGTTTCCGGACGTACTGACCAGGCTCGGTATCATTCCAGGCATCAAGGTGGATACCGGCGCCAAGCCGATGGCCCTGTTTGCCGGCGAAACCATCACCGAAGGCCTGGACGGGCTGCGCGAGCGCTTCATCGAGTATTACAAGCTTGGCGCGCGTTTCGCCAAGTGGCGCGCCGTCATCGACATCGGTAACGGCATCCCTTCCCGCGGCGCCATCGTGGCCAATGCGCAGGCTCTGGCGCGCTACGCGGCGCTGGCCCAGGAACAGAACATCGTACCAATCGTCGAACCGGAAGTGCTCATGGACGGCGCCCATACGATTGAGCGCTGCGAGGAAGTCACCGCTGCGGTGCTGGCCGAGGTATTCGACCAGCTGCAGACCGCGCGAATCCATCTGGAAGGCATGATCCTCAAACCCAACATGGTCATCTCCGGCAAGAAGTGCGCGAGCCGCGCCACGCCAGAGCAGGTCGCTACCGCAACGGTCCGCTGCCTCAAGCGCCATGTGCCAGGCGCGGTACCGGGCATCGCCTTTCTCTCCGGCGGCCAGACGCCGAGTGAGGCGACCTTGCACCTCTCGCTCATGAATCGCGGTACCACCCTGCCGTGGCAGCTGTCCTTCAGCTATGGCCGCGCACTGCAGGATGCAGCGCTGCAAGCCTGGAGCGGCAAGCCCGGCAACGTGGCGGCGGGTCAGACGGAATTCCAGAAGTGGGCCCGGCTCAACGGCCTGGCCCGTAACGGCTCCTTCCAGGCCGGCATGGAACAGCAGGCCGCCTGATGGTCGGTGCAGGCGCCATCAATTGAGTACCGCTGCGGGGGAACCCAGTGCGGCGCTGATCGACGTGCAGGATGTGCGCTATGCCATCGGTTCGCACGAAGTATTCAGCGACCTGAAGGTGCGGGTGGCGGCCGGTCGCATCACCGCGATCATGGGGCCTTCAGGCACCGGCAAGACCACGCTGCTGCGGTTGATCATGGGGCAGGTGCTGCCGCAGGCCGGCCGCATAACGGTGTTCGGCCAGGATGTGGCATCGCTCGGCCGACCCGAGCTGTATGCACTGCGGCAGCGCGTCGGCCTGCTGTTCCAGAATGGCGCGCTGCTCACCGGCATGTCGGTGTTCGAGAACGTCGCCTTTCCGGTGCGCCAACACGCCAGGCTGCCCGAACCGGTGCTGCGCGAGCTGGTGCTGATGAAGCTGCAGGCGGTGGGCCTGCGCGGCGCGGCGGATCTGATGCCCTCTGAGCTCTCCGGTGGCATGGCCCGGCGCGTGGCGCTCGCGCGTGCCATCGTCATGGACCCGGAGGTGCTGCTGTACGATGAGCCGTTCGTCGGTCTCGATCCGATCTCCAAGGGAGTGATCCTGCGACTGATCCAGTCGCTCAATCGCGCACTGAACATCACCAGCGTGCTCGTTTCCCACGACGTGCCGGAGATCAGCGCCATCGCCGATTACACCTACCTGATCTCGGGCGGCAGGGTGGTGGCGGAGGGCAGTCCGGCGCAACTCAAGAGCGACGCGTCGGGCGTGGTGCAGCAGTTCATCAGCGGCACTCCTGACGGTCCAGTGGCCTTTCACTATCCGGCCTCCGACTACTTTACGCAGTTGCTGCAGCGATGAGCGCGGAACCCCGCTACCACATGGGCCTCGGCATCATCAAGCTCGGCGCGGTGACGCGCTTTCTGCTGCGCGTGCTGGAGCAGGCACTGCCGTCACTCAGGCAGCCCGGCCTGACGGTGGCGCAGATCTACAATGCCGGTGCCCGCTCGCTGGTGATCATCATGCTGTGCGGGCTGTTCGTCGGCATGGTGCTCGGATTGCAGGGCTACGATCTGCTGGCTCGCTTCGGATCCGAGTCGGCGCTGGGTGTGGCCGCCGCACTGGGACTCATCCGCGAACTCGGGCCGGTGCTGACGGCGCTGCTGTTCGCCGGCCGCGCGGGGACCGCGCTGGCCTCGGAAATCGGGCTCATGAAGGCTACCGATCAGCTCACCGCCATGGAGATGATGGCAGTCGATCCGCTGCGCTACGTGGTGGCACCGCGCTTCATGGGCGGCTTCGTTGCCATGCCGCTGCTGACGGCGATCTTCGACTGCGTCGGTATCTATGGCACGCAGCTGATCGGCGTGGTCATGATGCGCATCCCATCGGGAACTTTCTGGTCGCAGTTGGTCGGTGCGGTGGCGCTGCGCGACATCAACGAGGGCTTCATCAAGAGCCTGGTGTTCGGTGCGGCCTGCAGCCTGGTGGCGGTGTATGAGGGTTACAATGCGGAGCCCACCGCTGAAGGGGTGGGTCTGGCCACTACCCGCACCGTGGTCACATCGGCGGTGCTGATCCTGTTTCTCGATTACATCCTGACGGCGATATTTCTGTGAGCGCGTTTGCAGAGGAGCTTGCCCATGGCAGCGTCTAGTCGTTCGGCCGATCTCGGAACCGGACTGTTCGTGCTGCTCGGCTTTGCGGCACTGGGGTTTCTGACTACACAATTGCCCGGCAGCGGCTTGCAGCTGCACCACCAGGGCGAGAGCTACCAGGTCGTAGCCGAGTTCGACAATATCGGCGGCCTCAAGGTGGGCGCGCCCGTGAGCATGGCGGGTGTCGACATCGGACGTGTGACAGCCATCAAGCTCGATACCTCGGATTACAGGGCGGCCGTGACGATGAGCATCGACAAAAAGTATTCGCGCATTCCCGACGACAGCGACGCGGCTATTCAGACCTCGGGACTGCTCGGCGCCAACTACATCGGTATCAACGCCGGCGGCTCGGACAAATTCCTGACCGCGGGCGGCCAGCTACAGTTTACCCAGTCGGCGATGGTGCTCGAGAATCTGATCAACAAGTTCTTTGCCAACAGCGCTGGTAAGCAGCAAGGAGGCGACAAATGAATCGCACAGCAGGTCGGACGTGGAGCGCGTGCTGGGGCGTACTGTTACTGGTGTGCGCGGCCGCCGCCACCGCAGCCGATGATGGCGCTGCCGCGGTGGATGCCAGTAATCCGAGCAGCCTGATCCAGAGCACCGCCAGCGCTATGCTCAAGGATCTGGATGCTCATCGCGCCGAGTACAAGAAAGACCCCGCCAAAGTGCACGAGCTGGTCGACAGGATCCTGCTGCCGCATTTCGATACCGAATATTCCGCCCGGCTGGTGCTGGGGCGGCACTGGAACGATGCCACGCCCGATCAGCGCCAGCGCTTCATCAACGCCTTCTACAAGTCACTGCTCAACAACTACGGCGACGCGCTGGTCGATTTCACTGCCGACCGTCTCAAGGTGTTCCCCTACACAGGCGATCCCAATGCGCAGTACGCCACCGTGCGTACCATGGTGCGCAAGGATGACGGCACGCAGGTGTCCGTCAATTATGGCCTGCACAAGACCGACCAGGGCTGGAAGGCGTGGGACGTGGTCATCGAGGGCATCAGCTACGTCAAGAGCTTCCGGGACGACTTCGGTTCCGAGATCGACCAGAAGGGTCTGGATGCGGTCATCAAGCGACTCGAGGCCGGCGACAAGCCGGCCGCCATCAAGGGGAACTCCAGCGGTGGCAAGAGCCGATGACGCAGCAGCATGCAGCTGCGGCGACGGCCGGCGCGGCGCGGCCGGTGGCACAGGGCGGTCTCAGTGCCGCGCACAATGCTCCCGCAATCGATGCGGAGGCTGCTTTCGTGCAGGTCGGGGATGACGTTTACCGCCTCGATGCGGCACTGACCTTCGCGACGGTGCCGGCGCTGCACTCGCACGGACTGGCGCGCATCGATGCCGCAGCGGGCGAATTGCAATTCGATCTGCAGCAGGTCAGCGCCACGGACAGTGCTGGCCTGGCGCTGCTGATCGACTGGCTTGCAGCGGCGAAGGCGCGCCAGCGGACACTGCGCTATGCGCAGCCGCCCGAAGCCTTGCGCGCATTGGCGAAGCTCAGTGACGTGGAGTCGCTGATCGGCGGCTGAGCCATGGCGTTCATCGACCGAGCGACAGCGGACGGTCGTATCCCGTCAGCTCGAGGTAGCCACGGCCGGCGGTCCGGCCGTTCTCGGCAGCCGTAACCGCACCTTCCCAGTAGATGGCACCGCTGGTCAGGCGGGTGTCGTTCTCCTGATCATCGAGCAGCGGCGTGAGCACGAAGCGCCGCGCACCGATGCGAATCTCCTGGCTCACGGGATAGACGACCGCACTGCGCGGCGAGCGCCAGCGACGAGTCGGCAGAAATTCGATTTCGTCAGCCGCAAAGGTGCGCAGGGTTCCGTCCGCGCTGCGCAGGGTTGCACCGCTCCAATAGGTTTGTCCGGCGTGGCCGCGGATCCTGAATGCCATGAGTGCGGCGCCATCGTCGAGATTGATGCCGACCCAGTCCCAGCCAACCGCGGACGGATCGAGGTACTCACTCGACCATTCATGATCCAGCCAGGCCTCGCCCGTGACGGCTGCTGCCGTCCCGGAGCGCACAACAGTGCCGCTGACCTGCAGGTGCGGCAGGGAGTAGTAGTAGCTCGCCGCGAGCGGCGCCGGTCCCTTGCGACTGAAGCCCTGCTCGCCATTGAGCAGCGGCGGCTGCGTGGGTGCGAGCCGCAGCTCGAGCGCGAAACCCTCTGCGGACAGGTGCGCATCGTAGACATCGTCGCGCCGTTCGAGACGCCAATCATCGATCCAGACGCGCGTGTCCCCGGTCGCCGCCTCGGCCAGGTTCAGACCCGCGCGCCGAATCCGCTGATCGTGCCAGAGCCGGCCGCGGGCTGGATCACTGAGCGCGCAGTGGGCAATCAGCAGCTGGCGCGCCGCGAAGGCACTCGGATTGTCCTCCTGCAACAATGGCGCCGTGCGAAAGAAGGTGATCTGAAACCCGAGCCGCTGGTGCGCCGCGGTCTCCAGCCAACCGGTGACGTACCACCACTCAAGGCGGAACTGCGGGTGGCTACCGAAATCGCGCGGGAACTCGAGCGCGCGGCCGGGCGTGACCGGTGCGAATGTGGCTACCGTCCCGGGCGACGTGGTGGCTGGCGCTGCTGCAGCCGCGTTGACCGCCAGCCACGTTGCCAGAACCGCGCATGCCGGAAGACCGTGCAAGCGCATCACCAGTCTTCGCGTACGGCACGGATCGGGTCACCGCTGAGCGCGGCGCGGCCGCTCCAGAGCGCGGTCAGCGCCGAAGCTGCTACCAAACTCAAGCTGAGTGCACCCAACTGCCACCAGGGCACCACCAGGTCGATGCTCCAATGAAAGGATTGCCGGTTGACCACATAGACCAGGATCAGGCTCAACAGCGTGCCGAGTGCCAGTCCGTACAGCACCGCGATCGCGCTGAGCGCGAGGCCTTCACCGGCAAACATCCAGGACACCTGACGGCGCAGCATCCCCAGGTGCCGGAGCACGCCGAACTGCGCCCGGCGGGCCATTGCAGTCGCGCTCGCCGCGACGCTGACGCCGAGCAGACCCAGCAGCACTGCGACCGCCTCGAGTGCATAGGTCACCACGAAGGCGCGATCGAAGGCGGCCAGCGATCTGTCGCGCAACTCGGAGCTCGAGATCAGATCGAAGCTGGCGGCATCGCCGAGCGTGGTGCGGATCCCGGCGGCGAGCGCCGCTGCGTCAAAGTTCGCCGCGCGCCAGATAGATGCCTCGGTGGCGGCGAAATCATGCGTGGCGGCAACGTAGGCGGCCCGACGGATGACGATCGCACCGCTCGAGCGCGCGTAGTCGCGCCAGATGCCACTAACGTAGAAGCGTTGCGCCCGGCCGCCCAGCGGCAGCTCCAGCACCTGGCCCGGCGCGTAGCCGTACAGGTCCCGCACCGCTTCTGAAATCCAGGCGGACGGCAAGCCCGGCGGCGCTGCGCCTGCGTGTTGCGCCAGCAGCGGCAAGCTGTCGGCGGCGCGCGCTGCGTCGATGTTACGTGCAATCAGCGTCACCGCCGGGCGGTCTGCGCGCAGATAGATCGATTGCAGCCGGCGAAATTCGATGTGGCCGATGCCGTCGAGCGCTTCGAGCCGCTGCTGCAGCAGCGGCGACAGGGCGGCGTCGCTGCCCACGGGCGCGCGCAGCTGCAGATCGGCGGGCAGCAGCCGCAGCAACCAGCGGTCGAAGGATTCGCGAAACGAATGCACCATGATGGCCATGGCGACCATGAGGCTGAAGCTGACGATGATCGACGCCAGACTGACGCTCGAGGATGCGAGGCTGCCGCGTAATTGCGCAAAGGCGGTGTCCGTGACAGCGGAGCCGGTGTGCGGCAGGGCCGCGATCAGGTGCTGCGTAACAGGGGGCACGAGCAGTACGGCACCCAGCAACAGGCAGGCGATCGCCAGATAACCTGCCAGTGGCAAGCCCCCCACCGGCGGCAACCAGGCCAGCGCGGCGCCGGCCAGCGCGAGAGCCGCGCCAGGCAGTGTCGTGCGCATGGCCGCGCGATCATCCTCGGCATCGCCCGGTTTGAGCAGCAATGCGGGCGCGCGTCGCGCGGCTTGCCAGGCCGGCAATGCTCCGCCGGCCATGGCCGCCGTGGTTCCCAGCGCTGCGTAGCCGAGCAGTGGCAGTGCCTGCAGCCGCAGCGACGCGCCGATCGCGGCCAGCTGCAGGTTGCCGAGATCGGCGCCCAGGTGATGCAGCAGCGCGCCGGCCAGCAGCGTGCCGAGCAGCATGCCCAGCACTGAGCCCACCAGGCCGCCGGCCAACGCCTCGGCCAGCAGCGCGCGGCGCAGCTCCGCGGACGTAACGCCGAGCGCACGCAGCAGTCCGAGCGCGCACCGCCGCCGCAGGATCGACAGCCATTGAGTGGCAAAGACTACGAA
>JBAUYT010000319.1:0-5584 GCA_049584935.1 Steroidobacteraceae bacterium
TCGCTCGAGAGATGCAGGCGGTCGATGCGCTGGCGGCCGCGCGCACCCGCCTGATAGCGCAGCGCCGCCAGGTGGGCGCCTCGGGGCGCCAGGTCGAACGCCGTCGGCGCGATGGCGGTGACGCGCAGCCGCAGGCTGCGCCGGCTGCAATCGGACGGGTTGTAGAAGCCCAGCGCGAGATTGCCCTGACCGTCGGCGAAGGCCGATTCGATCTGCGCGCTGCTGACCGTCAGGCCGGCCAGGGTTGCGTGGCACTCGTACATCGACACCAATGCGGTGCCGGCCAGCAGAAAACACAGCAGTAGCGCGAGGCTGTTCTGGTAGTTCATCGCCGCCAGGAACATGACCAGCAACGCCAACACCGCGACGATGCCGGCGCGCGTCGGCAGTATGTAGATGCGGCGCGGCTGCAGCGTCAGTGGTGCGCGATCCTCGCCTTGCCGGGAGCGGGCCCAGGCGGAGACTGCGCGCTCGAGACGAGCGCGCGGCCTAAACGGGAACGGGGACCGCGCGGATGAGCGCATCGGCGATCTCGCTGCCGCGCCCGGCGCCTTCGCCTTCGAGCGCCACCAGGCGGTGTCCGGCGATGGCGGGAAACACGGCCTGCACGTGCTCGGGCTGCACCGCCGCATCCCCCGCAATCAGCGCGCAGGCCTGCGCGGCGCGCAGCAGCCCCTGCGCGGCCCGTGGCGACAGCCCCAGCGGCAACTGCGCCCGGGTGCGTGCCACCAGCGCTTGCAGGTAGTCGAGCAGCGACGTGGAGACATGCACGCCGCGGGCTTCGCGCTGCAGCGCCGACACCTCGGCTGGCCCGAGCACCCGCGGCGTATCGAGCAGCAGCTCGCGCCGCTCTCCCTGCAGCATCACGTGCCGTTCCGCGACCGGATCCGGGTAGCCTAAGCTGACGCGCATCAGGAAGCGGTCGAGCTGCGATTCGGGTAGTCCGTAGGTACCGATCTGCTCATGCGGATTCTGTGTGGCCACGACGAAGAACGGTTCCGGCAGCACGTGGGTGACGCCATCGATGCTGACCTGCCGCTCCTCCATGGCTTCAAGCAGGGCACTCTGCGCCTTGGGACTGGCGCGGTTGATCTCGTCGGCGAGCAGCAGTTGCGTGAACACCGGGCCGCGCCGAAACTGGAACTTGTTGGTGCTGCGGTCGAAGATGGAAACACCGACGATGTCGGCCGGCAGCATGTCGCTGGTGAACTGCAGCCGCGACCATTCGAGCCCGAGCACCCGCGCCAGCGTCTGCGCCAGTGTCGTCTTGCCAACGCCGGGCACGTCCTCGATCAGCAGATGACCGCGCGCTATCAGGCAGGCGAGACACAGCCGCACCTGCCAGCTCTTGCCGATGATGATGCGCTCGATGGCCGCGATGGTGGCGTTTAGATTGCCCATGTCAAAGCAGCTTGCGTACCTGGTCGATGTGACGCACGACTGCGTGGCGCTCCCGGTCCCGCTCGGCCAGACGCTGGCGCTCCTGCGCGACCACCTCAGGCGGTGCGTTCTGCACGAAGTCAGCGTTGGCGAGCATGCCGCGGGAGCGGCGAAGTTCCTGATCGATTTTCTGCAGGCGTTTCTCGAGTCGCTGCAGTTCACTGGCGGGCTCGATCAGGCCCGACATGGGTACCAGCAGCACCAGCTCTCCGACCAGCGCGGCAGCGGCAGGTGGCGCCGCCTCGTCCGGGCCCAGCGCGCGCACGCTCGCGAGCCTTGCCAGGTGCGCTATCAGCGGCCGGTGCCGTTCGACCAGCTGCAGATCGTACGCGCTCGGCCGCTGCAGCAGCAGCGGCACCCGGCGCGAGTCGGCGATGTCCATTTCGCCGCGGATCTGGCGAATGCCCGCCACCACCTGCATGACCCATTGCAGTTCCTGCTCGGCTGCGGCGTCGGCGGGGAAGTCGGCCGCCAGGGGCCAGCGCGCGATCATGATGCTCTCGCCCGACACTCCGGCCAACGGCGCGACCCGCTGCCAGATTTCCTCGGTGATGAACGGCATCAGCGGGTGCATCAGGCGCAGCAGCGCCTCGAGCACCTGCAGTAGGGTATGGCGCGCGGCCTGCGCCGCCGGCGCATCCTGCGATTGCAGCACGGGTTTGACCATCTCGAGGTACTGGTCGCAGAACTCGTGCCAGGTGAAGTCATAGAGCGCGCCGGCTGCAAAGTCGAAGCGATATTGCTCGAACGCCGCATCAACCGCACGAATCGCGGCACCCAGGCGCGAGCGGATCCAGCGGTCGGTAACCCCGAGCGTCGCGGGCAGCGGTATCGCATCGCAGTTCTGCAGCACGAAGCGCGCCGCATTCCAGAGCTTGTTGCAGAAATTGCGATAGCCCGCCACGCGACCCAGGTCGAAGCGGATATCCCGACTCTGGGTGGCGAGCGATGCGAAGGTAAAGCGCAGCGCGTCGGTGCCGTAGGCCGGGATGCCCTCGGGATACTGCCGGCGCGTCGCCTTGTCGATGGCGGCGGCGAGGTGCGGTTGCATCAAGCCGGCGGTGCGCTTCGCCAGCAGCGCCGGCAGTTCGATGCCGTCGATGATGTCGAGCGGATCGATGACGTTGCCCTTGGACTTCGACATCTTCCGGCCTTCCGCGTCGCGCACCAGTCCGTGCACATAGACCTCGCGGAACGGTACGTCGCCCATGAACTTGAGACCCAGCATGATCATGCGGGCCACCCAGAAGAAGATGATGTCGAAACCGGTGACCAGAACATCGGTGGGATAGAAACGCGCGAGCTCCGGCGTCTGCGCCGGCCAGCCGAGCGTCGAGAACGGCCACAGGCCAGATGAGAACCAGGTGTCGAGCACATCGTCGTCCTGGCGCAGCGGCACGTCCGCACGGTGGTGCGCGCGTGCCGCGGCGCGCGCCGCCGCCTCGCTGCGGGCCACGTAGACATTGCCCTGTTCGTCGTACCAGGCGGGAATCCGGTGACCCCACCAGAGCTGGCGGCTGATGCACCAGTCCTGGATGTTGCGCATCCACTGGTAGTAGGTCTTGTCCCAGTTCTCTGGAATGAAGCGCACGCGGCCGGACTCGACCGCGACCAGCGCCTCGGCCGCGAGCGGCGCGATTTTGACGTACCACTGCTTGGTCAGGTACGGCTCGATGACGGCGCCGCTACGGTCGCCGCGCGGCGTCATCAGCTTGTGCGGTTCGATGCGATCGACCAGCCCCGCCTCGGTCAGTTCTTCGACCATGCGTTTGCGGGCCGCGAATCGATCCAGAGCGCGCAGATGCGCTGGCGCCAGCTCGTTGAGCCGCGCATCCGGAGTGAAGATGTTGATCAGTGGCAGCGAGTGCCGCTGGCCGACGGCGTAGTCATTGAAGTCGTGCGCCGGCGTGATCTTCAAGCAACCGGTACCGAAGGTCGGATCGACGTAGTCGTCGGCGATGATGGGAATGGCGCGACCGGCGATCGGCAGCTGCACGCTGCGGCCGACGAGATGGCGGTAGCGCTCGTCATCGGGGTGAACGGCAACGGCGGCGTCTCCGAGCATGGTCTCCGGCCGCGTGGTCGCGACCACGACATACCCTGTACCTTCGCTCAGCGGATAGCGCAGGTACCAGAGATGGCCGCCTTCCTCGTCTGACAGGACCTCCAGGTCCGACAGCGCCGTGCGCAACACCGGATCCCAGTTGACCAGCCGTTCGCCGCGATAGATCAGGCCCTCTTCATGCAGACGCACGAACGCCTCGAGTACCGCCGCCGACAGGCCAGGATCGAGCGTGAAGCGCTCGCGCGACCAGTCGACCGACGCGCCGAGGCGGCGCATCTGGCGCGAAATCGTGCCACCCGACTGCTCCTTCCAGGCCCAGACGCGCTCGACGAATGCCTCTCGCGACATTTCGGCGCGCCGCAGGCCCTCGGCGTCGAGCAGACGCTCGACCACCATCTGAGTTGCGATGCCGGCGTGATCGGTGCCCGGCTGCCATAAAGCCGCGGCGCCGAGCATGCGCTGGTGCCGGGTCAACGCATCCATGATGGTGTCCTGGAAGGCGTGTCCCATGTGCAGCGTCCCGGTCACGTTCGGTGGCGGAATCACGATGCAGTAGGCGCGCTCGGCGGCACGCGGCGCGAAGTAGTCGGCCGCCTCCCAGCGCTGATACAGGCGCTGCTCGATCTCGGCAGGCGAATAGACCTTGTCCATCGTCGAATTATAAGACGCGGGATGCCGCTGCTGTCTCAGCGCAGCGGCGAATCCTGGAGAGCGTCGTCGCCGCTGATGCTGTGGGTCTCCGGCGTGAGACCCTGTTCACGGTATTGCCGAAAACGGTTGCGGCCGGCGCGCCGCCGGCCTTCGTCGCCGTCGATGAGCTCGGCGATGCGGCTGGCGTGGCCCGCGGCCGCCGGTACGTCGTCGCCGAGGTTGACCAGCAGGTCGAACGGCTGCCGTGGTTGCGAGCCGCAACAGAGCAGCACCGGCGTATCCTGCCATTGAGCGGCGTCCGCGAAGATTTCGTGCGGCACGAAGCTGCGATCCGCGTAGGTCCACAGCAGCTCGTCGAAACGCCCGAGTGCCTGCGGCTCATCGAAGCACACCAGCACGCGCTCGCCCGCCAGATAAGCCTGTTCGGTGAGCTTGCACGCCAGTTTGAAGCGACTGCGCTCCTCCGTGCCGGAGGTCACGTAGAAGTCCACGCGCCGGGCGCTCATGCGCAGCGGCTCCGGCACGCCGCTTCAGCCAGCCGCGCGGCGCGTCAGGAAATCCGCGACCAGCGAGATCGGGCGGCCACTGGCGCCCTTGGCGGCGCCGCCGGCCCAGGCCGTGCCGGCGATGTCCATGTGCGCCCAGCGCAGGCCCTGCGTGAACTTGCCGAGAAAGGCCGCCGCGGTGATGGCGCCGCCCTCGCGGCCGCCGATGTTGGCGAAGTCGGCAAAGTTGCTGCGCAGTTGATCGGCGTAGTCTTCCGTCAGCGGCAGCTGCCAGGCACGATCGTCCGAGCGCGTGCCGCATTCCACCAGCTCGCGAACCAGCGCATCGTCGTTGCCCATGACGCCGCTGAAATGATTGCCGAGCGCGATGATGCAGGCGCCGGTGAGCGTGGCGAAATCCACCACGACCTCGGGATTGTAACGACGCGCGTAGTTGAGCGCATCGCAAAGGATCAGGCGGCCTTCGGCATCGGTATTGAGAATCTCCACGGTCTGACCCGAGGCGCTGGTGACGATATCGCCGGGTTTGGTGGCGCGCCCGTCGGGCATGTTCTCGCAGGCAGGCACCAGCCCGACCACATTGAGCCGCAGCTCGCTGCGCGCCGCAAAATCGATGGCCGCCAGCACCGTGGCGGCGCCGCACATGTCGAACTTCATTTCGTCCATGGCGCCCGGGTCCTTGAGCGAGATGCCACCGGTGTCGAAGGTGACGCCCTTGCCCACGAGCACTACAGGGGCGCGATTGCGCCGGGCTCCGCGATATTCGAGCACGATGAAGCGTGGCGGCTCCTCGCTGCCGCGGGTGACCGCCAGGAAGCAACCCATCTTGAGTCGCCGCGCACCGGCGGCATCGAACACCCGCACGCGCAAGCGCCGGCGATAGGTGCGCTCGAGGTCGCGGGCCTGCGCCGCGAGGTAGCGC
>JBAUYT010000320.1:0-7188 GCA_049584935.1 Steroidobacteraceae bacterium
CGCCACGCGAGGCTCGCGAAGGTCATGCGCCGGGGCACGCGCATCCCGCGCACGCGCCCCATCCGCCCCATGCCGCGCCCGCAGCGCGCGAGGAGACCGAGGACAAGCGCACGCGCTACGGCCGCGAGGAACTGCACATCGCCGGCGACGTCAGCGCGCGCCACAAGAAGAAGAAGCGCTTCAAATCGCGGGCCGTGACGGTCAGCAGCGAAGCCAAGCACGGTTTCGAGATGCCGACGGCGCCGGTCAAGCGCGAGGTGGCGCTTGGCGAAACCATTACGGTGGCCGAGCTGGCGCAGCGCATGGCAATCAAGGCGACCGAAGTCATCAAGGTGCTCATGAACCTCGGCGTCATGGCCACGATCAACCAGCCGATCGAGCGTGACACGGCGGTGCTGGTGGTCGAGGAACTTGGCCACAGCGCCAAGCTGCTCAAGGAAAACCAGATCGAGGAAGGCCTGCAGGGCGACACCGACGCCGAGCAGCAGGAAGTGCGCCCGCCGGTCGTGACCGTGATGGGCCATGTCGATCACGGCAAGACCTCGCTGCTGGATTTCATCCGCCGCGCCAAGGTGGCCGCGGGCGAAGCCGGCGGCATCACGCAGCACATCGGCGCCTACCACGTGGAGACGCCGCGCGGCTCGATTACCTTCCTGGATACGCCGGGTCACGCGGCGTTCACGGCCATGCGCGCGCGCGGCGCACGTGCCACGGACGTGGTGGTGCTGGTGGTAGCGGCCGATGACGGCGTCATGCCGCAGACTATCGAGGCCATCCAGCACGCGCGCGCGGCCAACGTGCCGCTGGTGGTGGCGGTCAACAAGATCGACAAGTCCGACGCCGATCTGGACCGCGTGCGTACCGAGCTCGCGAAGCAGGACGTCATTCCCGAGGAGTGGGGTGGCCAGAACATCTTCGTGCCGGTTTCCGCCCGTACCGGGCAGGGCATCGACACACTGCTCGAAGCCATCCTGCTGCAGGCGGAGGTGCTCGAGCTCAAGGCGCCGCGCAAGGGCCTGGCGGCCGGCGTGGTCATCGAGGCCAGCATGGAGAAGGGTCGCGGTGCCGTGGTCACGGCACTGGTCAAGCGCGGCACACTCAGGACCGGGGACGCGATCCTGGCCGGTTCCGAGTTCGGCCGCGTGCGCGCCATGTTCGACGAGAACGGGCAGGCGATTGCGGAGGCACCGCCGTCGATGCCGGTCGTGGTGCTCGGTCTGTCGGGTGCACCGAACGCCGGTGACGAGGTGCTGGCGGTCGAAAGCGAACGCAAGGCGCGCGAAGTCGCGCTCTATCGTCAGGGCAAGTTCCGCGACGTCAAACTGGCGCGCGCGGCAACCCGTGCCGAGGACGTGTTCTCGCAGATGGGCGAGGTCAAGGCCGGCATCATCGCGGTGCTCATCAAGACCGACGTGCAGGGCAGCGCCGAGGCGCTCAGCGATGCGCTCAACAAGCTGTCGACCGATGAAGTGCAGGTACGCGTCATCGCCAGCGGCGTCGGCGGCATCACCGCCTCGGACATCCAGCTGGCCGCCGCTTCCAAGGCATTCGTGATCGGCTTCAACGTGCGCGCCGACGCTGCCGCGCGCGATGCCATGAAGGAGACCGGCGTCGAGGTGCGCTACTACAGCATCATTTACGAAGCCATCGACGACGTGAAGCAGAAGATGAGCGGTCTGCTGGCGCCGGAGATCAAGGAGCAGATCGTCGGTGTGGCGCAGGTGCGCGAGGTGTTCCGCTCGAGCAAGTTCGGCGTCGTGGCCGGTTGCCTAGTCACCGAAGGCGCGGTCAAGCGCAACAATCCGATCCGCGTGCTGCGTGACAACGTCGTCATCTTCGAGGGCGCGCTCGAATCGCTGCGGCGTTTCAAGGACGACGTCAACGAGGTGCGTGCCGGCACCGAGTGCGGCATCGGCGTCAAGAACTACCAGGACGTGCGTGTCAACGATCAGATCGAGTGCTATTCCCGCGTTGAAGTATCGCGCACCATCCAGTGAGGGCAACGCGGTGAGTCGGGTTCAGTGAGCAGTACAGCGCGCGCATCGCGCATCGCGGCGCAGCTGCAGCGCTCGCTGGCGGAGTTGCTGCGCCGGGGCGTCAAGGATCCGCGCGTCGGCAACGTTACGGTGACGGCGGTGTCGCTGGCATCGGACCTGTCGGTGGCACGCATTTTCTTCCTGCCGTTTGGCTCGGCACACTCGGGCGACGAGGTGCTGTCCGGGCTGCGCAGCGCCGCCGGATTCCTGCGCGGCGAGCTGGCGCGCGACCTGAAGCTGCGGCATGCGCCGCGGCTCGAGTTCCAGCTGGATACCGACCTCGAGCGCGCGCAGAAGCTGACGCAGCTGATCGATCGCGCCGTCAGTACCGACCGCTTGCGGTCGGGGACGGCGGCGGAGCCGCAGGCGGCCGACGAGGATCCTTGAACGCAGTGCCGGCCGCGGGCCTGCTGCTGCTCGACAAGCCGGTCGGGCTGTCGTCGAACGCCGCGCTGCAACGGGTGCGGCGGCTTGCCGGCCGCATCAAGGCCGGGCACTGCGGCAGCCTCGATCCGCTGGCGGAAGGCATGCTGCCGATCTGCCTGGGCGAGGCCACCCGCCTGGCTGGCGAACTGCTCGAAGGGCGCAAGCAATACCGTTTTGGCCTGCTGTTGGGCGAGCGCTCGGCGACCGGCGACGCCGAGGGCGAGATCATCGAGCGAGCGCCGGTGCCGGAACTGACGGCGGCGGCCATCGAGGGCGCGCTACAGCGGTTCCGCGGACCGCAAAGCCAGATCCCACCCATGTATTCGGCGCTCAAGCGCGACGGCCAGCCGCTCTATCGGCTGGCGCGCGCCGGGGTCACCGTGGAGCGCCAGCCGCGATCGCTGCTCATCGACGAGCTCAGCCTGCTGGGGTGGGACGGACCGGAGCTCGAGCTGCGGGTGCTGTGCTCGAAGGGCACCTATGTACGGGTGTTGGCGGAAGATATTGCGCGTGCCCTTGGCAGCTGCGGCCGGCTGACGCGCCTGCGCCGGGATTACGTCGAACCGTTCGCCAGTGAGCCGCTGGTGAGCATGGCGCAGCTCGAAGCCACGCCTGCCAGCGACTGGCCGCTGCTGTCGGCGGACCGGGCCGTTGGCCACCTGCCGCTGCTGCGGCTCGATTCAGCCCAGGCGGAGGCGCTGCGATGTGGGCGGCAGATTGCACTGCCGCAACTGGCCGCGACGCCGGCCGACGCTGCGCGCTGGCGGCTGTACGACCCGCAAGGGCGGTTTCTGGGCCTCGGGTGCAGCGCTGCCGCCACGCTGCGGGTGCAGCGCCTGTTCAGCGCTCCGTTGACCGTGTAACTCCCTGTTCCGCTTGAGGCAGGCGGGGTCTGCGGTTAGAATGCGCGGCCTTCAAATAGCGACATCTCTAAAGCACTGGTAGATCAGAGGTTTTGTACGCAATGGCTTTGTCCACGGAACAGAAAAGTACGGTGCTCGCCGAGTACCGCCGCGATCCGAAAGATACCGGGTCGCCAGAGGTGCAGATTGCACTGCTCTCGGAGCGCATCAACGGCCTCGGTGAGCACTTCGGCACACACAAGCGCGACCACTCATCGCGCCGCGGCCTGGTAAAGCTCGTCAACCAGCGGCGCAAGCTGCTGGACTATCTGAAGGCCACTCGACCCGCCAAGTACCAAGAAGTCGTCGAGCGCCTGGGGCTCCGTCGCTGATTCCGCGGGCCGCGCAACTCCATACCGGGATGCGCGGCCCTTTGCGTTCTGAACCAAACATTTTTCCGAGGATTTGAAGCGTGACTGTCTTCAAGAAGACCTTTCTGTATGGACCTCATTCCGTAACTCTCGAATCCGGCGAACTGGCCCGACAGGCCGATGGCGCCGTGCTGGCCTCGATGGGGCAGACCGTGGTGCTGGTGACAGCGTGTGCACAGAAGACGCCGATTCCCGGGCGTGACTTCTTTCCGCTGACCGTCAACTACGTCGAGAAAACCTACGCCGCGGGCCGCATTCCGGGCGGCTTCTTCAAGCGTGAAGGACGTCCGACCGAGCGCGAGACGCTGACCTCGCGCCTGATCGACCGGCCGATCCGTCCGCTGTTCCCCGACGGCTTCAACAACGAAGTGCAGGTCGTCGCCACGGTGGTATCGCTGGATCCGGATATCGACGCAGACATCCCGGCGCTGCTGGGAGCGTCGGCGGCGCTCATGATTGCGGGCGTACCGTTCAACGGTCCGATCGGCGCGGCGCGCGTCGGTTACAAGGACGGCAAGTATCTGCTCAACCCCACCCGTACCGAGCAGGCAGAGTCGCAGCTCGAACTGGTGGTTGCAGGCACGCAGCCGGCGGTGCTGATGGTGGAGTCGGAAGCGCGGATCCTGTCCGAGGACGCGATGCTGGGCGCCGTGGTGTTTGGCCACGAGCAGATGCAGGTGGCCATCAAGGCCATCCGGGAATTGGCGGCCGAAGCCGGCAAGCCGCGCTGGGACTGGAAAGCGCCGGCGTTCGAGGCCGCGCTGGCGGAAGCCGTGGCTTCCCGCAGCGAAGCGGCGCTGTCGGCGGCTTACCGGATTACCGAGAAGAGTCAGCGCAGCGCCCGCCTGAGCGAGATCAAGAAGGAGCTGACGACGGCGCTGGCAGCGCCCGACAACGCCCAGTGGAAGTCGGACGCGGTGGTCAACGAGCTGTTCAAGCTCGAGAGCCGCATCGTTCGCGAGCGCATTCTTGCCGGTGAGCCGCGCATCGACGGCCGCGATCTGGTGACGGTGCGTCCAATCACGGTCAAGGTCGGCACGCTGCCGCGAACCCATGGCTCCGCGCTGTTCACGCGCGGAGAGACCCAGGCGCTGGTGACCACCACACTCGGCACCACGCGCGATGCACAGATCATTGACGCGCTCGAGGGTGAACGCCGCGAGCCGTTCATGCTCCACTATAATTTTCCGCCGTTCTCCGTGGGTGAGACCGGCATGATGGGTTCACCCAAGCGGCGCGAGATCGGCCACGGCAACCTTGCACGTCGCGGCGTGCGCGCCGTCATGCCGGAGATGGATAAATTCCCGTACGTGATCCGCGTCGTCTCCGAAATACTCGAGTCCAACGGCTCGAGTTCGATGGCGAGCGTGTGCGGCACCAGCCTGTCGCTGATGGACGCAGGCGTGCCGATCAAGGCGCCCGTGGCCGGCGTGGCCATGGGGCTGGTGCTGGAGGGCTCGCGCTTCAAGGTGCTGACGGACATCCTGGGCGATGAGGATCATCTGGGCGACATGGACTTCAAGGTGGCCGGTACGCGCGAAGGCGTCACCGCACTGCAGATGGACATCAAGGTCGAGGGTATCACCGCCGAGATCATGCGGGTGGCGCTGGCGCAGGCGCGCGAGGGCCGGCTGCACATCCTCGAAGAGATGAACAAGGTCATCCGCACGTCGCGCGAGAAGATGTCGGAGTGGGCACCTTCGATCATCACGCTGAAGATCGATCCGGAAAAGATTCGTGATGTCATCGGCAAGGGCGGCGCCGTGATACGCCAGATCACGGAGGAAACCGGCACCACCATCGACATCGAGAACGACGGCACGGTCAAGATCGCCTCGGTGCAGGGCGCGGCCGGCCGCGAGGCGCAGCGGCGCATCGAGCTGATCACCGCCGACGTCGAAGTCGGCCGTGTCTACGAGGGCCGGGTCGCCAAGCTCATGGACTTTGGGGCCTTCGTGACCATTCTGCCGGGCCGGGACGGACTGGTGCATATCTCGCAGATTTCCGATGAGCGCGTCGAACGGGTGTCCGACAAGCTCAAGGAGGGCGACCAGATCCGGGTCAAGGTACTCGAGGTTGATCGGCAGGGGCGCGTCCGCCTGTCGATGCGCAACGTCGACGCCGCCTAAGATGAGGTTACTGGGGCCTCGGTGCGCGCCCGGCCCCGCGGGCCTCACTCCGACGGCCCCGCGCGCCGTCGATCGGCAGGTTCAGCCGTTGGCCGGACCCGCGCTCCTGATCAGGGTGCGAAAGATCTCTTCCTGAGCGCTGTGCCAGCGCTGGTGACTCTGCGTCGCCAGCTGTGAAGCGGCCGCGGCCGAATCTCCGCCCGGCGGCTTCTCGTTGAGGAACAGGCGCAGGCTCTGCTCGAGATAGGTCGACAGCATGCCCTCGAGACCGGCGTTGTGGCTGCGTATCAGCTGCGCCAGGAAATCCTGGCTGAGCACGGTACCGCTGCGCTGCTCGAGTTCGGAGATGACCTGCAGCAGCACCGGACGGGTGATGTCCTGCTGGCTGCGCTTGTCGATGACGTTGAATTCAACGCCTTCCAGCACCAGCCGTCGGACATCGTCCAGCGTGATATAGCGGCTCTCGACGGTGTCGTAGAGACGCCGGTTCGGGTACTTCTTGATGACGCGAATCTCGCTCATGCGGAAGTCCTCTGGTGCGCAATCGGGCGGCGGGCCCCGCGTCGATCACGATGCCCCTAACATAGTACAAGCGTGCCTCGAACCCCAAATCTTTAACGCGCTGTGGGATCAGGCCGGCGGTATTCCCCGTCCCGCCTGCGGGCGACCGGAAGGGGGTTGGTGGGGCGGAATGACGAGCTGCCGTCAGCGGTAGCGGTCGTCCCGGTCGCCATACTGGCGTTCCCGTCGCTCCCGGCGCTCCTGCGCCTCGATCGACAGGGTCGCCACCGGACGGGCCTCGAGCCGCTTGATGCCAATCTCTTCACCGGTCTCCAGGCAGTAGCCGTAGGTGCCGTCCTCGATCCGCTTGAGTGCTTCCTCGATCTTGCGGATGAGCTTTCGCTCGCGGTCCCGCGTGCGCAATTCCAGGCTGAACTCTTCCTCCTGGGTGGCGCGATCGTTGGGGTCGGGGAAGTTGGCGGCCTCGTCCTTCATATGGGAGACCGTGCGATCGACTTCCTCCATCAGGTCGCGCTTCCAGTTGAGCAGTATCTGCTGGAAGTGCGTCAGCTGCTGCTTGCTCATGTAGAGCTCGCCGCGCTTGGCGACGTAGGGCTTTACGTTGCGTGGGCCGGCCAGCAGGCTGGATTCACCGCCATCGCCATCGTCGTTGTCCGGCAGCGTGACGATACGTGCCTGCTGGGTCGCCGCGCTGGGGCGCGTCGTCTCGGCTGCCACGGATCCGCCGGCCGGGCCATGGTGCGAGCCGCTGCTGCGCGTCGCCGGCCGGGCTTCGGGCTTGGCGGCTCCCGCAGCCCTGGCC
>JBAUYT010000321.1:0-3213 GCA_049584935.1 Steroidobacteraceae bacterium
GTGCATCGACGTGCGTTGCCCCGGTAGTGTGGGCATGCGCGTGCCGACGATCGCGAGCTGCGGCGCGGACAGCGCCGCCACGGTGCCGCGCGCATACAACAGCGCCGGCGCATCGCTGATGGCGGCAAGCAGCGGCGGGTAGTCGCTCGCGAACACGTCCAGCAGCACGATGCCGTGACGCTCCAACCAGCGACGATCTCGCTCGACGAGCTCCTGATCCGGTGCGCTGAACCAGGCAGATGCCGCGGGCGACAGGCCGAGCTGGCGCAATGCCGTAGCGGGACGGCGCAGCAATGCTTCCACCGCGGCGGTGCCCGGCGGCAGTTGCGCGCGCGCGATGGCGCTGCCCAGCCGGCGCGCGGAAAGGCCGGCGCGTCCGAGGATCAGGCGTAGCTCGGTGGCTTCCATAAGCACGCAGCATAGGCGGCAGCGCGGCGCCTGCCAGCGCCGCATTCATGCGCCGATCGACGGAAAATGCGTCGGGCGGGCGGAGAAGATTACGGGCTGGAGACGTGCGCGTTCGACATCACCGGTACGGCGTCGTGCAGCACCAGCGCGTAGCTCATCTGCTGATAGGTCTTGAACACCAGCAGCGTTCCTGCGGTTTCCGCCGGCAGCGCCACGTTCGGGTGCCGCATGCAGGTGCTGAAGTCATTGATGTGCGCGCACTGATCGTCCGACTGTGCCTGCACTTCCTCGGCCGTGAGGACGTTGCCGCGCTCGAGCCCATCACTCGAGCCGCGGTTGATGGCGACGACGTCATACTGGCCGGCGACATCCGCGCCCGCCACCACGGCAATGATTCTGCCGTGTACCGGCCGGGCCGGCGCATGCGGCTTGAAATCCGAGGTCGGCGATGGGTCTTCGGACACCAGCAGGTCGCCCTGCAGCGTCTCCCGATGTGAGTCGGTCATGGTGGCCTTGGCAATCTGTCCCGGCCGCACCAGCTGCGCAGTACCGGTGTAGATGGCGAGATAGCCGAGCTTGCGGCTGCCGTCGGGATCCTTGAGTTCCTCGTCGACGTGCATCACCGAGTAGCGCGCACCGACCGTCTGTGCGTTCAGCTTCTTGACGTACACTTCGTCGCCGAAGCCGGCGATGTCGTGCTCGCCACGCAGCGCCAGTACGTAGGGTGCCTTGTCGATCTCGTCGCGCGACAGCACGCCGGGACGCTCGAGGAACGCCGCGATGGCCGCGTATGGAATGGTCGGAATGGCGCTGTCGAGCGGCTCACTGCGCAGCAGCGGCTCGAGCTTGCTCGAGGGCAGATTGGCCGTGCGTAATACCTGCAGCGAAGTGCGCCCGTCACTCGAGAGCGCCAGGTGCACGGTGTCTCCGGGATAGATGCGGTGTGGATTTTCGATCTTCGGATTGACGTACCAGATCTCCGGCCACAACCAGGGATCGCGCAGGAACATGTTGGCGATGCCCCAGAGGGTGTCACCGCGCTTGACGACATAATCCTTCGGCGCACCCGGATTGAGCGCCGGGCCGGCGTCGGACATGACCGTGGTGGCGGTGGAATCGGTGTCGGAGCCGACGTCCGCGACCACCTCGGTGTCGGTCTGCGGGCCTTCCGCGGCGGCGCTTTCGGCTGCCGGCGGTGGCACGGTGCTGGCGGTGGTGTCGGTCTCCCGGACGCGCCCGCTGGAGCAGCCGGCGATGGCCAGCAGCATCAGGCTGGCGCAGCCGATCGCGGCGCGACCGACGCTCAAGTTCTGGTTCGAAAACATCCCTGCTACCTCTTTGAGCCGGGTAGGGCCTCGGGCCCGGCTGTTATAAACTCACCGACGCGCAAACGCACTCAGTTCCTTGCGCTTTGTGCACTGGGTCACGTGACGGAGCTTTCAGCCCCTGGTCCTTGAAATATTGGCACATTCCCCCACGTTTAAGTACCGGAGCTTAAGCCATGGCGCGATTGACCATTCTCGAATTCCCTGACCCGCGCCTACGGACGCGCGCGCAGCCGGTCACGAAGTTCGATGCTGCACTGCAGCAGTTGGTCGCGGATATGCTCGAAACCATGTATGCAGCGCCGGGCATCGGCCTGGCGGCCACCCAGGTCGACGTGCATCGCGCGCTGCTGGTCATGGATACCAGCCAGGAGAAGAACCGGCCGCAGGTTTTCGTCAATCCGCAGATCCTCAGCCGGGACGGGGTCGAAGTGTCCGAAGAAGGCTGCCTGTCGGTGCCGAATTTCTTCGAGGAAGTAGAGCGTGCCGCCCGCGTCCGGGTGCGCACCCAGAATGCGGATGGCAGCACGGTGGAACTCGATCTCGAGGGGCTCGATGCCGTTTGCGTCCAGCACGAAATGGATCATCTGGCCGGCCGGCTGTTCGTTGATTACCTCTCCAGCCTCAAGCGCGAGCGCATCCGCCGCAAGCTCGAGAAGGAGCACAAGGAACGCCGTGAGCAGTCCGGTCGTGGCGGCCCCGCCGCCCCGGCCCGCGCGGCCGCGCGGGTCATATGACGCATGCTGCGGATCGCCTTCGCCGGTACGCCGGAGTTCGCGCTGCCGGCGCTGGAGGCGCTGGCCAGCTCATCGCATTCGCTGGTCGGAGTACTGACCCAGCCTGACCGTCCCGCCGGCCGTGGCCGCGGCCTGGCTACCAGCGCGGTCAAGCGCCGCGCCCTGGAACTCGGCATTGCGGTCGCTCAGCCCGCCGGCCTCAAGACCGAAGCCGATCGCCAAGCGTTCGAGTCGTGGCGGTGCGAACTGCTGGTGGTCGTGGCCTATGGGCTGCTGCTGCCGGCTGCGGTGCTGCTGCTGCCGCGCCTGGGCTGCGTCAACATTCACGCATCGCTCCTGCCGCGCTGGCGCGGGGCCGCGCCGATCCAGCGCGCCATCCTGGCCGGGGACCGGGAAACGGGCGTGACTCTCATGCAGATGGACCAGGGTCTCGATACCGGCGCCATGCTCGCGCGGCGAATTCTGACCATCGACGATGACACCAGCACAGGTCTGCTGCAGCAGCGGCTGGCCGAATCCGGCGCCGCGCTGCTGCTCGAGACGCTGCCGGCGCTGGAGCACGGCGGCGCGCATGCCGTCGCCCAGCCGGCCGAAGGCGCCAGCTATGCCGCCAAAATAGACAAGCGCGAGGCGCGCATCGACTGGCGGCGCAGTGCCGCTGAGATTTCACGCCAGGTGCGCGCCTTCAACCCAAAGCCCGTGGCCGAGACCTCGTGGGGTGACCGGCGCGTGCGCCTGTGGCA
>JBAUYT010000322.1:0-19251 GCA_049584935.1 Steroidobacteraceae bacterium
CTTCGTCAGCGCCGCCGTCAGAGTCGTCTTGCCGTGATCTACATGCCCAATCGTCCCCACGTTCACGTGCGGCTTGGTGCGTTCGAACTTTTCCTTGGACATTGTCGTTAACCTCTAAATATCTCTCGACACGCCGCGCCGGGCGCTCATGAACCTGCGCCCAATCTGCCGCTGGTGGAGCCCACGACCGGAATCGAACCGGTGACCTCGTCCTTACCAAGGACGTGCTCTACCGACTGAGCTACGTGGGCGGCTGGGTCTATGGAGCGGGTAGTGGGAATCGAACCCACGTCATCAGCTTGGAAGGCTGAGGTTCTACCATTGAACTACACCCGCCTGACTTGATGACGCTGGGAAACCCAAACCCGCTCCGCACCAGAATCTGCCGACCTTCGGAATCCCAGCCGCTCCGCGGTGGAGGGGGTAGGATTCGAACCTACGAAGGCGTAAGCCGGCAGATTTACAGTCTGCTCCCGTTGGCCGCTTGGGTACCCCTCCGCGAAAAACGAGCCGCGTATTCTGATTTCAGCACCCGGTGCTGTCAATGCAGAAATCGGGCCAAATCTGATCTTCGAGTGGCCCCGCTAAAGGGCGTGAGAGTTCAGATAGCCGTCGACCGCGCTGCGCACGGGGCCAGCCACCGCCGGCGCACAGAAGAAGTCCAGGTCGAGCATGCCGAAATCATCCAGCCGGGCGCGAATCTGGAGGGGATACCCCACGTGCTTGTAGACGGCCACGAACTCCCACTGGCGGGACTGGTCTGCGGGCAGCGCATCGATATCCCGTGCCACCTGCTCTGCATCCCGGCGTATGAAGCCGGCGTGCATGAGCTTGGCGACTTGCCGCAGCACCGCACCGGCATACTTGACGTCAAAACTGCTGGTGATGCGGACGGCGGTCTCCGCGGACGCGGTGCCGGCATCGCTTGCCGTGCCGGCGCTGCCGGCCGGATCAGCCTGTGCCTGCGCCACATATATAGAGAGCAGCACGGCCGCGCATGCGGCAACGAATATCTGCTCGTTAGGCTCTATGTTATGCATGATACCCGCATTATCGTGGATTTTAATCTCACAATTTCGCCGCCGCGACAGCACTGAGCAGGCGCCACTGACCGGGACGCAGTCCCGCAGGCAGCTCCACCGGTCCGTAGCGCAGCCGGGACAGCCGGCTGACCTCGTAGCCCACGGCCTGCCACAAGCGCCGGACCTCCCGGTTGCGGCCTTCGCGCAGAACCACACGGAACCAGGTGTGCGAGCCGGCCGTGGGCAGATCTGCTTCGTCGATGGTTGGTTCGACACGCTCGAAGCGCGCCAGCCCATCCTCGAGGGTGACCCCCGTCCGCAGCTGCGCCAGCGCCAGCTCTGTCGGCCCGCCGCGCACCCGCACCAGGTATTCGCGCTCGATCTCGCTGCCGGGATGCATCAGCCGATGCGCCAGCGCCCCATCGGTGGTGAACAGCAGCAGGCCGGAGGTGTTGACGTCAAGGCGCCCGATCATGACCCAGCGCCCGCTGCGAGGCGCAGGCAACCGGTCAAACACCGTTGGCCGGCCCTGCGGATCCGACCGCGTGCTCATTTCGCCGATGGGCTTGTGGTACAGCAGCAGCTCACGGTCTGCCACTGCGGCAACCAGCGCCAGAGGCTTGCCGTCCAGGCGGATATCGGCCGCGGCAGTGGCACGCTCACCAAGCGTGGCAATGCGGCCGTCCACAGTGACACGCGCGGCACGGATCCATTGCTCGATCTGACGGCGCGAGCCGTGGCCGGCCGCAGCCAGCAGTTTCTGCAGCCGCTCGCCGACCTGCTGTCCGCTCACACCGGCGCGCCCGAATCTCACCGCACCGGCAGAGAGATCTTCCGGAACAGCTCGGACTGCGCCTCGCTGTCGCGCGCCTCGATGGCGCGGTCTACCAGCCGACGAGTCAGATGCGACCCGAACAGCTGCATGAACTCGTAGGCGAAATTGCGCAGCAGGGTACCGCGCCGGAATCCTACCCAGGTGGTATGGATCGGGAACAGATGCGATGCGTCGATGACCGTGAAGTCGCTGTCCTGAGCCGGATCGATCGCGACGCTGGCGACGATGCCGACGCCCAGCCCGAGCCGCACGTAAGTCTTGATGACATCGGAGTCCCGCGCGGTCAGCGCCACCTTCGGCGTCAGATTCTCGCGGGCGAACACCGTGTGCAGCGACGAGGAGCCGGTGAAGCTGAAGACGTAGGTCACCAGCGGGTAGGGCGCCAGGTCTTTCAGGGTCAGACGCTCGACCTTCGCCAGCGGATGGTGCTTGAGAACGATGACCTGGCGATGCCAACGGTAGACCGGCAGCAGCACCAGGCCCGGGAACAGGCCATCGGAACCGGTGGCGATCGCAAGCTGCACGCGATCAGTCGCCACCATTTCGCCGATCTGCTCGGACGTGCCTTGGTGCAGGTGCAACTCCACTTCCGGGTAGCGGTCACGGAAGGCATGCACCACCGGGGGCAGCACATACCGCGCCTGCGTATGGGTGGTCGCAATCGACAGCGTACCGCGATTGTCCTGATTGAGATCGGCGGCCACTGCCTTGAGGCTGTCGATTTCCGCCAGTGCGCGATTGGCGTACTCGAGCACCTTGGTGCCCTGCGGCGTCACCCGCGAAAACGCCCGGCCCTCCCGCACGAACAGATCGAACCCCAGTTCGCGCTCGAGCGCCTTGAGGGCCCGACTGATCGCCGGCTGGGAGGTTCCGAGGGCGGTGGCGGCCTGCGTGACCGACAGACCGTGGCGCGCGATGGCGACGGCGTATTGCAGCTGATGAAAATTCATGCGCGCACGATACGACTAAATGACACGGTTGATCATAACGACAAGTTATTAAAGAATGGCACTCTGCTTATCGATCGGTGTGCACGACCGGATTAGAGTCCCGGGTCCGCGGCATCCACACGGCGGGGAGTCCCATGATTTACGAGAGCATCCTCGGCACCATCGGGCGAACGCCCATCGTCCGGCTGCAGCGACTGGCGCCCGCGGGCGTCACGGTCTACGTCAAGTGCGAAGCCTTCAATCCGGGCTCGTCAGTCAAGGACCGCCTGGCCATTGCGATCATCGAGGACGCCGAGGCGCGCGGTAGCCTCAAACCGGGTCAAACGGTGGTCGAGGCTACCTCGGGCAACACCGGCATTGCGCTTGCCATGGTGTGTGCGGCCAAGGGCTATCCGTTCGTCGCCATCATGGCCGACAGCTTCTCGATCGAACGCCGCAAGATCATGCGCATGTTCGGCGCCCGCGTCATCCTGACGCCGGCCGCGGAACGCGGCCAGGGCATGGTGCGCAAGGCTGAGGAGCTGGCGGCCAGGCACGGCTGGTTCCTCGCGCGCCAGTTCGAGAATCCCGCCAACCCGGCCTATCACCGCAGCACCACGGGACCTGAGATCCTGGCCGACTTCGCGGGCAAGCGGCTGGACTTCTTCGTCAGCGGCTGGGGCACGGGCGGCACGCTCACGGGCGTCGGCGAAGTGATCCACCTGGCGAGGCCAGACGTCAAAGTCGTTGCAGTCGAGCCCGAAGCAGCCGCGCTGCTGGCGGGCAAGCCCTTCACGCCGCATAAGATTCAAGGATGGACGCCGGACTTTCTGCCCGCGGTGCTCAATCGCGCGGTCCCCAACGCCCTGGTGACCGTCAGCGACACCGAGGCCTTGGCCGCGGCCAGAGCGCTGGCGCGCCAGGAGGGCATCTTCTGCGGCATCTCCTCCGGCGCCACCCTGGCAGGCGCGCTCAAGCTAGCCAGGGAGGCGGCGCAGGGCGCCGTGCTGCTGGCCATGCTGCCCGACACCGGCGAGCGCTATCTCTCCACGGTCCTGTTCGAGGGCATCGCCGATGGCTCCGACCCGGAACCCTGAGCGCGCCGCCAGCGACAACGGCAGCCGCGAACAGCGCGTGAACGGCACTGGGGTCGTGGCGCTGCCGGAACCGTTCCGCCTGTATCACGGCGGAACGCTGCAGGGCGTGCAGATTGCTTACGAGAGCTGGGGCCGGCTCAACCGCGCGCGCGACAACGCAATCCTGCTGTTTACGGGACTATCACCGTCGGCGCACGCGGCGGCCACCGAACAGGATTCCTCGCCGGGCTGGTGGCAGCGCATGATCGGGCCCGGGCTGGCGCTCGACACCGAGCGTCACTGCGTCATCTGCGTCAATTCGCTCGGCAGCTGCTTCGGTTCCACCGGGCCGGCATCGATCAATCCTGCCACCGGCGCGCGCTACGCGGTGGATTTCCCCGAGCTGGCCATCGAAGACATCGCCGGCGCCGCGCGCGCGGCACTGCAGACGCTCGGCATCGAGCGGCTGGCGGCGGTAGTCGGAGCCTCGCTCGGCGGCATGTCGGTGCTCGCGTTTGCGACCCAGTTTCCCGACGCCGCGCGCCGCCTGATCACCATCTCCGGCAGCGGCGCCGCGTCGCCGTTTGCGATCGCGCTGCGCTCGGTGCAGCGCGAGGCAGTCCTGCGCGACCCCGATTGGCAGGGCGGTCATTACGCGCCGGAGCATCCGCCCCGCAGCGGCATGCGGCTGGCACGCAAGCTCGGCACCATCACCTACCGCTCGGCGCTGGAGCTGCGCGAGCGCTTTGGGCGCGAGCTGATCGGTGGCAATGCCCGGCCCCTGAGCCAATTCGCGCCGCGCTTTGCGATCGAAGGCTATCTCGAGGCGCAGGCAGAGCGCTTCGTGCGTATCTTCGACCCCAACTGCTATCTGTACTTGTCGAGCGCAATGGACCGTTTCGACCTGGCCGAGCACGGCGGCAGCTTTGCCGCAGCGCTGCAGGCGGTCCGGGCGCAGGTACTGGTGCTCGGCGTCGAGAGCGACCTGTTGTTTGCAATCGACGAACAGGCCGCCATCGCCGCGGCGCTCGAGCGCAACGCGGTACCGACCCAATTCGTGCGGCTGCCCTCACTCGAGGGCCACGATTCGTTTCTGATCGACATTTCCCGCTTCGGCGGCGAGCTGCGCAGCTTTTTCGAGCGCACCTGAGGCCGGCCGCCGCGGCCGCGGACCTGGGTCACAGGTCGCGCAAACGCTGTGGTTTTTATGTCGCTTTAGCTTGTACTACGTACAATAGGCCCCATACTACTGTACGTATTGCGAACCATTGCATCAGAAACGGAAAGCGATCATGAGTACACTGAATCTGCGGCCGGAATATCAGCTCGCCAGCGACCTCGACAGTGCGCATGGCATGCCGGCGCTCGAGCAGGCGGCGCTCGATGGCCACGAACGCGACAGCACGCCGCTGCGCGGCGCTCGCCGGCGGCCATACGGCACGCGGCTGCGCATGCCCAGCTACGACGGCTTCCACCTGTTCCGGGTCTATTGACGACACCCACGTTCCGGCAAATGTCAATCACCGGCCCGGTACGGTGGTGTCGGCGCGCCGTTGCACCATAAGACAGCCCCAGCGGCACCTTAAGTTGAGTCACGTAGGACTCGTCCTAGGCTTGAGGCATAATGGTCGCGCGGCGGTATCCCGCCGACCGCGATGGGGTAAACAAAGATGGAACGAAGGCTGCACACCCGCCACCGCGCGCGCACCACGGTGTACATCATGTTGCCGGGTGGAATCCGCCGCCTCTGCAAGGCGGTCAACCTCAGCGCTACCGGGGTATTCGTGCGAACCGCGGGACTTGGACTGCGCAAGGGCCAGCAGGTCAATCTCGCCTTTGCCATCGACCTCGGTTCGGTTACCAAGGTGCACCGCCGTTCGGCCGTCGTCGCCCACGTTTCGGGTGGCGGCACCGGCCTGATGATGGACGCCTACGCAGCCACGGCTCGCTAGCCGCCCGGTTCCCCGCCTGCGGCCTCGAACTCGTCAGAGCGAGTTATTGGGCCAGATCATCGTGCGCCACATGTGCGCCACCGGAGAGCCGTCGAATCCCAGGCCCTCTGCCGGCTCGCGAAAATTGCGGCCGATGATGTCCGTAAACATCTCCGGATCGATCGGGTCCGACTTGTCGAAGAAATAGATATCGAAAAGCGTGATGAGCCGCGAGCTCATGTACCAGCGGTGATTGCGCGCATGGGCGGCGTCCCGCTGGATGTATTCCGGGGGCTGATAGTCCGCTCCGAAGAAGCGCACGTACGATTCCGGATAGCTGTAGCCGACCGACTCGTCGGCAAAGTAGCGTAACGCCTGGTGGTACTGAACCGACCAGGCGATCTCCTCGGTCACATAAGGGGCGATCATCTGTGCGCCCCAGTAACCATGATCGCTGCGCAGCAGACAGCCATTGGCCATGTCGTGCAGCAGGCAGGCCATGACCACCTTTTCGTCGAGTCCCGCCTCGAGCGCCTTTTTGCCGCTGGTGAGCAAGTGCCTGAAGGTGATATCGGTAAAACGGTATTTGAAGAAATCCAGCAGGCGCGGCCGTACCGGCATTTTCGGCAGCGCCGGATTGTCCCCCATCATCAACACGGTCCCCGGTTTGAGACGCCCGAGGATGGCCGCTTCGGGATCGCCGATCGCGGTACCGCCAACCAGCGCCACCGGTGGCGGCAATATCAGCCGCTCCAGTCCCGCCTGGGGATGATCGGGATCAAGCGGTTCCGAAGGCACGTCATGGCTCATTGCATTCATGGACTTACCCTTCCTGCGCTGCAGAAGCTGCAACGGCCGTGGGTCAACCCGGCCGCCGCTGAAACGCTCTGTTGTAGTAGCAAAGATAGCCCAATCGAAGGCGCTTCGGGCTTAACGTTAGGGGCTATCATCAGCCCGGGTATGCCCCGGAGGTTGAACATGAAGATCATCAGCGCCAAGCCTGCCCTGACGGCGGCAGCCCTACTGGCGGCGCTGTGGGGGACGGCCAGCTTTGCGTACTCCGGTGGCCATGGTGGCGGTGGTGGACACTCTGGCGGCGGGCACGCATTCGCCGCCGGCGGGCACGCCTTCAGCGGCGGCGCGCATTATGGTGGGGCCGCGCATTATGGTGGGGCCGCGCATTATAGTGGTGCCGCGCATTTTGCCGGAGCGGCGCATTTCGCCGGCTCAGCGGGTGCCGCACGCTACGGCGCACCTGCGGGGCATGCCTTCGCGGCGGCGCGGCCGACGGTTTATGCCGGCGCCGGACGTGCGGTAACCGGCCCACGCTCTGCTGCAGCCACGGCAGTCCGGTCCGGGGCGGCCTTCCGCCGCCGGGGATTCGGTCCTGGCTACGGCCGCTTCACGCACTGGGGTGGCGGCTACTGGGGTGGGCGCTTCTGGCCGGCTGCCTATTACGGCGCCGGATTCGCATGGTTTCTGCCCACCATTCCGCTCTACTGCGCCACATTCTGGTGGAACAGCGTGCCCTACTACTACTACAACGACATCTACTACACCTGGAGCCCGGCGGCTGACGGCTACGTCGCCACCGATCCTCCGCCCGTGGCGCCGGCTGCGCCCCCGGGCCCGGGCGACGACGGCGCCGGGCCGGCCGCGAGCAGCGGCGCTTATGATGGTGCAACCGCCAATCCGGAGGAGGCCGTCGCCGCGGCGCCCGAAGCCTCCATGGAGAACTCACCCGCTCCGGACGAGCCCATCCCGCCGGGACAGTTCGCCGCCGGTTCAGCGGCATCCGGCAGCGGCGCTCACGTCTTCGCCTATCCGACCAAGGGCCAGAGCGAACAGCAGCAGGCACAGGATCGTGCCGCATGCGAACAGTGGGCGACGTCGCAGGCGGGCAACGGCAACGGCGCTGACTTCCAGCGCGCGGTCATCGCCTGCTTTCAGGGACGCGGCTACAGCGCACAATGAGATTGCGCGCCGCGCCACTCAGCTCTTGAGCCGGTAGCCGGTGCGGAATATCCAGCCGATCAGCAGCAGGCATAACGACAGGAAGCCCAGCGTTGCCGTCAGGCTGATGCCGACGCTGACGTCGGCGCTGCCATAGAAGCTCCAGCGAAAGCCGCTGATCAGGTAAACCAGCGGGTTGAACAGCGTCACCGCCCGCCAGGCAGGCGGCAGCATGTCGATCGAGTAGAACGCGCCGCCAAGAAAGGTCAACGGCGTGATCACCAGCATCGGCACCAGCTGCAGCTGCTCCCAGCTCTTCGACCAGATGCCGATGATGAATCCGAACAGGCTGAAGCTGGCAGCCGTCAGCAACAGGAACGCGGCCATGACCAGCGGATGCTGGATGTGGATCGGCACGAATATCGTCGAGGTGCCCAGGATGATGAGCCCGATGAGGATCGATTTGGTGGCGGCGGCGCCGACGTAGCCGATCACCGTTTCCATTGCCGAAACCGGCGCCGACAGCAGTTCGTAGATGGTGCCGACGAAGCGTGGCATATAGATGCCGAAAGAGGCATTCGACAGGCTCTCGGTGAACAGCGCCAGCATGATCAGGCCCGGCACGATGAACGCTCCGTATTGCACGCCATTGACCTGCGACATGCGCCCTCCGATGGCGGAGCCGAATACCACGAAGTAGAGCGACGTGCTCAGCACCGGCGTCACGATGCTCTGTACGACCGTGCGGCGGAAGCGAGCCATCTCGAACTTGTAGATGGCGGCGACGCCGCGGCGATTGAAAGCAGGCGCGCTCATGCAGCCGAATCCGCCGGCGATCTGAGGAGGCCGACGAAGATGTCCTCGAGCGAACTCTGGCTGGTGTGCAGGTCCTTGAAGCCGATACCGAGCTCGTTGAGCCGGCGCAGCAGCGCGGGGATACCGACGGGCTCGTCGCCGGCGGTGTTGAAATGATATTGCAGCTCGAGTCCGCCGGCCGCGAGCGACAGATCCCAGCCGCGCAACGCCGGCGGCACTTCCGTCATGGGTTCGAGCAATTGCAGCGTCAGCTGCTTGCTGCCGAGCTTGCGCATCAAGGTCGCCTTGTCCTCCACCAGAATCAGCTCGCCGCCGCGAATCACGCCGACCCGATCCGCCATTTCCTCGGCTTCCTCGATGTAGTGCGTGGTCAGAATGATGGTGACACCACGTTCGCGCAAGCCGCGCACCAGCGCCCACATGTCCCGCCGCAGCTCGACGTCCACGCCCGCGGTGGGCTCGTCGAGGAACAGGATCTGCGGCTCGTGTGACAGGGCCTTGGCGATCATCACACGCCGCTTCATGCCGCCCGACAAGGTCATGATCAGGTCGCGACGGCGGTCCAGCAGCGCCAGGTCGCGCAGCAGCTGATCGAGATAGGGGCGATTCGGCGCGCAGCCGAACAGCTCGCGGCTGTAGCGCACGGCCTCCCCGACCGATTCGAACATGTCGGTGGCGAGTTCCTGCGGCACCAGGCCAATGCGCCGGCGCGCAGCGCGGTAATCACGCCGGATGTCGAAACCGTCCGCCAGCACCTGCCCCTGTGTGGCCCGGACGATGCCGCAGACGATATTGATCAGCGTGGTCTTGCCCGCGCCGTTGGGCCCCAGTAGGGCGAAGATCTCGCCGCGCCGCACCTCGAGACTGACGTCCTTGAGTGCCTGGCGCCCCGAGGCATAGGTCTTGGTCAGATTTGAAATCGACAATGCCGGAACCATGGTCCGGGGCAGGATAGCATCGTGCGGCACGCGCTGCCCGATGGCGCCCTGCCGGCCGCTTCGCCACGCGGCTGCCATTGACTGATCCTATGATGTGGCGGATGCGATCACGGCGCGCTCAGTCTCGAGTATGGCCGCAAGGGGCTCTACCAGTCTGCATTGCGCTCATCGCCGGTGCATGCGCAGCCACGGCGCGCGCGGCCGATCGCGACGCGTTGCTGCACATCGTCCAGAACCAATGCCTGCCGCATTGGCTGCAGCAGCACGACGCGGCTCCCTGTGCCGCCGTTGCGCCCGATTTCGCCGTGCTGCGGGATCGCAAGGGCGGCGCGCACTTCCTGCTGATCGCCACCCGTACCGTTCGTGGCATCGAGGATCCGCTGATACTGCGGAATGATGCGCCGAATTACTTCGCGGCTGCATGGCAAGCGCGCGATCGGCTTGCCACCGTGGCCGGGCATCCGCTCAGGGACGACGAAATCGGGCTCGCGATCAACTCCGCGGTGGCGCGCGGACAGGATCAGCTGCACATTCACATCGAGTGCCAGCGAGCCGACCTGCGCCGCGTGCTGCGCACCGCCGGCGCCCATATCACTGATCGCTGGCAACCCTTGGCGGGCTGGGGCTACCCGTTCCTGGCACGGCGCGTGTCCGGCGCCAACCTCGACCGGGTCAACCCGTTTCTGCTGCTGGCGGACGCCAGGCCCGGGATCCGGGACCACATGCGCGCCTACACGCTGGTGGTGGCCGGTGCGCGCTTCGCCGACGGACCGGGGTTCGTCTTGCTGGCCGGGCCTACCGCGGCCGGCGCGGCAGCGTTGCTGCCGGCGAGCGGCGGCCGGGTGCCGCCCGGCGAGACCCTGCTCGATGCGAGCTGTGAGAGCGACCCCTGACCGCGCGCCCCCCTCTCAGGTCCAGCCGCCGCCGTCGTCACCACCCGAGGAGCCACCGCCGTCATCCCAGCCGCCACCGTCGGAGATACCGAAATCCGGCCCACCCAGATCGGCGTTAGGATCCTGCGGCTGCGCCTCAGGTTCGTAGCTCTGCGGGACCGGGGCGGCGCCACTGCCGTGCTCGAACGCATGCCGTACGAGTTCCTCGCCCGCGGCCACGCCAGCGCCGACCGCCAGGCCACTGGCGATGCCGCCGACGATGCCTGAACCTGCGCCACCGACGACGTTCGGAAAACCACCGGCAGGCGGCACCATAGGGCCGGGTCCCATGCCGGTGCTGGGCATGTTGCCGGGGTAAGGGTTATAGGCCACCGGCTGCCGGCGCCGGAACAGCAGCCAGACCACCAGCACCACCGCGCCGATGATCAGCACCGTGCTCCACGGAAATGGCTTCTGCGCTGAACGCGCCGGAGCCATTACGGGCTGGCCGAGCCCGGGCGATACCGCCTCGCCGCTGGCGGATGCGCCGATTTCGCGCCGCAGCGCCGACACCGCCTCCGAGTTCGCAAACGGCAGGCCGGGATCGATCTGCTCCGCGGTCTTGAGCTCCTCGCGCGCCTCACCGAAATTCTTCAGATCCGCGTCGACTTCGGCAGCCACGTAGTGCGCCCGCGCGCTGTGCGGATGATTGGCCAACACCTGGTTCATCATCTGCCGCGCCTGATCCAGCTTGCCGGCGCGCGCCGCATCGTAGACCTGGCTGACGGTCGGATCGCTGGGGTTGGGCGCCTCGGCTGGATTCTCCAGCGCCAGCGCCAGCGACCCGGTAGCGAGCGCCAGCAGTACGAACAGCGCGACCATAGGCTTATTACGCATCGACATCTCTCCTGCCCGTAGGACACGAGCCTGAAATTTTAGGCATGAATGCCGTATCGAGGTTCCGCGCTCAGGCCGTTATGCTGCTGCGGCCCTCAACGGCTAAATAAGATCAAACTTGGGGAATTCAATGAACATGTATCTGAGCATCGGGCCTCTGGCCTCGCTGGTGGCCGGCATCCTCATTCTAGTTGTGCCAAGACTGCTGAACTACATCGTCGCTATCTACCTGATCCTGATCGGGCTGATCGGACTGTTCGGCGTCCACGGCGTGCACACCTGAGCTCAAGCGGCGCGGCACGCCCGCTAGTGTTGCACGACCGGATAGCCCGCGTCCTCGAGCAGCTGCACCAGCCCGGTGGGCCCGACCAGGTGCAGTGCGCCGACGACGACCAGGTAGTCCTGCGAATCCCGCAGCAGCCGCTCGATGGTGGGCAGCCAGCGTCGATTGCGGTCGGTGGTCATCATGCGGAACAGCTCCGGGTACTGCTCCGAGCTCTCCGATAGCAGCCGCTCGAGCCCGGGTACGTCGCCATTGCGCCAGGCCGACACCACCTCGCTGGCGGAGTGCGCGCTGTCGTCGGCATCATCGAGCATATAAAGCACGAAGCGGCGCTGCTCGGCGATGGAGAGGTGCGCAAAGAATCCCAGCTGCTGGTCGACGGTCTCGAGTCCGATGATGGGCTTGTGATCGGTTGCTGCGCGCTGGGCGAACTGCTCGTCCACACCCGCGGCTGCCTCGAATCCCTGCCGCTCCAGCTCCGCCTGCTGCATGATCAGGGCCGCGAACCACGGCTGCGAGTGTGCAAACATCGCCGGGTCCAGCCCCAGCGAGCGCAGATGGGTCGCGAATGGATCATAAACCTGCGCCCCGAGCGTCTCGGACAGCGTCTGACCTGCCGGCAGGGTTTCGAGGGCCGGGTCGGACGCCAGCAGCGCGGCCGCCGCAGGGTCGTTGAGATCGAGTTCCATGACCAGCGCCCCGGCCTGCTCGTAGGCGCGCACGGCTTCGCCCGGCAGCTCGCTCTCGGCGGGTTTGAGAACGTGCACCGAACCGAACAGGTAGACGGTATTGTGCGCGCCCCGGACCCCCCACAGGGTGTGGTGGTCGGCGGCAAGCGCCGCGGCGCCGGGCAGGCACAGCAGCAGTGCCGCCGCTGCGCTCACCAGCAGGCGCCGGCCGATCAACTCCCGGCCTGCTCGGCCCAGCGCTGCATGATCTCGCGTACCTGTGGGATCAGGGTCATGAACAGATCCACCAGCGCCGGTTGAAAGTGCTGGTCGCGATTGTCGCGCAGATACTGTAGCGCCTCCTCCAGCGACCATGCCTTCTTGTATGGCCGCACCGAAGTGAGTGCGTCGAATACGTCGGCAACCGCCACGATGCGGCCTTCGAGCGGAATCGCCTCGCCGGCCAGTCCGGACGGATAGCCGCTGCCGTCCCACTTCTCGTGGTGGCTGAGTGCAATGCGATGCGCCATCGCCAGCACGCCGCGCTCGTGCTGGCCGATGATGTTTGCGCCTATGGCCACGTGGGTCTGCATGATGCGCCATTCGTCCGGATCGAGTTTACCCGGCTTCTGCAGGATCCGGTCCGGAATGCCGATCTTGCCGACGTCGTGCAGCGGCGCCGCGTGCAGCAGGTCGTCGGCCTGTTGCTCGTTCATCCCTGCCGCCAGTCCCAGCAGCCGCGCGTAGTGGCTCATGCGGATGACGTGCAAACCAGTCTCGTTGTCTTTGTACTCGGCCGCCAGCCCGAGTCGCTGCACGATCTGCAGGCGCGTTTCGCGCAGCTCGTCCATGCGCACCAGCGACAGATGCGTGCGTACGCGCGCCTTGACGATCGGCGGACTCACCGGCTTGGAAATGTAGTCGACCGCGCCAGCCTCGAAACCGGTGAGCTCGTCGGCGGTGTCGGCCAGCGCCGTGACGAAGATGATCGGAATGGCGGCGGTGGCCTCGACACTCTTGAGCCTGCGGCAGACATCGTACCCGGTCATGCCGGGCATCATGACGTCGAGCAGGATCAGGTCGGGACGCTCCTGTTGCGCCAGCTGCAGCGCCCGCTCTCCATCCTTGGCGAACAGCAGACCGTACTGCTCCTGCAGAATCTGGCGCAGCAGCTGCAGATTGGTGGGCTCGTCATCGACCGCCAGGATGCGCGCCGGCCGCGACAGCACCGCGCTCACGCCTGCACCGCCGCCAGCGGCAGGTCGAATTCCTCGCACAGCTCGCGCATCCGTTCGGCGGCCAGTTCGAAATCGAAGTCATCGACGATCCGCTGCAGCTCATCGAGACGCGATTCCTCGACGTAGCCGCCGAGGGCGGCCAGCAATTGGGCAAACGCGGCGCTGTCGAATGCGCCGCTCTCGAATCCGGTACCGATCCGCTCGATGAGCTCACGCAGCCCGGGCAGGTCTAACTCCTGCAGCGGCCGGCCGACACCCTGGGAGGACGGCGATTTGGCGAGCTCCAGGTCGATGGCGGCAAAGCTGTCGTACAGCAGGTGGCGCAGGCGTGCGAGCAGCGGCGGCACCACGTCGGGGTTCCGACCGTTCAGCTGCTGCTCGAATTCATCGAGCAGCGCCGCCAGCGCCTCCAATCCCAGGTTGGCTGCGGTTCCCTTGACGCGGTGCGCGAGCGAGCGCGCCTCCTTCGAGCCGCCGAAGGCGCTGTAACTCGACAGCAGTGTCGGCAGCTTGGCGTACTCGGCGGTGAAGTGGCGCAGCGCGCGAAGATACGGTTCGAGCTGCCGGCCCCAGCGCGCCAGGCCCTGTTCGGCGTTGAGCAATGCCGCCCTCTGCGGTGCGCGTTTCGGCGGCGGCGCCGCGGCGGCCTGCAAGCCCAGCAGTCTGGCGATCTCGAACGACAGCTCGATCATGTCGACCGGCTTGGAAGCAAACGCATCCATGCCCGCTTCGAGGGCAGCGGCGCGGTCGGACGTCAGTACGCTGGCGGACAGTGCAATGACCGGTACGCGCTTGAGGTTGCGCGCCGCCTCGTGTGCGCGAATCTCGCGCGTGGCCGCGAGTCCGTCCATGTCCGGCATCTGCACGTCCATCAGCACCAGGTCGAAGCGTTGCTCGGCCGCGAGCTGCGCTGCCATCACACCGTTGTGTGCGGGGACGATGGTATGACCTTGTGAGCCGAGCAGCAGCGTCAGCAGCTCGAGGTTCTGCGGCGCATCGTCGGCCGCCAGAATCCGCAGCGGTGGCAGCGATGCCATCTGCCGGTGGCGTGCGGTTGCATCGACCGAGCCTTCGGTCGCCTGCAGCGGCAGCAGCACGTGGAAGCAGCTGCCCGCGCCGAGCGCGCTCTCCACCCAGATCTTGCCGCTCATGAGCTCGACCAGCTGCTTGCTGATCGTGGTGCCAAGTCCGGTGCCGCCGTAGCGGCGGCTCATCGATGGATCGGCCTGGGTAAATGGATCGAAGATTGCCTGCAGCCGGTCGGGCGCAATGCCGATGCCGGTGTCACGCACCATGAAGTGGGCCTGGCCGTCCAGGCCGGCGACTTCCAGCGTGACGCTGCCACGCACGGTGAATTTGATGGCGTTGTTGATCAGATTGGTGAGTACCTGGCGGATGCGCAGCGAGTCGCCGCGATAGCGGCGCGGCAGGCCGGTCTGGTACTGGATATGCAGTTCGAGGCCCTTGTCTCGTGCGCTCGCCCCAAGCGTCGAAGACACCTCGTCGATAAGTTCGAGCAGGTCGAAGTTGCGCAGCTCCAGCTCCAGCAGGCCTTTGTCGAGCTTGGCGGTATCGAGGATCTCGTTCAGCAGTCGCAGCAACGATTTCGCGGCGCCGCTGACCGTCAGCAGATGGCGGCGTTGCTCCGGGGTCACCTCTCCCTGCAGCAACACCTCGGAAAAGCCGATGATGGAATTCATCGGCGTCCGGATCTCGTGACTCATGTTGGCGAGAAAGGCCGCGCGCGCGGCCGCGGCCTGTTCGGCGCGCTCCTTGGCCGCCCTGAGCTCCTCCTCCATCTGGCGGCGCTCGGACAGGTCGAGAATGACGCCGTCGAGGAAGCGTTGCCGCCCCAAGCCGTCCTGCACCGCGCTGCCGCTGCCCCACATGAAGCGCTCGCGGCCATCGCGATGGGTGATGCGATATTCCAGCACGTAAGGCCGCGATTCGCGGATCGCATTGGTCACCTCGGCCGTCAGGGCAGCACGATCATCCGGGTGCACCAGGTCGATGAAGCGACGACAGGAGTTGGGGCCGACGAAATCGGACGGCGGATACCCGGTCAGCCGCTCGACTGCGTCGCTGACGAACACCGCCGGCCAGTTCTCCTGCATCAGGCAGCGGTAGGAGATCCCCGGGATGTTGCCGATCAGGGAACGGAGCTGGTGCTCGCTGTCGCGCACCGCCTGCTCCATCTGCTTGCGGGTGGAGATATCGGTGACGAAGCAGATCTGCAGGCTGCGCTCCTCCGGGCGGCGCGCGCCGATTCCGAGCCGGATCGGCACCACCGACCCGTCCGGGCGCAGCGCCAGGGCCTCGCCGGTATGCAGCTCATCGACGCCGGCGATCAGTGCATGGATGTCCTGGCCGACGATCTGCTCGCGCGTGCGCGCGAAGATCTGCTCGGCCGATCTGTTGCATTCGCCGATCCTGCCACTGCTCGAGAAAATCAGCACACCGTCCGGCGCCGTGGCCAGCAGCCCGCGCCACTGCAGCTCGCGCTCGCGCAGGCGTTGCACCATATCGCGATTGCGTAGCGAAGCATTCGTGACCATCACCAGCAGGGTGAAGGCAATGGTGATGCCGGTAGTCAACAGCGCTATGAAGTTCGCATTCGTGGTGGTGCCCGGCACCACCGGGCCGACGAAGCGCGCAGCCGCCATGCCGGTGTAGTGCATACCGGCGATGGCCAGCCCCATGACGATGGCGCTCATGAAGGCGCGTTGCCGGTCGCTCCATTCGAGCGGCGCGCGGCGCAGACCAAAGCGCACCCACAGTGCCAGCATCGCCAGCACCACGGCGACCACAATCGAGAGCGCGAAAATCGCCGGGTCGTAGCGCAGCACCGCCGCCATACGCATGGCAGCCATGCCGGTGTAGTGCATGGCGCCGATGCCTGCGCCGACGGCGATGCCGCCGCCGACCAGTTGCCAGGGCCGCAGGTCGCGCCGCGCGATCAACCACAGCGCCAGGGCCGATGCGGCCACGCTCGGCAGCAGCGACCAGAGCGTAATGGCCCGATCGTAGCTGACCGCGCAGAGGCTGAAGGCCAGCATGCCGACGAAGTGCATCGCCCAGACGCCGGCACCGAGCGTCAGGCTGCCGGACACCAGCGCCACGGCGCGCAGCCGCAGGTTGCACTGCTCGCCGGCCACTTGCGCCAGCCACAGCGCCATGCCCGAAGCAAAGATCGCCAAGACTACGGACAGCGCCACGAGCAGCGGGTCATAGGTGCCGGACGCAAGCAGGCTGGGGTCGCTCGGCGGCGAGAACAGCGCGTGGAGACCGGTCAGATCCATCGAGCCGTGATACGGAATGCGGCGCACCCGTACTGAGTGCGGCGGAATATTGACAGGAACGCGGGCCCAATCCCGTGGCTTGCACCACAGTTCGGCCGCTTACTGGCCCGCTGTTGCGCCGCGGCAACGGCGCCGCCGCCCTGCCGAGGCGGCAACGCCTGGATGCGCAGCACTGCGCGATCGGTGAAAATGCCGCCGATGAATCGTCGCCTGCCGGCCGTGGTGGCCGCCTTGTTCGCCGCAGCCCTAATCGGCTGCAGCCATTTGCCATCGCAGCCGGCTGCCACTGCGCCCGCGCCGGCGCCGGCGCCGTCACAGACCCCTGTGCCGCCGACGACCGCCAGCCCAGCCAGCGTTGCTGCGGCAGGGGCTGCGCCGCCGGCTGCCGGTTTCGATCCGCGGGCCACGTTTGCGCCACTGTCGCTGCCGGGCACCGTCAATTCGTACCGCTCGGCCGACGGCACCCCGGGACCCGGTTATTGGCAGAATCGCGCCGACTACGAGATCCGCGCTGCCATCGATACGGCCAGCCAGACCTTGCGCGGCCGCGTGGTGATCCGGTACACCAACAACAGCCCGAGCGCACTCGACTCGCTCTGGCTGCAGCTCGACCAGAACATCTACCGCGCCGACGCGCGTTTCCGGCAAGCGCGCGAGGGACAGTCGAAATCGTTCACACAGGGCATGCAGCTCGACTCGGTCGAGATCGAGTACCAGGGACAGCGGCAAGCGGCGGATACGGTGGTTTCCGACACGCGGCTGCAGATCCGGCTGCAGCGACCGGTGTCCGCACACGGTGGCCGTGCCCGCATACTGATCCGCTATCACTACACCATTCCCGGCGAGTTCGGCGGACGCACGGCGCACGCCGCCAGCCGCAACGGCGAAATCTACGACATCGCGCAGTGGTATCCGCGCATGGCGGTGTTCGACGACCTGCGCGGCTGGGATACGCTGCCCTACATCGGCTCGGAGTTCTACCTCGAGTACGGCGACTTCGATTACTACGTCACCGTCCCGTGGGACATGCTGGTGGCCGGATCGGGCGAGTTGCAGAACCCGGCCGAAGTGCTGACCGCGGTCCAACGTGTGCGCCTGCAGCAGGCACGGCGCAGCGACCGCACCGTCTTCATCCGCACAGCGGATGAAATCGGAGATGCCGCCAGCCGGCCGGTGCACCGGGGAACCCTGACGTGGCACTACCGCATGCACGACACCCGTGATGTAGCGTTCGCAGCATCCCGCGCCTTCATCTGGGATGCCGCACGCGTTTCACTGCCGCAGAGTCGAACGGCGCTTGCGATGTCGTTCTACCCAATCGAGAGCGCCGGCGCGGACGACTGGAGCCGCACCACCGAATACCTGCGCGACGCCGTGCAGAACTTCTCACGCCGCTGGGCACCGTATGCATGGCCGAACGCGGTGGCGGTCGCCGGTCCGGTGAGCGGCATGGAATACCCCGCCCTGGTGTTCGATGGCGTCCACGATTCCGGCAAGCTGCTGTTCTGGATTACGGCACACGAGATCGGCCACTGCTGGTTTCCGATGATGGTGGGGTTCGACGAGCGGCGCGACCAGTGGATGGACGAGGGTTTCAATACTTTTATCGACGTCTACGAATCGGATGATTTTGCGCACGGCGAATTCGGGCCCAAGCGCGACCCCGAGTACGCGCCCGGCGGCGGCAATCCGGTCGACGAGATCCAGTCGCTGCTGAGCGATCCGGCCGCTCCGGTGATGCTGACGCGCGCCGACCAGGTGACCGAGCAGTACCGCCATCCGCTCACTTATTTCAAGTCGGCGTTGGGCCTCAAGCTGTTGCGCGAACAGATCCTGGGGCCGGAGCGATTCGATTGGGCGTTCCGCAAGTTCATTCGCGACTGGATGTTCCGCCACCCTTCGCCTTCGGATTTCTTCCGTGCCATGGAAAGCGCCGGCGGTGAAGACCTGTCCTGGTTCTGGCGCGAGTGGTACTTCAACAACTGGACGCTCGATCTTGCAACCGACGGAGCGCGGCCCGTCGATGACGACTGGCGGCGCGGTGCGAGCGTCGGCGTCGACAACCTGGATCCGATGGTCATGCCGGCAGTCGTCGAAGTAACCTTCGAGGATGGCAGCCGGCAGCGCATCCTGCTGCCGGCCGACAGCTGGATCAAGAAGCGCCACGTCGACGTGCAGGTGGACAGCACTCAGCCGGTGACCGGTGTGGTCATCGATCCTGACCATGTGCTGCCCGATCGCAATCGCTCCAACAACGTCTGGCAGAGCACTCCGGCGGCGCACTGATGCCGCAGCTGGACTCAGACTAAGATGGGCCCTTTGGCTCAGAAGGAATAACGAAACATGCCCGTACAGCCACCCGCCACCCCGATGAATCGGCGTGCGCTATTCCGCATGATCGGCGCCGTGGCCGGCGGTGCCGTCATGTACCAGGCCATGAGTGAGCTTGGCTATGCCGGCGAGTCCGGCTACAGCGGCCCGATCCGGCTGGAGG
>JBAUYT010000323.1:0-19929 GCA_049584935.1 Steroidobacteraceae bacterium
AAGGTTTTCCTGGTTTCGGCGTGTATGCGGCGAGCAAGGCGGCATTGCGCTCATTCGCACGCACTTGGCTCAACGAACTGAAGGGCAGGAATATCCGGGTGAACGTGCTGAGCCCGGGGCCGATCGCGACATCGATGCAGGACCAAGTTCTCACCGAGGAGGGGAAGCGTCAGTTCGAATCCCTGATCCCGCGGGGAAAGATGGGTCGTCCTGAGGAAATTGCGACGGTCGCGCTGTTTCTTGCTTCGAACGATTCGAGCTTCGTGAATGGGATTGAGTTGTCGGTAGACGGCGGCTTGTCGGCCATCTGAAATCGAAAAGCCCCGCCCGGGCGAGCCGGGGCATTGGCGACCGCCTCAGTCGTTGGTCCTGCGCGGCCCGGGACCGGATCGGAGTTTTTCGGGCGCCTAGCTGCTTTGGAGAACCCGATGAATCCTTCGATGCATTCTGAGTTGATTCGATTCGCGCGAATTGATGCGGGCTTTACTGTGATCGATGTTTGGCCCAGGCAGTGGAGACTGGACCCGCCTGTTTTCTGACATCGTCGGTCCCGAGGGACGGGTCTACAGTTTCGTGCCGGCGGAGATTGCTCACTTCAAGAGCGATCCGGTCGGCCGCATGCGAGCGCTGGCGAAGGAGCCGGGGCGAGAGAATGTGGAGGTCATCTCAGCGGACCTTGTGGCGTTGCCGGAGAGTTCGCGATCACCGGATATCGTGTGGCTGCACCTGTTCTACCACGATCTGCATACCGCCCTTCTCCAGACCAGAGGCGCAACCCCAGCCGGCTTCAATCGAGCTGTCTATGAGCGGCTCAAGCCCGGTGGGTTTTACGTCATCGTTGACCACGTTGCCGCCGCTGGGAGGGGCACAAGTGATGCCACACTACAGTTTGATCGCGAACGATTAAGCTATTGATCTCATGGCGTCCAGGTGGAATTTGACCACCGACACGCGGATTTTCAGTCCGGGGCCCAAAATCAACTAACTTGCTGGAATCATTACTAACAGTGCCGCCCGAGTGTCCAATATTTCTGCGAGATAGCGCCACTTAATAATGGACACCCACTTCCGCGCGGAGCACGGGCCCGTCGAAATGTTTGGGACCGGCGGACGTCGGCTAACCGTATCCTCCAACTGACCGGATAACTAACGAGCCACCGCGCCTACGGTACGCCGCCGCATTGAGCGGGTCGCGAATGTAAACGCCTAATTCAGTCCCGCGTATCGCCGGCAAAGTAAAAAATAGTATCCCTTGCCCACATTGTCCCAGTACCAGACGAGCGGCGAGTCACCGATTTCCGAAAGCTGCAACCGTAGTTTCGGTTTGTCGCCCAGAGCGCAAGTGACGACGGCCTGCTTGTCGAAATTGATCGCATCCGGATAACGGGCTACAAGCAGGGCCATCGCTTGCTCAATCTGATCAACCCCAGTATGTAACATGTTGGCCATGTCGGGACCGGCAAATTTGCCGCCATGCACCAGGGCGTAATAGATTCTTGACGCTACGAGCGGCGCGTTTTCCGTCGACGCTTGTGTCAGCGCATGCTCGACATAAGCGGCGATCTCCTTGCGGCTGCCACCCCACACCGGGAACATGTAGAAGAGTCCCATTTCAGCCATGTCGAAATCGTTCGGGTAGGCGTGCATACCCTCATCTACCAAGTCGACGTAAGCGTTTCGCTCCATGCCGCTGTACTGCCCCGCAGTTAGCATCGTCTCGTACCAAATCGGATCGCCTTTTCCGATCGCCTTGCTGCTCATCAGCGCCACGCGCGCAAGGTCGAGATTGCTTTCGAACTCTAGAAGTTTGTCGCTGGGTACTTGGTCGATGCTCGTCTCACCCCGGGCGCCAAGGGCATGAGACAGGAGGAGACTCCCTTCGGACACGAAGGCAGCCGCGGAATTTGGGTATTTCTTCTGCCACACATGGACAGTGCTCAATATCGAGTTCAGAGGGTGGCTGGTGGAAACTCCTTTCCCGCCTGGGCCTTCACCCAGATAAACCTCCATGGCTTGGTGAAAACTGTGAATTGGCACGGCGCCAGCGGGCGTCAACTCGTGCCGACTGAGCAGATCACTCGCTAATCTTTCCAGTTCATCTGCGTTGCCGGACTCCAGCGCGCTCGATACTTGCCTAATGATTGCCCGGAATTGCGACTCTTCTTCGCTTATCCGCTTGCCAGCAGAATGGTACTGCAGCTGGGGCACAGGAAGGGAAGGCGCTGGATCCTCGGCATGTCCCTTGGGCGTCCAAAGCGCAATCGCTGCAATTGGTGCCATCCATATTCTTTGTGCTCGCATCAGTGTCCGTATCCAACATTCATACGAGGTCCAGTCAGTTAAGCTCCTGTTTATCCTAGATAGCACAACTTAATTTTAGACGTCTCGTGCGGTGTAAAGCGCTGACTCTACCCGACCTTTCCTGGAGATGATGCTCGCAATAAGGCACCCAAACCATCCTGCAGAAGCCATGAGCCGAAAACAGGCGGTCATCGCATACACGCTGACGGCGACGTATGCGGAGTTCGCGGAAAAAGGGAGCTTGGCGCCGGGGCGCTGGCTGATCTGGCCGTATTATTGCAGGACATTTTTACGGTGCCCTCGGGCGATTTGCCCAGAACGGTCTCTGTCATGACCATGGTGGGGGCAAGACGATCTACGATGCTCGCTTGCTCCGGAACTGATCAGAAGCGACTCTACTAAGCGACGGTCGCGCCCGGCTACGTTGTTCCGTATCCGAGGGGAACGCCTCCACTTCGCCAGCTTTCAGTTCACGAGGCCTCGGATGGGAATCCACAATGGCTCCACAATCGCAGCGAGAATCGATTGCCATGATGCGCCTGCGTCTCGTCCATACGTTATCGCTCGTCCTCGTTGTATTCGTGTTTACCGCGCTGGTGGCCTTTGGAGGGCTGCTGGCGTGGAACCTGCATCGGGGGTTTGCCTCTTACCTGGTTGCCCGGGACACCGACCAGCTCGAGCGGTTCGCCGCAGTCCTCGCGGACTACATTGGGCAGGACGGCGGCATGGCGTTGCGCGACCATCGTCTGGACTTTGGCGAGATCCTGGACGAATTCGCCTTGCGAGAAGGCCTACCCAGGGCCCGGCCTCCGGATCCGCCCGGTATGCCTCCGGAAGGATCCCTGCCGGATGGCCCACGTGAATTTCCGGCGCCTGAGTCCTTCGCCGGGCGACTCTCGGTACACGATCCGGCCGGGAATCTTCTGGCAGGTCCTCCCCTGGCCTCGAGCGCCCCTGGAGTCACGAGGCGGCCGATAGTCGTGGGCGGCTCAGTGGTTGCAACGGTCAGCCTCAGACCTGCGCCACCGGTCCCGAGCTCCGTGGAGACCGATTTCCTGCGGCATCAGTTCATTGGAATCACGCTTCTCACTGCTTGCCTGCTTGGGTTCAGCCTCGTGGCGGCACGCGCACTGGCCGGCTGGCTCGCGCGCCCGCTGCTTGCCATGAAAGCCGCTACGACCCAAATGGCGCACGGCGATTTGAGCGTGCGGGTGGACAACCGCCGCACGGACGAGATCGGTGATCTGGCGGCCAATCTCAACGGCATGGCCGAAAGCCTGGCACGCCTGGAAGGCGCAAGACGCCGCTGGATTGCAGAGATCTCCCACGAGTTGCGCACTCCGCTGACCGTGTTAGGAGGCGAGCTGGCTGCACTGACCGACGGCGTGCGGCTCTTCGGGGCGGACGCCCTGGCCTCCTTCAGCGCCGAGGTCGCGACCCTCGGGCAGTTGGTCGATGACCTGCACTTGCTGGCGATGGCCGACATCAACGCCCTGCGTTGCCACTACGAGACCTTCGACGCGGTAGCTTTCTTCGAGGGACTGCACGCCAAGTTCACCCGCGCGGCGAACTCACAGGGACTCGAGCTGAAACTCGAAACGCCCGCCGAGACTTCCCTGGCAGTCCGCTGGGATCCCCACCGCATCCAGCAACTGATTTCGAACCTGCTTCAGAACAGCGTGCATTACACCGATTCCCCGGGCCGCATTCGGCTTGCCTACCAGCACGTCGGCGCGCGCGTGCTCGTTTGCGTCGATGACAGTGCGCCGACGGTGCCGGATCAGGATCTGCCACGCCTGTTTGAGCCACTTTACCGGGCCGATGCCGCCCGCAGGCGCCAGCGCGGCGGCAGTGGGCTGGGTCTGTCGATATGCGCGGCAATTACCCGCGCACATGGCGGCACGATCTCGGGCTCGCAATCAGACTTTGGGGGACTTCGGATTCGCATCGAGCTGCCGGTCGTCCCGGAGCAAGCCGGATGAACGCCGATGCGCGCCACGTACTCGTGGTGGAAGACGATGCCAAGATCGCACAGATCCTGCTCGACTATCTGCGTCACGAAGGCTTCGAGGCGAGTGCGGTCAACGACGGCCAAGCGGCGCTGCGGCAACTCAGGACAGCCACGCCGGCCATCGTACTGCTCGATGTGATGCTTCCCGGCCTCGACGGCATCGAACTCTGCCGTGCCATCCGCCGCTTCTGCGATGTGCCGATCATCATGATCACCGCGCGCGTGGACGAACTGGATCGTCTGCTGGGGCTCGAGGTCGGGGCCGATGATTATGTCTGCAAGCCCTTTAATCCGCGGGAAGTGGTCGCACGCGTGCGAGCCCAATTGCGGCGCGCCGAAGGTCAGCTCGTCTCGGGCCGCTGCGCGTGGAAGATCGAGGAAGAGCGGCTGAGGATAAGCTGGCGGGGAACGTGGCTGCCGCTGACGCCGGTCGAGTACAAGATTCTGCGGTTGCTCACCAGCCGCCCCGGCCGAGTTTTCTCGCGCACGCGGTTGCTCGATGAGGTACAGACTGAAGCCCGTGACGTCAGCGACCGGGCCATCGACAGCCACGTCAAGAATCTGCGCCGGAAGATCAACAGCGTAGACGAAGGTGCCGACTGCATCGCGTCGGTCTACGGCGTCGGCTATCGCTTCGACCCTCCCGAGTAGTCATACCCTGGCAGCACACACGGGAAACCCGCAGCAGGGCTGGCGACTCCACCATTCCTCCACAATCCAGGCCCAGCCTGAGGGGCAGTGCGATGTCGCGAGCGAGGTTTTCCGATGACTGACTCAGATGTCCAGGGCGATTTGGCGGACGGGGGCGGAATGCGGGCGATGCTAGCCGCGGTGCTCTCCCTCGGTGCGATGCTGATCGCGGGCTGCGGTGGGGACGGTGGTGACTCGGCAACGAGCACGAGCACATCGAGTAGCGGCGGCTCAAGCGAGAACATCTACGCCCAGGCGTACAAGGCGGTGAATTGGGGCACGACCGTGAGCGTCAGTTTCCCGAGCAGCTGCGAAATGACCCTGACAACGACCGGCCAACCGAACTACAAGCCCAACGCGTACTACCTGGCACCCGCTATGCAGAGCCAGACGGTGGTTGCCTATACCGCGCTGACCGATACGCCTATGGCGCTGATTTCATACGCCGACGTCATCGAGCCGTCCTTGAGGGGTTCGTCCGTTACGATCAACGTCTGCGCCTCGAAAGCTGCGGCCACGACCGCCGCGAACCTGGGCGCCATCGGCTATCTGATCTCCGGAACGGCGATGTTCAATCCATACGAAATGGATGCGAACACTCCCGCGGCTGCCGACAATGCCTCCTACACCTTCACCGACAGCACGGGCCTCTCCCAGACCGCGTACTTTCTCGACCAATGCGATTCCCATAGCAACGGCAGCACCTGGCACGCGCATGGCAACCCGGATTGCGTAACCTCACAGGTGGACACGAGCGCGGGTCCTTCGCACATCATCGGTATTGCGCTCGATGGCTTCCCGATCTACGGCGGCCGCGACATCAACGGCAACATCATCGACGTGTCGCAATTGGACGCGTGCAATGGCATCGCCAGCGCGACCCCGGAGTTTCCCGACGGGGCGTATCACTACGTGTTGCCGATTGGGGTGAACACGAAGAACGCATCGATGAATTGCTACAGCGGCACGGTATCCCAAGCGGCGATGACGGCGGCCTCGAAGCTGGCCTGCAACATGAAGACGATGCTCGCCATGATGAAACAGGCGCAAACATCGGCAGCGGTCGCAGAAAATCGAAGCGCCGGCACCCGCGTCACGGTATTGTCTAAACCTCGAAGCGGATCATTGTGGAATGGTCACCGGAGCTACAAACAGTCATTGATCGGCTAGAAAAGGCTCGGCCCTCAGATTCGCCCGACGTTGCTTTGCAATCTTCTGGGTAAGCCGTTTACATCCGACGGCTTTCGCTTCAACTGGTATCGCCTGATGACGAATGCCATGACTCCCACCGCCAAGGGTGAGCCGGCAGCCTTGACCGAGCGCTTTACGTGTCACGATCTTCGAGCAAAATCAGCGAGCGACGACGAGTTGGACTAGCAGGACTGCTCGATTTTATTGGTGGCCAGGGGTGGAATTGAACCACCGACACGCGGATTTTCAGTCCAGGTCCAAACCCCTTCAACCCACTGATCTTGCAACGGTTTAATGACCCAGATCATGGAATATTCTGCGCGGTTACACCGAGATAGGTACCTGATTTCCATAGATACGGCTCGATATCATTCCATGACTGATGACGCGCTCGATCATCACCTGTCTTGTACAATTGTACATGTGATAGACTGAGACCTATGGAGATCGTCATCGATACTTCCGCCGTTCTTGCAGTCGTGGGAGAGCAGCCGGAAAAGGCGGAGCTGGTCCGATTGACGCGAGGCACAGCGCTCGTAGCCCCAGCCTCGGTCCATTGGGAGGTTGGCAACGCGTTGTCCGCCATGTTCAAACGCAAGGCAATAGGCTTAGACACCGCATTAGAGCTGTTGGATGCCTACGCTGCCATACCCATTCGGTTGATTGCAATCGCGTTAAAGCAAGCGGTGGAGTTGTCGGCGAAACTGAACGTATACGCCTACGATGCGTACGTCATCGCGTGCGCTGTGAATCAGAAAGCTCCGCTACTCACCCTTGACAGGGGATTGATCGAGCGTGCTCGTGAGCTGAAGCTTGATGTGCTGGAGGTAAATGTTCCATGAAGGCTTATACCTATTCTGAGGCGCGGGAAAACTTTGCCTCGGTGCTCGAGGAAGCGGAACGCGATGGCGCAGTCGAGATTCGCCGGCGCGATGGCGCGATCTTCAGGATCTCGCCGGCGCGAAAATCCAAGGCCTCGCCGTTGGATGTGAAGGGCGTGAAGCTGGGCGTACGAACAGCTGATCTTGTCGCCACCGTGCGCGAAGGACGTGAGCGTCAATAGTCCCCTCTAAGCCGCCACGAATCATGCCGGTCGCGAGGCCCATCCTTGTCTTTAATACGGCGCAGCAGCCGAGTTCGAACCGAGGAACTCGGCCGCTTGTCTCGTAAACGAGTCGTGAAACTGAAATAGAGAGCCGTGCCCAGAGTCCGGATACGTCAACAGGACGGCATTCGGCAGATTCTCACTCAGCCAGTACGAATTGCGGACGGGAATCATCTCGTCGTGCACCCCATTTACCACGAGCGTGGGTTGACCGATCGTCTTGAGCGTCCCGAACCGCTCCCCCGTTACTGACTCCCAATCGCGAAAGGCGGCCATCTGCGCTTGCGCGATGGCGGGCCCGGCGACGGGCTCGCGATCCTGCGTGCGTTGCATGAGACGCTTGATGAATGCGTCCGCCGCGGCCTGGCTCGACGCGGTCGGCGCAAAGAAAATCTTGCCCAAGACCGAGTAACCACGAAGCCTTGGATCGTTGAGATGGACCTGTAAGTTCGGCTTTTCGAGATGCATGATGTCTTCTCCGCCTCGAGGCGCCGTCCCCACGAGGATCATTCTGCGAAAGATGGTCGGTCGATCGAGCACCATTTGCTGCGCGATCATGCCCCCGAGCGAGTAGCCCAAAACATCGCATCGACTCAGCTGCAGCGCATCCAGAAAAGCGAACACATGCTGTGCCATGCCGGCGATTGTCGCGGGGACCGAACCGGTCGATCGCCCGACGCCCGCGCTCTCAAAGAGGATCACCTCTCGTCCCCGCGCCAACGGATCGGTCACGGCCGGGTCCCAATTGTCGATCGTGCCGGTAAAGTGCTGCAGAAAAAGAAGCGGAGCGCTCGGGCCGTCGCCGAAACGGCGAAAGGCGTAGCGTTGCTGACCGACCTCGAGAAATTGCGTGACCGCTGTGACGTTACTCGGTGTCATTCGGATCTCCGAACTGTTCTACATCCGACGGTTATGCACGCGTATTCCAATTCCCTGGGCGTGGCTTGCTTGGTGGCGATTCGGCCAGAACACAGCGACCTCTATTTGTGGAGCTGCTCCAGCGCTCCGACCCAGTTCTCTACGTGATAGGCAGATGCAAGTTTTCCGCTCTTCACTGTAAACACATCGATCGACATGGTTTTAAAGCTCTTGCCCGTCGGCTTCGCTCCAAACAACTCGCGCTCAGGCGTTCCGGTCGCTTCGCCCCGCACTACGATCTGGTCGCCCGAAACCAATATGTCCTTGATTGTCCATTCCAAATCCGGAATCGCCGCGCCCATTGATTTGAAGATTCCTGCCAATTGCCGCCGGTCAAGCCAGTCCTCATTGGTCGAATACGATCGATATTTGGGATCGGTAGCCTTCTCCAGAAGGGCCGTCACATCCTTCTTCGCCGGCTGATTTAGTGCTTCATAGAGCGGCGCCACAATCGTTCGCGCCTGTTCGGCTGTGAGTGCAGTGGCAGCACCAGCAATTGGCTCTGGAAAAGCATCGCCGAACATGGGTCGTCCACTCAAAGACTCCGTACGCGTCGCTTCATCCTGAAGGACGTCCCAGTGCTCCATGAGCATGCCGTCCTTCACGACCAGGATGTCAGCAGCGACCCAGTGGTGTGACCGACCGTTACCGGAAAAGCGGCCGTGCAACATCACAAGGTTGTTTTGCGCGAAGATTAGAGAGTTCTCATATCGGAGCGTCATAGGGGCGGCCCGGACCAGGTCGAAAAGCCCGTCCCGCCCCGGTGGTATGTGGGCGCTGTGCTGGATGTAATCAGGCGACCAGAACTTCTCAGCTGCTTGGTAGTCACGCTTGTTGAACAAGGTCTCGAACGCTTCCAGCACAATCTTCTTGTTCTGTTCAGGCAAATAGCTGTTCATACGTGCCCCTTCAGCTCGTGTTCAAGTCGTTGTCCGCGGCCATTGAGCCGATACCCAATCGGAGTTCCGCCCACCGAACTACGCGCAAACGCAATCTCATCTAAGCGCCACCTATAATATGACCGGTCGTCTTACATGGCAAGACCGATGTAGCCGCATCGCTGTCTGAAGAACACCGATGGACGGCAGTCCTGAGGTAACTAAACCAAGGCGAATGATTCAGACAATGATGCTCGAGAACACCACCTTGACGAAGTACTCAAGTGCTCTCGCGCTCTTCTCAACACGGGTTCGCAAAATGGCGCCCTCGTAGGAGTCGATCAGGAATGCGGCTAAGTCGTCTGCCGGTAGGTCCTTACGAATGGACCCGTCGCGCTGCCCCTCAGCGATGGCGGAAGAAAGTTGCTCGCCCCAGAGGTTCAGCACCCGACGGAGATTCTCGCGAATCTGAGGAGTATCGACAGATACCTCGGCCATGAATTTCCCAATCAAGCAGCCGTCGTTGCAAGAAGAAAAATGCACATTGAGAGTTGCGAAATGTCTTTTGAGGCGAGTAAGAGGATTAATGTCGCGGTTGGTCAGAACACTTCGATCGGTGGTGCCCTTCCCGTATTCAATGACGATGTCAGCCGCCAGAGATTGTTTACTCTTGAAGTGATTGTAAAACGAACCCTTGGGAACGCGGGCCGCCTTCGTGATGTCCTCGACACTGCACGCGTTGAAGCCCCGCTCGATGAACAGCTTCATTGCGGCTTCGAGGATGGAGTTACGAGCGGAGCGGCGAGGCAATGTATTTCCTTTGCTGGCCCATTTTGCCAGCGGGACATCCGAGTTCGGTGCCAGTTAGATTCAATCGCGATGCCGTCATACAGTGCCGATCCTACCCGCTTTTGGAGGGACCTCCGCCCGGGCGAGACCGGTCTAGCTCTGATCACCCCGCGGCGGCTCTATTTCCGGACAAGGGTCTAAGTGCGCCTTTGATCCAGGATGCGAGGAGCGCGATCGCTACGTGACGGGACAACTCGACCTGTATTCACCCCACAGCCCACTGGGTCAACTGTAAGCGTCCGGGCCCGACCGCATTGACTGTCAGGATTTAATGCTGTCCAGAAGTAGGTTCACGGCGGTGATATCGAATCGGGCCGGGTCGAAGCTGCCGCCGGCCCACTCGAGGAGCTGCGCGTGTTCTTCATGGCTCGGATCAGCGATGGCGGCGAGGAACTCGGCATATCCGTGCGGTCCCCCGACATCTTCGGGCGGACAGGCATTTTCCCCGTCGAGGCACCGAATGCGTAATCCCTGCTCAGAGTGGCCGGCGTAAGGGTCTTCGACGATCACGACATGGTGCCAGCTGTCGCCGAAGTCGTAGAGGTAGTCAAAACATCGAGACTCATAGCCGATGGCCTCGGCGAGAACGACTCGCTTCTCATCGAGCTGCTCGAGCTCCTCGGACCAGTCAGGATCGTGGGGGCTGTAGCGTTTACCGCCGAGAACAAACTCATGCAGGTGGCTATTGGTCCAGCCCATACAGGTCTGCAGGATGTAGTGCAGCCTCGGGAGCTTCAGATCCTCAGGAATGAGCAGTCGTCGCCAAACCTTCGGGGTGACTTCCAGTAGCTCAATGCGCACCTGCCACCAGGGAATCAGAGCCGCTGTGGCGGCTTTCTTACGCGCCATCAGGCAGCGAGTCTCGCCTCGGCGAGCTTGCTCGCCAGGCACCAGGGCAGGAGTTCCTTGATTTTATTGATCGGGTGCTCGGCGATGTGGGTGAACAGGTAACGCAGATACGCTTCAGGGTCCAGTCCGCAGAGTTTGGCAGTGCCGATCAGGCTGTAGAACGCGGCAGCGCGCTCACCGCCGGCATCGGATCCAGCGAAGAGAAAGTTTTTTCTTCCGAGAGCCACTGCGCGCAGCTGTCGTTCCACCGGGTTGTTATCGATCTCGATGGAGCCATCCTCTGCATAGCGGGTGAGCGCCGTCCAGAGCGATAAGGTATAGCCGATGGCGCTGGCGATGGGAGACTTCTTGGAGACTTCGCGCACCGTGGCGCGCAGCCAGTCGTAGAGATCCTCCAGCAATGGCGCCGCGCGCGCTTGGCGCACGGCGCGGCGTTCATCGGCTAGCTTGCCGCGGACCTCACTCTCGATCTTGTACAACGCCGCGATGCGCTCGAGCGCCTCGAAGGCGATCGGGGAGGCGGTGGAATCGTAGATCTCAAAGTACTTACGCCGCGCGTGCGCCCAACAGGCAGCTTCTATCAGAGGTTCCTGCTCGCGATCGTACAGGCCGTTGAAACCTCCGTAGGCATCGGCCTGGAGGATGCCGCGAAAGTGCTGCAGATGCGCACGAGGCCTCTCACCCTTGCGATCCGGGGAATAACGAAAGAGCACCGCTGGCGGATCGGTACTGCCGGCGGGCCGATCATCGCGTAGGTAAGCCCACAGGCGTCCACTCTTGGTCTTGCCGGTGCCGGGGGCCAGCACCGGGATCGGCGTGTCATCGGCATGCAGCTTCTGAGCGGCCATGACGTAGTCCTCTATTGCCGCGAGCAACGGATCCAGCAGCGCGCTGGCCGCTCCACCCCAATCAGCGAGCGTGGAGCGCTCGAGTTCGACCCCGTCACGGGCGTAGATCTGGCTTTGTCGGTAGTACGGCAAGTGATCGCAATACTTGGAGATCAACACGTGGGCCAGAAGCCCGGGACCGGCATAGCTGCGCTCAATGGGCCGGGAGGGGGCAGCCGCCTGCACGATCTTTTGACAGGCGCTGCAGGAATACTTAGGCCTCACATGCTTGATGACCTTCCAGTGCTCGGGTACATACTCGAGCATCTCGGAGCAATCCTCGCCCAGGGCACGCAGTGCCCCGCCGCACTCCGGGCAGTTGCACGATCCTGTGGTGGGCTCGTGCAGGTGAGGCTCGCGCGGTAGATGATCGGGTAAGGGCTTGCGCGCGGGCTTGTTGGCAGGCTCACGGGCAGGAGTCTTAGGGGGTACGGCAGCGGCCGCGTTGGCCTCGAGTTCCTCCAGAGAGAACTCCAGTTGCGCGATCTGCGCATCGAGCTGCTCGCTCGAGCGGCCGAACTTCATCTTCTTGAGGCGCGCGAGCTGGAGCTTCAGCTGCTCGATCAGCACATCGCGGGAGAGTAACTGTGCTTGCTGCTCGCGTACCAGACGCTGCAGACTCTCCACATCGCTCGGCAAGGGTGCTGGCCGGGGCATGTGTCATTATAGCAAGTGCGATCCCACCAGGCCACACGAAACGCCTATGAATCAAGCCTTTTACGCGGACAACTGAGGATCGGTCGTGCGTATGGGCCTGCGCCAATCGATGCCCTCAAGCAGCATCGAGAGCTGCGCGCCGGACAGTGCGACCGTGCCGTGCGTGGCCTGTGGCCACACGAATCTGCCGCGCTCGAGTCGCTTGGCAAACAGACACAGCCCATCACCGCTCCACCAGAGAATCTTGACCCGATCACCGGCTCGACCCCGAAATACGAACAGCTGTCCGGAGTATGGATCCTCGGCAAGCTGCGTCTGCACGAGTGCGGACAATCCGTCGAATCCCTTGCGCATATCGGTGGCCCCGGCAGCAAGCCATACCTGCATGCCTGCCGGCAGCGCAATCATCGAGACGACAGTGCTAGGATCAGATCCTTCAACATCGCCCGATCCACGCGGCCTTGTATGCGCAATCGCTGTCCGCCGGCAAACTCAACCTCGATCCACACCCCTGGCGGCTTCGCTGCTGGCTTGCGCGTTACGACACGTTCGCTCGGCAGCAGTGTCGGCGTGGACACCTTCACCGGAAGCAATGCGGGCTGCCTCGGTGCCGTGTCCTCAATCAGACGGCCCTGTGCATATAGTCGCCGCCAAACCGACAGTAGATTAGCGTTGAGACTGTGACGAAGCGCGACCTCCGGCACCGAGGCGCCCGCCACATGCGTCTCCTCGACCATCGAGCGCTTCTCAGCAACCGAGTACTGACGTCGTGGACCGCTGCGCCGTCCCAGCCTGTCGGTCATTACCACGCCCGCGGAAGCGCCCATCTAGTTCCTAAGCGGGCGCGTAGTAACCACCCGTCTAACGATGATGGCGCATCATCTAACCGCCTTGATCTCTCTTACCATGCGGCCAGAAGCGGACGCTTACGGTCAACTGGCACCCGGGCGACGATCGTCCCCAGCTTTTCCAGCGAGCTGACCAACGGTTACATCGTCGCCCTCAAGGTTTCGGCGAAAAATACAGCAATACTTCGGTGTCCGACTGCACGCTTAGGTGGTGCAATTGTCGCCATGAAGAACGCGGCTTGAAAACCGACATGTCGGCGAGCGAACTCGCAATCCGTAGACGCGGCAGATGAAGAAATTGAAGCATGAAACGCAGACCGCCTTGAAATATTCCATGTTCCCGCAAATATTCCATCGCATAGATGGTGCGACGAATGTTTATGCCATTGATTTTATTGGTGGCCAGGGGTGGAATTGAACCACCGACACGCGGATTTTCAGTCGGATGAACACGGTTAGAGGGGTTTTTCAATCAGTCACTTACAGCGCTTGCCACCCCTCTTCCCAAGCTCACCACGGCACAATCCTGGCACACCCATTCTCAGTTGGTCACATTAGTGGCACGGGCGCGAATGAGTAGTCCGCGTTCGCTCGAAAAAGCCGCTCAACCGAAGAAGCATGAATGCGCATCGTCGGATACCAGCGCCGCGAATTCTTCCACAGCTTTCACTTCCGGTCGTGGCTCGTAGCGGTGCCACTTCAGGTCGCGTCGCTGCCAGTACACCCGCCACACGCCACGTGCCCTGATGTAGGTCGCCTTCGCGACCGGTGATTCGTGCTTCTCGTCAGGAGGTCCCTGCCAGCGCGGTCGGATCTCGAATATCTCAACGCTTTGCCCAGAGATGCGGAACCCAAGATCCAACTTCGGCCGAATGGGTGGCGGCGGCCGGCGCTGCTGCATGAAGGCATCCAGCGCTCTACGCACTCTTGCCAGCTCTATCTCCGCGAACGCCACGATCGCTACGCCACTTTCTGCAGGTTCACCGTTTGCGCCTTGAGGCTGACTTTAAGGCATTTCCTTATGGCGTCAAAAATTGCCGCCAGGTTATCCATGCTTGGATTGCCTTTGGACGACAGCATCCTATGGAGACTCTTACTCGGCGTTGCGGTCGCTTTGGCGAGCCGTTCAAACCCCAGTGTCGCGTTCACGAGATCGCGCAGAATGAGACGAGCCGTCACAGGTTCTCCACTCAGAAACAGCGTTGCCGCCTCGTCAAGCAGCGCTTTCGCGAACGCGGGATCACGCTCCACTCGAGCAACAACAGTCTTCTTGAAATCGCGCGTAAGCGCCATGGTCATTACCTCTTTCGCCTCTTGGCATTGCCCACAACTCGTGGAGCCATCTTTCGGGCCTTGTATTCGGCGTGCAAGGCCTTCGCTCGATCGATATCTGCTTGCTGCCGGCGCTTGGTCCCACCACCGAACAACACGATCAGCGATTCGCCATCCTTCGCTAAATAGATCCGGTAACCTGGACCCCAGTCGATGGCGTATTCGCCGATGCCCGCAAACCACTTCACGTTCGACGTGTTCCCATGCGCAGCTTTGCGGTGGTTACTTTCGCCGCCGCTTGCGCGTCGAGGCCGTCGAACCAATCCGCGTATGGAGTCGACCCATCCGGGCGAACGTACTCTTCCACCCGGATTGTCATCAGTATATAGTAACGTTTAAGTTACTATATAGCAAGCACCGTCGATATCACGCGGCGCTTTCACTTCGGGGGCGACTCCACAATGAGCGGAAGCGTCTGGTCGCATAGCAGCAATCGTGTGACAAAAGCCGCCGCGAGGCTATCCTGCATACATCAGTTTTTTCACCGAAACCACACCAATATTGATTGCCGTTCGAGAGCAGCAGGTGCTGCGCCGGAAAGCCGCCAGGCTCCGGTCTAGTGGCAAGAATGGGGCGACGGGCACCAGACGGCCACTTTGAGACATCCATCGAGCTAAATTGCCTTCCGCAATGCGGCCATTGGCGGGCTCATTAGTCGCACCATTCCAGTCCATGCTTCATTACGACGCGGCCGCACTGTGTTCGCACAGGTATAGGGAGAGGATCTCCAGACTTCCATAAATGCAACCGGCGCTCAATCTCAGCCATCTCGGCGTCAATGACAGGCATGGGATTTCCATCGTTGTATTTAGATTTGCCGTCGTACTCCAGAATCTGAACGTATTGGGAATCCACCAGACGGTAGATGAGAATGTGGTAACGGTAAGGGGCGCCTGTCGGCGCTCGGTTGACCACGATGTCTCCCGCCAGCGGCCCAGTGGTAATGACGCGTACCTCCTCGTTTAGGCCGCGATTGGCACCATCATCAAATAGCCGTTCGAACTGATCGGAGTGTGCGTTGTAGGTCCAGATGATCGTCCGGCGACCATTTGTCGACCCACCCGTTACAATTCCGAGATTCACGATAAATGACGGCTCGCGCGACGTTGAAGTCAAAGCCTTGATATCGGATGAGACGAAAATATTGAAACCGCTGTCGAAGCAGCTGGATACGTTATTCCTCACTAGGCACAAGTAAAGATTGCCGGGAGCATCGACGTTGATCATGTGAGGATCTTGAAAAATTCGAAATTCCCACTCTCCCTTTGTGTGAAAGGGTTTTGTGAGAGCGGTGGTGGAGATTAAAGTCAGGCCCGGTGGCTGGGCCGTGACGATCGGTGATCCGAATGGCCCGGCTGAGGTAGCTGCTTGTATCGTCGAACTCAAAATGACGATATAGAGCACAGTCAAGAGGGCGCCAAGCACGGGCCTAAACATGACGGTGATACCGTTGGGGAATGTAATGCTCTTGTGGTCACATACAGGGTCCTGATTCTAGTCCCTCCAGACCAGACAGTCGCGAACGCCTCAAAAGGGTCAAAACCAGCGGGTCAGCCGGACGGGCATTGGAAGGCCCAGGAGTTAGCCTAGGATTGTCCAGTAACCCGAAAGACTGACCGTGCAACTTGGACGTCAGGACGCATGAAGGAAGTACCGGCAAGACCCATAGCGACGGAGGAAGCGGAAGTCTTGGAGCTTGCGCTACGGCGGGGGGCCACGGCTCCAGTACCGGACGCGGTGCTTGCGGACGTGCGCTCTCTCCAAGTGGTAGGCGTTTGCCCCTGCGGGTGTCGGAGCATTTACTTTGCGCGTGAGTCTCGCAAAGACGGGCGCCTCGCGGATACATGGGGTCGCACCGCCGATGGCAAACAAATTGACGTTATGGTTTGGGGTGCAGACGGGCGAGTGACGTGTCTTGATCTTGTCGATCATTTCGGTACGGGTGAGCTGCCCACACCGGATTCCATCGGTCTGCACGTTGAGTGATCGGCAGTGTTCGATTGGCACCTATCAGCATATGCAGCAGATGGACAAGAAGCATCTTGACCGCTTTCTCGCAGAGTTCGATTTCTGCCGCAATAATCGCGCGAAACTCGGCATCAATGACGCGCAGCGCACCGCAAACCCTTTGAAAGGAATCGAGGGAAGCGGCAGACTTATGGTCGTGCCTCTACAAAACGCGAATATCATGGATCGGGAGTTTGAAAGGGCTATGCACGGCGCAAGAGTTCGGGTTGTTATTGAACTCACGACGGGCGATCGACTACCACTAGACCAACCATTGATGGCTTGGAATATGTTTGGAAAGATAGTTAAGAGCGACGAACTGTCCGCATGCGCAAGTGCTCCCTGCTCCACAAAGTTGCCAGTGGGAGCCCAAGTCAGCAGGATTGAAGTCTCGTCCGAACCAAGTCTTGCGGTGCAGGGTATCTATTGGAGTTCTGAGCGCGATCCACTTGAGAATGCCGCACCGCCGGCGACGACCGGCGCATCTGCTGCGCCAAAGCTGCAAACGGCGTGTCACATGAGTGCCCGTACAAATTGGGACTATATTCGGTTCGAGCGATCGCGGGTCTAACGCCGCAAAGCGGCCGATCTCCGTCCGCTCATTGAGGTCCAACCCGTGCTGGTCGAGCAATGGCTGTCATGCCCGAGGACAAGCGAATAAGCGGTGGTTGGTACATTACGAGGGACGGAGTAATTGGCCGGGTATTACAACCCGAGACCTGGCGTAAGTTTTCGACGATTCAAGAGGCTGTTGCTGAGTACGTTGTACTGAAACTGGATTTCTGGACTCATGTCGGTGAGCCGGTCTGGGTGCTGAGACCCTCAGATAGCCGGCTATGAATTCGCCGACTACTTGCCAATTTCCAATTTCACAATTCGCCTTCCGTAATAGGTAACGCGAACGGGCAAGCCAGCTCGAATCGGACCCCCTTGCGAACTCGTGTTGTTGAATCCACCGGTGAAAACATGGTCAGAATATTGAAAGCAGGTCTTTTCAACGCAAAAGCTCTCCATCGCATGACCGTCGACTGGCATCGGTGTGAAGTTTGTCACGACACCCTCCACCACGCGTACATTGCCGGTCTTTTCTGCGGTTGCGAGGGTGTAGTACTTGTTGTGAGAGACAAGAAGGATACCCAACGTGGAGCCGATCCCTACGGCTAGGAAAAGGATCGCAGCGAGTCTGCGGGCCCCCGGATACTTAGCCCATGGGGCGCCTGGAATCTGAGACCATACAGAAGAAGAAAGACTGTTATGGGGACAAGCAAACGCGGCGAAAATGGCGCCGGCCGCCACGATACCCAATCCGGGAAAAGCGAACTTCCACACGTCGTACCCAGAGGCCGCTAAATCAAATGGAGTTGACCCGCTTTCGTGGACACCTCAACGTAAGGTACGGAGGTGTTTATGGCGGAGCGGACAGTCCGGTACACGCCGGAGTTCAAGGGGCAGATGGTGGGCTTGGTCAGGTCTGGGCGTAGCCCGGCATCCCTGGCCAAGGAGTTTGGCCCTTCGGCCTGGACGATCGCGCTGTGGGTCAAACAGGCGGCGCGCGATGCCGGCGATGGCGACGGCGGTCTGACCAGCGTGGAGCGCGAGGAGTTGCGGCGCCTGCGCCGCGAGGTCAAGCGGTTGAAGGAAGAGCGGGAGATTCTTTCAAAAGCCGCGGCCTGGTTCGCAACGGAGAGCGGCGCGACCTCGAAGCGCTCTTCGGATTCGTGAAGGTGAACCAGGCCACCCATTCGGTGGGGAAGATGTGTCGAGTGCTGGGCATCTCGAGGAGCGGTTTTTATGCCTGGGTGGAGCGGCCGATGTGTCTGCGCAAGCGTTTCGATTTGCTGCTGACGGGCAAGATCGCCGCAATCCACCGCCGGTCCCGCGACACCTACGGAGCGCCGAACATCCATGCCGAGCTGGCTGACGATCATGGCATTCGCGTCGGCCGCAAGCGGGTGGCCCGGCTGATGCGTACCGCGGGACTCAAGGGGGCGACGCTGCGACGCTACGTGGTCACAACTACGAGCGATTCGCAGGCTCAAAAGCCCATGGATCTGGTGGAGCGCCAGTTCTACGCCATGGCGCCTGATCGACTGTGGGTGGCCGATATCACCTACATACCGACCTGGGCGGGGTTTTTGTACCTGGCGATGGTGTTGGATGTGTACTCGCGCAAGATCGTGGGCTGGGCGATGGATACGCACCTGAAGACCGAGCTGATTCTCCAAGCCCTGGAGATGGCCATCGTCCAGCGGCAACCGAGCGGTGTCATTCACCACTCGGACCGCGGTTGCCAAGGTGATTTCCAACGGTCGTCGCAACATCTCACTAAAGGAGGTGTTGTATGGGACGACCACCAGGGTGGATTAGGGCGCAGACAGGACGGGCTCCAATGCGGTCGCCGGGGCGGCCGGGCATCAACCAGCGTGAGATAGAACAGGCATTCTGGGTACAGATTGCTGCAGGAGCCACGAGCGAAGACGCGGCATTGGCGAGCGGGGTATCTCAGCCGGTCGGCACACGCTGGTTCCGTGAGTCTGGTGGGATGGCTCCGATCAGGATGGCGCCGCTCTCGGGGCGATTCTTGTCGTTTGCGGAGCGAGAAGAACTCGCCCTGTTGCACGCCCAAGGACTGTCAGTTCGTGAGATCGCCAGACGGATGAAGCGATCCCCTTCCACCGTCTCGCGCGAGCTGCGTCGCAATGCGGCGACGCGTGGCGGCGTTTTGCAGTATCGAGCGACAGTCGCGCAATGGAAGGCCGATCGATTCGCGTCACGCCCCAAGACCGCCAAGCTTGCGCAGAACAAGCGCCTGCGCGCATATGTAAAGGAGCGCCTCGCGGGTCAGCTTTGCGATTCAAGGGGTGCGCTCATCCCAGGTCCTCACGTGCCGTGGAAGCGGCGCCGCCACGGTCGCCGTGCTGATCGGCGCTGGGGCAAATGTTGGAGCCCGCAGCAAATCAGTCGTCGATTGCCGATCGACTTCCCGCAAGATAGCTCAATGCGGATCTCCCATGAGGCCATTTACCAAGCGCTCTATGTTCAAGGTCGTGGAGCGTTGCGCCGAGAGTTGTCAGCATGCCTACGAACTGGCCGGGCACTGCGAGTGCCGCGTGCGAGGGCGCGACAACGAGGTAAGGCGTTCATTACGCCGGAAGTGATGATCAGCCAGCGTCCGGCTGAAGCAGCAGATCGCGCCGTCCCCGGACATTGGGAAGGCGACATGATTATTGGGCTCAATAGCTCTGCAATCGGCACCCTGGTTGAACGCGCAACCAGATTCACGATGTTGTTGCACTTGCCTCCAATGGAGGGGCACGTTCGAGGAGCCAGAGTCAAGAATGGACCGGCCTTGGCGGGCCGCGGTGCAAAGGCAGTCCGCGACGCCATTGCCAAGAAGATCGGGAAG
>JBAUYT010000324.1:0-2097 GCA_049584935.1 Steroidobacteraceae bacterium
GCCTCGAGCCAGCGCTCGCCCGACTGGTGGCGCACCTCGAACGACAAGCCGCCGCCGACGCGCGCCAGCGCGAACGGCACGATGGCATTGAGCCTCGCGGCTCCCTGGCTGCCGCCGAGCACCAGCAGCCGCAGCACCGGACCGCGCAGCGCGAAACGCTGCTGCGGCGGCGGCAGTCCGGCGATCTCTGCGCGCACCGGGTTGCCGATGACTTCGGCGTGGATCGCGGGTGCGAAGCTGCCGGGAAACGCAGTCAGCACGCGGCGCGCGAACCGCGCCAGGCAGCGATTGGTAAACCCAGCAACCGCATTCTGCTCGTGAATCAGCAGCGGTTGCCGCAGCAGCCAGGCCGCTACGCCGCCCGGCCCGGCAACGAAGCCGCCGAGCCCGACCACCAGCGCCGGACGGCGGCGACGCAGCACCGCCAGCGCCTGCAACAGCGCCCGCGCCAGCAGCAGCGGTGCGCCCAACCAGGTCAGGAAACCCTTGCCGCGCAGGCCGCTGACCGTCAGCCATTCGAGCTCGATGTTCTCTGGCGGCACCAGCCGCGCCTCGAGCCCGCGGCGTGTGCCGAGCCAGATGACGCGCCAGCGACGCGCGCGCAGTTCGCGCGCCAGCGCCAGCGCCGGAAATACGTGGCCGCCGGTACCGCCCGCCATGATCAGCACCAGGGGCGATTCGCCGCTCATGCGCGCACCTCGCGCGAGCGCCGCGTTCCGCGCACGGTCTCGTGATGCACGCGCAGCACCAGCCCGAGCCACGCCAGGGTCACGATCAGGCTGCTGCGGCCATAGCTCATGAGCGGCAAGGTCAGCCCCTTGGTCGGCAGCACGCCCATGTTGACGCCGATGTTGATGCACGACTGCACGCCGAGCCAGAGGCCGAAGCCGGAGGCGATGTAGGAGGCAAACTTCTGGCCGGCGTCGAAAGCGCGTCTCGCGATCACGAACGCGCGCCAGGCGAGCCCGAGGAACAGCGCCAGCGTCAACGCCACGCCGAACAGGCCCAGTTCCTCGGCCAGCACTGCGAACAGGAAGTCGGTGTGCGCCTCCGGCAGATAGAACAGCTTCTGCACACTGGCGCCCAGGCCGACGCCGAACCACTCGCCGCGTCCGATCGCTATCAGCGACTGCGTCAGCTGGAAGCCGCTCTTGAACGGATCCGCCCAGGGATCGAGGAACGCAGTCATGCGGCGCATGCGATAGCTCGAGAACACCACCAGCAGCACCATCGAGCCGCCGGCCGCAAGCAGCATCGCCAGCACGTAGCGCAGACGCGCGCCGGCCAGGAACAGCACGCCGAAGCCGGTTACGAACAGCACCGTGGCCGCGCCGAAGTCCGGTTCCAGCAGCAGCAGCAGCGCTATGAATCCGAGCAGACCCAGGGGCCGCGCCAGGCCGGCAAAACCACCGCGCAGCGCGCTCTCGAACTTGACCGCGTAGCTGGCGACGTAGATCAGGGTCAGCACGCGCGCTGCCTCGGAGACCTGGAAATTGATGCCGGCCACGCGCAGCCAGCGACGGCTGCCGTTGACGACATGACCGAGACCCGGCACCAGCACCAGGATCAGCAGGCCCGCACCGAGCAGCAGCAGCGGCATCGCCAGCCGCTCGAGCCGCTGCAGCGGAATCGAGAACGCCAGCATCGCCAGCACCGATCCGGACAGCACCAGCACCAGCTGGCGTTCGAGGTAGGCAAACGGATCGCCGTCGCGCCCGGCGATCGTGATCGAAGCGGAGGTCACCATGATCAGCCCCAGCAGCACGATGCTCGAGGCCAGGATGACCGTCGGCAGGTCGAGCGCCGGGCCGTGACCGCTCGCCTGTTCTTGCGGCATTGTCAGGGTGGCGCCACTCATGCTGCGAGCCTGCGCACCGCGGCCACGAACACGCTGCCGCGATGGCTGTAGTCACGAAACATGTCGAGACTGGCGCACGCCGGCGACAGCAGTACCGTGTCACCGGATTGGGCCATGGTCGCCGCCATCGCCACCGCCTGCTCGAGACTGCCGACGCAACGGCATTCGCAGATGCCATCGAGTGCCCGCGCCAGTGCCGGCGCATCCCGTCCGATCAGTAGCGCCGCGCGTACCTTGCC
>JBAUYT010000325.1:0-23075 GCA_049584935.1 Steroidobacteraceae bacterium
ATAAAGAACGCACGGAATCCTCGGTTGCAGTAAAGGGAAGGTTGCCCACATAGAGTTTGGTCATTGTCGTTACTCGTTCAATCAGATAAAAATCAAGCAGAAACGGACTGCCATCCGGTCACGGGGATTTCTGTAATGACGGTCCGGCGGCCAGATGGCGCAGGAATGCGCGGGCCAGGAAAGGCAAGGCGGAAATTCACGAGGCCCACGTAGTTTATCAGACCTGGAGCGTGGCTGTTTGATTTTCTTCGTTTCGCCTTTTGCAAATGCCAGCATCTAGCCGCGACGCCTGCGGCCGCCTGCGGGCTCCGTTGGCTCAACGATGAGCCGCTTGAAGTCCACAATGAAGCGATCGCCGTCGAACTCGATCAGCCGGCCGATCACATCGGGGCGGGCATAGATGTTGTAACGCGGTTTACTCTCACCGGACGCGGCGACCACGATCATCCTCACGGGCAATTGTCCGTCGCGCGCAAGTACCAGGTGTTCTCCCAGCAGCGTAGCGCCTGGTCGGTCGCCGGTATCGCGCGACAGCGCATCTTCGTAGCGCAGCACACCGGGACCCGGATGGCGGAAATGCGGCGTAGAGCAACTGAGCACCAGCGCGCCATCCTCGGCAATCGCCGAGCGTCCGCGCAGGCGATTCTTCGGCTTGGCACCGAACTTCGCGAATGCGTCGAGCAGGCTGTTTGACATTGAAGCGCTCCGATTCGAAACGTGACTGGCGCCGAGGGCGCCCTCAGTCACCGTCAGTGGTGGGTGCAGCCACCAGCTGAAACTTGAGCTGCATCGAGCAGTCCTTGCTGCCGACCCGATCGCGCAGCCGAACCCCGTGGCAGGACATATGGCCGCTCAGCGTTGCGGCTCGCTTGCGCCCGGAAGCGCCATCGAGCAGCTTGGCTACCACCGGCATGAGGTCGAAGTCGGCATCACAGTCGGCGCACGGGCAGGCGAAGCGGAAAAAGGCGGGCGCCGCCGGATAAAGCGTGTGCCGTTGCGGAGAAGGGGTGTGCGCGCTCATATCGTTGAAGATCAACTCGATTCGCAGCTGCGCCACATCGGGATAAGCCCGGCGCAGCGCTGCAGAACGGTTGCGCTGGCTCAGCATCAACTCGCGTCGCTGCGCGGCCGGATTCATGCTCTTGCGCACTGCGATTTTCATAGTGCAGTGGCGACCAGGCTCGTCCCGGTCTCGGCCCGCAGACGCTGTTCCTCATTCACTTCCTCTGCGCTGAGGCCGGTGTTTGCCGCGATCAATTTGATCAGGCGATGGCCGGGATCGCGGGGAAGATCGATCTGGTGACGACGCTCCCACACCCGTATTCGGTCAGAGGGCGAATTGAGCACGGAGGATTGCTCGGCTAGCTGCTTCTGCCATTGCTCGAGCGCCTCGGCCTGGAGCCGTGCCATGCGTGTGCGGTAATCAGCCGTGCTTTCGCCCGCCTGCACCGCACCATAAACGATGCGACCCAAACTCTCGTTGTCCAATGGCTGCTCCTGGCAAATGCCGCCTCAACCGGCAGGCACAGCAGTGAAGTCAGGGAGACAGGACATCGTCTCGCGAGCCATCAATCCGTATTTCTGCCACCTGATCGAAGGGGGCTCGGGTCCAATCTCGATTGCCTCGGGCTAGAGGGGGAGATTTGGATCAGGGACGTCGACGATCACTGTACATTCTACCACTGCTGCGTTTTCCCGCTTGGCTTTCGCAAGCCGCGGCTCGCAGAAGACGCTTAAGCGCCTGGGCCAGTCGCTCCTCGTGGTGGCAGTCCTCTCGGGTCTGAAGATGCCTGAGCCGCAAATGACCGCAAGCATTCGGGCGAACAAACAAAGACCCTGGGTGCCTGATCGCCCATAGATCCCTGGTTGGGCAGCTGCGCGATCTCGTAATGCGGCCTGGGCCGCCGACCGTCTTCATAGCCGATGTCGCGCTCGCAGACATCGCAGGTCATTACCAGAATCTCTTCCGGCGCGCGAAGCGCGCCTGTCTTGCGCCATCCCATGAGGCCTCCGAGCGTTGCCTATTGCCAGGATAGACACGCATCAACGTACAGCAATGCCGCACGAACTGCTTGGCTTTCGCAGGCTTGGCCTTGGCTCCTCGCTTGCCTCGTTTCGACTCCATGGCGATAATCCGTGTCGCTACGACGCAGCTTGAACGGCTGAATCCCGCCACCGCCAGAGCGAGGGAGTTTCGATATGCTCACTCATCCCAAATCCGCGTTTCATCTGTCCCTACCGGGCGTTGTTGCAGTGCTGCTCACGGGCCTATCGGCTGCCGCGTTTGCGGCGGCAGATCCCGCTCAGGAAGTAGCTACCGCCGCAACGCATGCCGGTTTTGCCGCCCAGGCATCGGCGATAGAACAGGTACACATGCATCTGCATCACACAATCAATTGTCTGGTCGGACCCAAAGGGCACGGATTCGATGCCAACGAGGCGAATCCATGTCAGAAGCTTGGTGACGGCGCAATTCCCGATACCGCCGATGCGGCGGCGAGAGCCAAGCTGAGCAAGGCGCTTGCGGACGCGGAAGCCGGGTTGAAATCGAACGATCTGACCGCAGCCAAGAAGGCAGCTGCGGAAGCACAGTCAAACCTCAAATAGGGATGGTTGCCACGCAAGGACGCCGCGCTGCTGTGCGGCGCCTGATGGCGTTCCTGCTTGCGGGCGCGGCTGGCGGCGTCACGGTCGCGTACGGCAAGCAAAACGGGCAAGCCGTCTGTGTCAATCTTGCCGCGCTGAGCGCCGCCGATAGCAAGCGGCGCAAACTGGATAACTACACCGAGAAGTCGCCGGATCCTGGCGAAACTTGCAGCGTGTGCCGCTTCTTCACCTCGGGCACCGATGCTGCAGCTTGCGGACAATGCCAGATATTCAACGGCCCAGCGAACCCGAGTGGCAGGTGCGATGACTGGACAACGCGTTCTGCCTGAGCGTCATGTCTCGACAAGCCGCGGGCCGCCCGCGAGTAGATGCTGACGTTGTGAGCCACGCCGCCATTTATTACCTGTGCGCCACCATTGCGGTCGTCATCTCTGGGCTCGCGAAGGGCGGCTTCGCCGGACTCGGAGCACTGGCGATGCCGGTGATGGCAATGGGAGTCGAGCCGATCGAGGGCGCCGCAATTCTGTTGCCTATCCTGATCGTTCAGGATGTCGTCAGCGTCTGGTCGTTCCGTCGTACCTATAGCGGAGAAGTCATTCGGGTGATGCTGCCCGGCATGGCGCTCGGGGTCCTGCTCGGATATGTCTATGCATCTCGATTGTCCGAAAAAGCCGTTCTCGGCGCGGTCGGCGGCATCTCACTCGTCTTCGGGCTACATCGGCTTTGGCTGGAGCGAGCAAAGGCCATAGTGCTTCCCTCCAACTCACCCAAGTGGCTGGGAACGCTGTTCGGCGTAGCCTCCGGCTTCACCAGCCAGATTGCGCACGCGGGTTCGCCACCGTTTCAAATGTGGGTGCTACCGCGGCGTCTGCCGCGCGATTCACTCGTCGGCACCACGGCAATCAGCTTTGCCGCAATGAATTGGATAAAGGTTCCAGCCTATGCGGCTCTCGGTCAGTTCACCGCCAGAAATCTACTGGCCTCCGCGGTACTGTTGCCGCTCGCCCTGGCTGCCACCCTCGGCGGCGTAGCCCTCGTTCGTCGGATCGAAGCCGCCCGCTTCTACACGGTGATTTATGCTCTTATGGTCTTGCTCGGGTTGAAGCTCGTCGTTGACGCGCGCGTATAGGCTTCACGCGTCCCGGACGTCACGGAACCAGAGTCGCTGCCAGCGCTCGATCTTCGCGCTTGCGGTCAACGCCTTCGGAGACACCGTTTCGGGCAAGCCAAATGCGGTTGTCTCCAGCACCCTTACGTTGACAACTCCCAGGCGCTGTCCCGCCTCCTCATACAGTGCACCGATAAGGACGCCACAGCGTCCGCAGAGCAGCATTTCCGCCGCACCGCTACCTTGACGGTAGTGAGCGATCAATTTGGGTTCCATAACGTGGATGACTAACGAGCCGTCCGGGTCCGAGATGTAGGCGGCGGCGTGCTTGTGGCAGAACTCGCAATCGCAGGCGCGGGGGCGGTAGCTCTCGGAGTCTTCCGTCAGGGTCACTTCTATGGTGACGTTGCCGCAGTGGCAGCGGCCTGAAATCCTGTGCATTCGACGCCTGGAGGCTCACTGCGGGTGCTCAGAGGGAGCCCTTCACGATACGCTCAAATCAAGCGCCAGGCCCCAAATACATCGGTTCTGCAGCGAAAGACCTTGCTACCGGGTCACCCCGCAATGTACGGTAGCGCACACGGGACACTCCCCTTTGCGGGGGAAATTCTGATCTCGGGTCCTTCAGGGGTGGTTTATCGAGTCGTCGGCCCATCGATATGAGCGACAGAAGCGCGCGATTATAGGCAGCTACGCCCGGCCTGACGATGCGCGCGGGTTGATCCAGATTTTGTCGACGCTGGTACCGCTGGGGCTGCTTTGGTGGGCGGCGCTGTCAAGTGTTGCCTATTCCTGCTGGCTCACGGCGGCAGCGATACCCCTCATAAGCCTGTTTACGGTTCGCGTCTTTGCGCTGATGCACGACTGCGGCCATGGCAGCTTGTTTCGCAGCAAACGGTTCAATCGTGCCGTCGGACTCTTGCTCGGCGTCATCGCCGGCATGCCGCAATACGTCTGGTCGCAGCATCACAGTTACCATCACGCGCACAATGGCAACTGGGACAAATACCGCGGGCCATATACGACGCTATCGATAACGGAGTACGCCGCCATGAGCGGCGCACGACAGCGACAGTACCGGCGGAAATGCAGCATGTGGGCGGCGCCAATCGCCGGCTTCATTTACCTGATTGCCAACCCACGCCTGACCTGGATCAGGGGCAGTATTGTCGTTGCCATCCATGCCGTCAGGTCGAAGCTGGCCCGGCCGCAGACATCGCTGAGAGACCACTTTGGCGGCCAGACGACACGCTATTGGAAATCGGCCAAGGAATACCGGCACATGACCTGGAACAACACCGCGCTGCTCGGCGGCTGGGCGTTGATGTGCTGGGCGTTCGGTCCGGAGCGGTTCTTTGCGATCTACGTGCTGAGCCTGTCTCTTGCCGGCGCGATCGGCATCATTCTATTCACCGTACAGCACAATTTTGAGCACGCCTACGCCAGCGATGACCAACACTGGAACTACACTGCGGGCGCGATCAGCGGCACGAGCTTCCTGGTACTACCGCCATGGCTCAACTGGTTCACAGGCAGCATTGGCTACCACCATATCCATCATCTGTCATCGGACATTCCGAACTACTGCCTGGCCAAGTGTCACAACGAACAGCAGCACCTCTTTCGCGGCGTCACCCGCCTGAAGCTATCCCAAGTCCACTCTTCCCTGAAATGCATCCTGTGGGACACGCGCGCCCGGAAGATCATCTCAGTGGAGGAATATCGGCAGCAGCTGCTGGAGGCGCTGGCCGGGTGAGCCGGCCTGTCTCAACTGCGACCCCGTAACTGTCGCAGCAGCCGGCGCTGATGTTTATCCGGGCGGTTGGCAGGTCTGGGCGTGAGGCCGGCGGCGACTTTCATACGCCCGGCGAACTCCGCACGACGCGCCCTGCTGGCGGGTGTCTCCTCGTAAGCTCGTGCTGCCTCGCTGGCTGGACCACGGCGCAGCGGCACTGTGACCACGACGCATTCGAACACGACCGCGCCGCGGGAAAAGGTCACCCTATCGCGGGGCTTAACCCCGTGAGAGGATTTCACCCGCTCGCCATTGAGGTGAACCTTGCCGCCGGCGACGGCATCCGCAGCGGCGGAACGGTTCTTGAACAAGCGCACTGCAAACAGCCAGCGGTCGATGCGCCCGACGCTCGGCTCCATCATGCCGGTCCCCATCCTCGATGGACTTAGCCTACCCTATGCCGTGATCGAGCGCTCCAAGGCGCGCCATTGCGGGCAGAGGTAGCAGCATGAACATCACACGACGGCGGCTGGGTGCTTCCTTTGGCGCCCTAGCCGCCTCGGCGGCGCTCGGCGGCGTTGAGGCGCATGCCGGCGGTCTTTCCGTGGCGAGCGCGCCCTCAGGCTCGGTGACGCCTCAGTTCCCGCGGAAGGCGGAATTCAGGATCGCTGACGGCTACTCGTACCTGAATGGCGCGTTCAGTCACCCGATACCGCGCGCGGCGGCGGACGCCTGCCATCAGGCGGTGGACCGGCGCAGCACGCTGGCGCCACCCGGGGTGCCATTCGCCTTCTTGAATCCGCCGCCGGATACGACCCCCATGCCGGTGGATCCCCGGGACGCTTTTGCCGCGCTCATCAACGCGAAGCGGCGGGAGATCAGCTACATCCCCAATACCAGCAGCGGGGAAAACCTCGTGGTCGAGGCTCTGGATATCACGCACTTCGACGGCAATGTAGTCACGGACGCGCTGCACTTTGAAGGCGCATTGGTGCACTTGCTGGAACTCAAGCAGCAAGGTCTCGACCTTCGGCTGGTGATGCCGCACGAGGGTCGTATCGATATGCGCGACCTGGAGCGGGTCGTTGATCGCAAGACCAGACTGATCGAGGTGTCGCTGGTCTCGATGTACAACGGATTTCAGCACGATCTCAAGGCGGTCTGTGATCTGGCACACGCGCACGGTGCGTATGTGTACGCCGATATCATCCAGGGAGTCGGCGCAGTGCCCCTCGACGTCCGCGCAACCGGCGTCGATTTCGCCGCAGCCGCCACCTACAAGTGGCTGATGGGAGACTTTGGCCTGGGCTTTCTCTACGTGCGCGAAGAGTTGCTTGGCACCGTGATCCATCGCAAGCACTGGAGCTACGAGTCGGCTTCGGACACCAGCATTCATCTGTCGCCCCTTGATCCACAGTATCCGACACCCGTGACCTGGACGCCGGGCAGCGATGCGACTCGCTATTTCCAGTTGGGGACTATGGCGAATGGCGTGGCCGCGGCGCTGCGGGTGTCCCTGCCCTACATTCGGCAGCTGGGAGTCGAAAACATCCAGGCCTGGCGGCAGCCGATGCTAAAAAAGCTCCAGGCCGAGATGCCGCGGCTCGGCTTTAAGCCTCAAACACCCCCGGGCAGTACCTCGCCGATCGTGACGTTCGCGCACCAGGACGCCGACACGATTCGTAGAAAGCTGCAGAAGGCAGGAGTTGGAATCACGGTGACGCCCTACTACATGCGCATCGCCCCTTCCATCTACAACGACTTGCATGACATCGACCGACTGCTGGAGGCGCTAGCATGACGAGCCTGCCATCACAGCCCGCTGCCCTTCCATCCCTTTGAACTCAACGAACTGCGTCGTAGTCGCCCACAGGTAGTCGCCATACAGGAATGGTTCGAACTGCGCGGCATCGGCCAGCGGCAGCGGTGCAATCTCGGCATCCGCACGCGCTTCATAGAAGAACGGAATCGATCTTCGCTCCCGCCACGCCCCGAGTACCCGATGCTCGGTGGCCTTGATTCGGCCGCCGCACCATTTCTCGAGCACCTTGCCGAAATTCACTGCCAGCGTTCCTTCCTCTGGCGCCACATCGATCCAATCACCATTGCTGTGGCGCGCCTGCAGACCTGCCACGCCGTCCTGCGCCAGCAGGGTAAGGAACCCGGAATCGACGTGCGGCTTGCCGATCAGGTAGCGGCGCTCTCCCGCGTGCGTAACCCACAGATTCAGATCCGGCTCGGCTGTCGAATCGATATCGTCGCGCACGGGATAGCGGATCAGCCGCAAGGTCGACAGGCCACGCTCGAAGAAGGCGTCAAAGTAGCGCTCGGGCAGACCCAGTCCGCGCGCAATCGAACGCAGCAACGCGTTGGAGATTCTCTCCATACCGCGGTAATAGGCAGCAACGGCGGCACGCCAGCCCGGAAGAGCCTCTGCGGGAGGCAATGGTGTTGCCTCCCGCAGAGGATCAGCCGCGTCGACAACGCTGCTCCCGTAGGCAACGTCGGCCCCCATGTCGATGCCTTCCTTGGCGGTGGGGAATCCCCTCTGCAGCGGGAACCAGCCACGGTACAAGTTGGCATGCGTCGGGGCGAACTTCCGGCGCCAAAGCGGCCGGACTTGCTCCACCGGCAAGTCGAACAAACGCAGCAGTTGCGATCGCACCGAGGCGCCGATGGGGACATCATCGGCAAGAGCACGGATCAGCATGAAGCCACTGTGCAGCGCTGCAGCCATGATGGCCCGGTCGGTTTCCCCACAGGCATCCGCATCCGCCGAGAACAGAGCACTGACGTCGATTGACGGGATGACCGGCCGCACGACGGAATGATACGTCGAACAGCGTCATGCCGAGCGCCGGTGCCCCAAGTCCTTGATTCGGCGGATCGCGGGATCGGATCTCGATGGCCGCGCTGGACTCGCACCAGCCGCTGACGCCACACCTGCAGACGCCGGACGCCGTTGGTAGGATTGGCATATCTAAAGAGGGGCGTCTGCATGAAGAGAAGACACTGGGCTCGCTGGGCCGGAGCCTTCACGCTGGGGGTAGCGCTGTCGGAGCTGGCGGGCGTCGTCGCGGCCGATGCCACCGCCTACGAGCGCATGGCTCCTCTGGCGCAATACCTGATGCCTCCCGGTTCAGAGATCGCACTGGCGCGCAGCGCAGCGCCGGCAGCGATCTCCGACAAGGCCACGGTTCTCACTCTCGATTCGCAGGGTTACCAGACGGCCGTCCGCGGCAGCAACGGGTTTACCTGTCTGGTGGAGAGATCATGGATGTCGCCGTTCGAGAGCCCTGATTTCTGGAATCCGAAGATCAGGGGACCGGTTTGCTACAACCCGGCGGCGTCCGGGTCGATCCTCATATACACACTCCGGCGGACCCAGCTCGCCCTCGCCGGAGACTCAAGAGAGAAAATGCTCGACGAGGTTCGGGCCGCGCTCGCACGCAATGAGCTGCCTGCACCTAAACCGGGCGCGATGTCCTTCATGATGTCGAAGGATGGGTATCTGAGCGGTGCCGACGGCCATTGGCACTCGCACCTGATGTTTCACGTGCCCAAAGCCGCAGGCGCCAGCTGGGGAGCCAACCTGCCAGGGTCTCCGGTAGTTCTCGACGACCGCGCGGTTCCGGAACCCCAGACGATCTTCATGGTGCCGGTGTCCCGCTGGTCGGACGGAACGGCGGCTGCAACCCACTAGCGATTGCCCGTGGCGAACCAGTTAAAGGATCCATCGTGAGCTCAACCACACCGCCTCCGGCAGATCCCACCAGAAGGTCTTCTGATTCCGCCATCGCACCGGCATGGCACACCGCCATCGTATTGTGCGTAATGCTGGGCGTTTCCCTGCTCGGGGCGCACGTCGACTTTCGGGCCATCTTCGGCATGCACGGCCGGGTGCCAAACTATCTGTTCGCCATGCTCATTGAATGGGCGACGGTAGCGTTCATCTGGTGGGGACTTAAGCGCCGCGGCCTCCAGCTAGCCGACCTCATCGGTGGAAGTTGGGCTCGCGGAATCTATGTTCTACGCGATTTTGGCATCGGCATCGCCTTCATCCTCATTTTTGGCGGCGCCGTACAAGCGCTCGGCCATCTGTTCAAAGCCGAGGCACCGACGAACATGCGCCAGATGATGCCGCAAACGTGGTTTGAAATGATTGCCTGGGTACTGCTCTCTCTGACTGGAGGTTTCTGCGAGGAAGTGATTTTTCGTGGATATCTACAGCGTCAATTCTCCGCCTTCACCCACTCTCTGGTGGGCGGCATCGTGTTTCAGGCCGTCATCTTCGGCCTCGGCCATGGATACCAGGGCTGGAAACTGATGTCGCTGATCGCGGTGTACGGAGTCTGTTTCGGCGTGCTTGCGCACTGGCGCCACAGCCTGCGTCCGGGAATAATCGGTCATGCACTGCAGGACACCGCAGGCGGGCTCCTGGCTCGATTTACCTAGCTGATGAGCTCGGCAGCGGAGCGGAATCCTCGATCCGTACGCTGGCAGGGGGAGCAAGCATGACCGAGTCACACTTCCTGGCCATTGCTTGCGGCTCCCTACTGGGCACGATTGCTCTTGTCCATGCAGACGATTGGTCGCTGCGCGCGTCCGGTCACGTCAATCAGCAGGTTCCGGCGCCGAGCTGTTCCCCGTGCAGTGGCGCCGATCATAAAGCGTGGCTTGCGGACATGCTGCAGCAACGCCACGAGCGCCTGATCCGCATTGGTTATGACGGCTCGCGTTACGAGCGGCCCGAATTCAAATGGATTCAAGCCAGCTTTGTTCAGCCGCAGATGATGGTGCAGGAACGCTATTTCTACGATCCGGATACGCGACGCTATACGGTCGATCGGTATCTGGACGATCTTCAGCGCCGCTACGGCGGCATCGACGCGGTGCTGATCTGGCCTACCTACCCCAACCTGGGCATTGATAATCGCAATCAGCTGGACATGCTCAGCTCAATGCCTGGCGGCCTGGATGGAATACGCGAGGCGGTGACGGAGTTTCACCGCCACGGCGTACGAGTGCTTTTTCCGATGATGATGTGGGACCAGGGCACACGCGCTCCCGGCCAGCCGTGGCCCGAGGCCATCGCGGAAATCATGGCTCGGGTTGGCGCGGACGGGGTTAACGGCGACACCGAGGACAGCGTCGCGCGGGCCTTCCCCGAGGCAGCCGACAGGGTTGGTCATCCTCTGGTTTTTCAGCCGGAATTGGGTCCGAGCGATGAGGCCTTGGCCTATAACCTCATGACGTGGGGGCAGTATCGATATCCACCGATTCCGCTCGTCGATCGATACAAGTGGCTTGAACCGCGCCACATGGTCAATATCTCGGACCGATGGAGGCGAGACAAGACCGACAATCTGCAGTTCGCCTTCTTCAACGGCATCGGCTTGGAAAGTTGGGAGAACGTCTGGGGAATCTGGAATCAACTCACGCCGCGCGACGCCGAAGCCCTGCGCCGCATGTCGAAGATCGAGCGCGCAGTGGCCGCCTATCTTTCCAGCCCCGACTGGGAACCCTACTTTCCGACCCTGCGCCAACACGTGTTCGCGAGCCGCTGGACATTGCGGAAGGGGGTCGTCTGGACCCTGGTCAACCGCGGCGAATACGATCTCTCAGGACCACAGCTGGCAGTCGACGCAGCTCCGGGCGCGCGCTACTTCGATCTATATCACGGGGTTGAACTCACTCCCGAGCTCGAATCCGGCAGGCACGTATTGAATTTCGAGATCGAAGCCAACGGCTTTGGTGCCATCCTCGCGACCGACGAGAGCCTTGCTGCAGCTCTCTCGACCCTGCTGCGAGAGATGAAACAAGCCTCCTCCAAACCGCTCGAGAGCTTCTCCCACGAATGGTCGGTCCTGACGCAGCGTATCGTACCGATTGCCTCCGCCCCGGCGCCGGCGACTGCCCCGCCAGGAATGGTCGGCATTCCAGCGGGCGACTTCCGTTTCAGAGTGGATGGCGTCGAAATCGAAGGCGACGACAGCAATGGTGTCGACGTGCAATATCCCTGGGAGAGCTCGCCGCGGCGGCATCACCTTGATTCGATGCACATCGCCGCCTTCTGGATCGACAAGTATCCGGTGACTAACGCCGAATTCAAAGGGTTTCTCGACAGCTCACAGTACCGCCCGCAGGACGACTTGAACTTTCTGCGCGACTGGCAGGGAGGCACTTACCCGCAAGGCTGGGGGGATAAGCCGGTCACCTGGGTATCACTCGAGGACGCGCGTGCCTATGCACGCTGGGCGGGCAAACGCCTGCCCCACGAATGGGAATGGCAGTATGCCGCCCAGGGTCTCGATGATCGGCCATACCCATGGGGCAACGACTGGGTGGCCGCCAATGTACCGGAGCCGGATGACAGCCGACATCCGCGCCCGCCCGACGCAGTGGACCTCCATCCGGCAGGGGCGAGTCCGTTCGGCGTTGAGGACTTGGTTGGGAACGTCTGGCAGTGGACCGAGGAGTTCGTCGATCTGCATACGCGAGCAGCAATCCTGCGCGGCGGCAGCTACTACCATCCACAAGGGTCGGTGTGGTACTTCCCGCAGGCTTACAAGCTATCTGAACACGGCAAATTGCTGTTGATGTCGCCGAGCATGGACCGCTCCGCGATGGTCGGCTTTCGCTGTGCTATGGATGTGAAGCTCCGCCGCTGAGACGCGCGCCGCGTCGGACCGTCTTGCGTGGGGGCGGCAGCAGCCTGTCGAACTCGCCGGCAATGAGTGCATAGCAGTCGCAGGAAGCCTTCTCGAGTCCGCCACGATTCACCACGGTGATCCTTCCTCGCCGATAACTAATGAGTCCCCGCTGCTGAAGTATCGCAGCCGTGTCGGTTACGCTGGCGCGTCGCACACCTAACATCAAGCCCAGAAACTCCTGGGTAAGGGGAAACTCGTCGCCCCCGACTCGATCATGGGTTTGCAGTAGCCAGCGTGCGCAACGCTGCTCAACGGGATGGTGGCGATTACAGGCCGAGCTTTGGGCCACCTGGGTCAGGAGTGCCTGGGTATACAGCAGCAGCGTACGAAGGAACGCCGGCTCACGCTCGACATGGTTCTCAAATGCGTCTGCCGAAAGGTACAGACCCTCTCCCGGCACTTGTATGAAAATCTCGACGGCAGCAGAGGTTCCACCCAAGAAGTGTGAAATTCCGACGATTCCCTCGCAGCCAATGGTCGCGACCTCGACGGAGTCTTCCGAGCCGCCCATCGAGATCATGGAAGCCACCCCACTTACGGGGAAAATGACATCGCGAATGGGCTTCCTGCGTGGTTGCACCACCTGACGCATTTCAAGCGGCTTCAACTCCAGATCGGGCAGAAGGCGTTCGAGAGCGACACGCGGTAATGCCGCCAGCAGGCGGTTATCGAGAGCGGTACGCGGCGTCGGAGATGACATGGGCGGTTCCTGAAAAGGATCCGCCCAGGCACCCAGGAAAGGACCGGCTTGCACCAATCAAGCCGGGACATTAGCGCTTTCCGGTATCCTCTTCTGTACGCCAACGTACGCACGTTTCCGGCGCGCCGCGCCCGCAGACGGCTTTCGAGCCAGAGCGCTCGGAGCTGCGGCGGAAGTGCGCTAAGGACGCGAGGCCAACCCCGGGCCAAAATCTGTTGTCGTTGTTGTCCTCATGGCCCGTTCTTCAGATCATCTGAGTGCCCTGCCTTCAAACGCGACCATTGCGAGGTGGGGCGCCCAATCGCACGAAGCGTGCCCACGATCTCTCCTTTGGGCCAGCCAGGAGGGGAAGGTCTGGGTGCGCTCGTGAGTGCAGATCGACGGCCGAGCATGGCCCTCCTTTCGCTGTTGTTTCCGGTCGCGGTGACGGTCGGCGTCCAACGAGACATCGCGTCACTTGGAGCCTGAAAGCACAGAGATTACCTGTTGTTGGTCGTGAAGCGTGGGCGCGTTCGTCTCAGGGTGCTCCTTTGCGAAGTCATGCTGCTCGGCCATGTGGAAGTACGGGATCATTTGCCACCAACCGAGGGGCGGCCCATATCCCTTTAGGTCGCCGATGACCGAAAGCTGATCGCCGAAGACGGATTCGCGGCTCTGCATGGAAAGATTTCTTCGTTCACATCGCGACCATCGTTATCGGCCTGCTCATCGCTGTCGGGTTGGAGCAGACGGTCGAGTACTTCCACCATCGTCACCTGGCCATTGAAGCGCGGGCGAGCATTCAGCGGGAGCTCATCGATAACACCTCCAGGATTCAACAGAATGCGGATTGACTCCTCGTCGATCAGCAGTCACTGGAAAAGGATCTGGAACTGCTCGATTCCGACTCCCTCGATGCGCAGATGCTCCACGTCCTGCAGTACTCCTGGGATTTGAGACGAATGGCAGACGCGGCTTGGAACGCCGCGAAGACAGACGGCTCGATTGCCCTGATTCCGTCTAAACAGATCGAGGCGGCAAACTACTTCTACGCCAGCTCCAGCGAGATGGTCCCGGTCTACTTCGGCTACTTCACGGACATCGATACCGCTTCAGCCATCCTGGAACACGCCAGGGCCATCGGCAAACTTACCCCAGCGGCGCGGGATCAACTTCGGACTTTTACGGCTTCCGCCATCGGGCGGGCGAAGCTTGTCGTTTACATGGGCTCAACCCAACTGAATGCCCTTAAGCGCACCAATCTGGATCCGCACTGAACCCTCTAAGCGCCGACCTCCTGCTCTCTAGCTGTACCGACCGGCTGCTTCCGTGAAGTCAGATTGATTTAGGCATTGGCGATCGGCCGCTATCGGGAACCAAAAAAATAGTCTCAGCATCAACAAAGCACGGGCAGCGCCACGTCGATTGCTCGAACCACCATTGAGGCTAATAGTCCCAGCAGCCGTTGCAACTGCTATCGAAGTGCACTGTCGTACCGTTCAGCTGTATATCAACGGACGCCACGCCCATCGCCTCTCCGCCGTTGACCACGTAGCCGATCGCTTCGCTGATCGACTGCCCGTTGACCGTGCCAGTCGCGTATCTGATCAACAGTATGGAGCTGCCGCCGAGGGGGCTCGATGCTACTGCGTAGGTTTCTGTCAGAGACCCGATAGCATCGTTCGTATTGGCAACGAAATAGGTCCCAGAGCCGAGTGGACCTGAGCCCCCGACAGTGAGCGTCGATGGTAGCGGATCGCTGCTGTTATATAGGAAGTCAAACTGCCCGCCGTTATACGAGAGGGTCAGTCCAAGCGGCTGGTAGGGATCCTCGAGATAGTAGACCGTGTCGATCTCAGTGACGATCGGAGATCCGTTCTCGCTGATCGTTAACGAGATCGTGCTGCTGTTGGCCTCTTGCCCATCGAACATCGTAGTGCCCTGGTTGGGCGTCTCGCTGTAGGTCCCGGAGTAAGAGTTTCCGCCGCTGCTCGCCGCTAACGACGTCGAATAAATGTTGAAAGGTTGCGCCGGTGCGGGTTCCGATTGCAGGTTCTGTGGCGGCGGACTCGATTGCGTGGTGCCACCTCCGCCGCCTCCGCCGCCTCCGCCGCCTCCGCCACCACACGAGGTGAGAGCCACCAGTGAGAGCCCCATGACTGTGAGATGAGAGACGTCGCGCAAAGTTGTCTTCACATGCCACCCCTTTTCATAAGGCGGCGGCCGCGTACCGTGCCGGCAGCACTACCTTGTAGCCCACTTACGGCCATGATCTTGCCCGCGACCGGCGCCCCACCGCCGTTATCATCGTCCGGCGCCCGCGCTGCAGCAAACAAGGATCTTCTGGCAATCACTACGGCGAACGTGGTTCCGCTGTCAGCTCCGTGGATAACTTTTTGACTTTCATGGAGATTCTCCCAAAGACAGTTCCCAACGCGGCAAACGCACGATCAGCGCAGAGAAGCGCTCCGGCAAGCTGCAAAACACGGCAGACTGCGCAAATCCACCAGTGCGCCGTGCAATGCCGTGGTTTGCTGCTCCCTTGGTTGCGTGCAAAAATCCCGGGCGATCATCAGGCGATCATCAGGCGATCAGCTGGAGCGCCTTTGGACGATCCTAAATACAGCGCAAACGGGGCGGCTAATCGCAGCGAGCGGGAAGACCGGCTCGATTCTTGGAAAAAAATCGCCTCTTATCTGAAGCGCGACGTCAGTACCGTGCAGCGCTGGGAACGACGCGAAGCGATGCCGGTCCACCGCCATCTGCACGATAAGCAGGGATCGGTTTTTGCTTTTCGCTCGGAGCTTGACGCCTGGTGGGAGAGTCGGCGCTCGCAACTCACCGCGGACGGGGCGGCAGAGAGTGAGCCCGCCGCAAAAGTCCAGCCTGCCGGTGACGCCTCTCGCACAACTCGGGCGCGCGTTCACCCGAGCAGGCTCATTCTGGTGGCGCTTGCGGGAGTCGTTTTGGTCGCGGGCATGCTGGCTTGGTACGCGACCCGGACGGATTACTTTTGGCACAGTCCCCTTGCCAATGCCAAATTCACCCTCTTGGACTTCGACGGAACCGAGCAGGCGGCGGCAATCTCTCGCGAAGGGAAATTCGTGGCATTTCTGGGGGATCGGGAGGGGCAAATCGATGCCTGGATAGGCGAGGTTGCAAGCGGTACCTATCGCAATTTGACGAATGGCGCCGTGCGCGACCTGGTCAATCCGTTGCTCCGCACGCTCAACTTCTCGGCGGACTCATCGCTCGTCTCAATCTGGACACGGCGATCGGATGGCTCGCAGGCCGGTGATGTGTATCTTCTGGCCGCGCCGACAGACGGCGGACCACTGCGGCCGTATCTCAAGGAGGGATCCGAGTTCGATTGGTCCCACGATGGCAGGCGGCTCGTATATCACACCACTGCACCGGGCGATCCGATGTTCGTGCGGGAGTCGGGAAAGCTCGGGGACCGCAGGATCTATGTGGCACCGGCGGGGGTGCATTGCCACTTTCAGGTGTGGTCTCCCGACGATGCTTTCATCTATTTTGCCCGCGGCGTGCCGCCCGATGAATGGGACATCTGGCGAATTCAACCGTCCGGCGCCGGGCTCGAACAGATAACCCACCACAACACGCGGGTAATCTATCCCGTGATGCTCGATCGGCACACGCTGGTTTACCTTGCGACCGAGGCGGACGGGTCAGGGCCCAGAATGTATGCCATGGACGTCGAGCGCCGTCTGCCACATCGCATCAGCTCCGGGCTCGAAGACTATACATCGCTTGCCGCGAGCGCAGACGGCGCGCGTCTGGTCGTGACGATTGCGCGTGACCGAACCAGTATTTGGCGCCTGCCGCTCACGGAGGATCGCACTGCTCCGAGCGCTGCAGGCGAGCCGTCAATGGTTTCCGCTAACGCTGTCGCCCCACGGCAGGGTGCGGACTTCCTTTTGTACGTCTCGGGGCGGGGCGAGAGACAAGGCATTTGGACGATCACGCACGGGATCGCCCGCGAGATCTGGAGCGGGCCACATCGCATCGCTGGAAGACCGGCTATTGCGCCCGATGGGCGGCGCATCGCCTTCTCGGTCGATGACGGCGGCAAAACTCTGTTATACATGATAGACACTGATGGCTCGCATATCAGACTCCTGGCAGATTCGCTCGCATTGCGTGGTAATCCGGCCTGGGCCCCCGATGGGCAATCGGTCGTCATTGCGGTCATCCGCGACGGCGAGCCTCGTCTGACGCGCATTTTCCTGAATGACGACTTGCCGCTCCCTCTGGTGTCGGAGTATTCCATTGATCCGGTCTGGTCGCCCGATGGCCGTTTCCTGGTCTACTCAGGCGCCGATATCGGCACGACCTTTCCTTTGCGAGCCGCCGCCGCAGATGGCCGGCCCTATCCGATGCCGAGCGTGATGCTGTCTCGCGGCGCGCGACGCGTGGCTTTCTTTCGCGACCCGCAGACACTGCTGATTCTTAGCGGTGAGATCGGCCACAAGAACTTCTCGCTCCTCGATCTTCATACGGGCGCCCAGCGAATCCTCGCCGAGCTGCCCACGGCGTTCGAGGTTCGCGACTTCGATATCTCAGGCGTGGGCTCGGAAATCGTGCTCGATAGTGTAGAGGTGAGCTCAGATCTGGCGCTGATTGAGCGAACGCACTGATTGCATTCGCGCCGATTTGAGCGACCGCCGAGGTGGTCGTCGGCAGTCGGCCCGATAGCGGACCTTCCGGATACGACTAACGTCTCCGAAGCTGTATCCTGCGGCTTGAATAGGCTGGGAGAAGGGCGATGCAGAGCGTTATGCCAAGTTGGTTGATAGCGGGTTTAATGGGTATGGGGGCCACCGGGGGCATATGCTCTGGGGCAATGGCAGCAATTCCGGAGGCGAGCGGAGACGCCTGCAAGCTACTGACCCCTGCTCAGGTGTCAGGCGTCCTTGGTGTGCAAGTTGACGAAGGTACCTACAGTTTTCCCGGACATTCGCAATTTTGTGTGTGGAGAGAACATGATAAGCCCGACGTGTCGGCTCAGAACGTCCAAGTTAATCTTTTGACTTCGCAGCAGTACGAAGCACCGAAGACGGGACCTTTCGCGAAAGGCTCGGAAAGCGGATTAGGCGACGAGGCCTATTGGGCGTACACGCCGGGCATCGGGTTTACGCTCTCAGTCAAAAAGGGCAGTACGTATTTTCGCGTGCAGAGCCGGCCTGTACCGCAGGGCGTGGCGCATAAGTCCGATACCCCCGCCGACAAGGCGAAGCGGGATGAGAGAGAAAAGACGGTCGAGAGGGCGATTGGGTCGGAAGTTCTAAAAAAACTGTAGCGTCCTCTTTCGAGGACAACCGGAGGGCAGATAGCCATGATATTGACGCGGTCCGTCTAATCGCACTGCTAACTTTCCCCGGGGTTGCCCGATCTTTCGCTGAGATACAGCGACGAACGCGGAGTGGACAAAATAGTCCCGGTAGACATAACTAACGCAGCCAAGCGCGAACATTCCTACCCTTGGGCGCGAGAATCTCATTTCCCATGATGACGACGAGCTCGCACAACTTGCCCGCGTACTCAATTCGTCGATCGAAGGAGCTGTAGCGGATAAATCCGCCGGCAAACGCGGCTGAAGTGTCATCGCGCCGATTGATGGTGCCACGCGGCGAGTTGACAATTACATCCGACACAAGGGCTACATGAGCCTGCACGAGCTCGCCGCTGCCAGCACCCGAGGACAGGGTAAACCGACGTCAAATGAACGGGCCGGTCACTCGCGAGCCAATTTTCCACCCTGGAACACGAATTGATAGGGACCCGGCTCTGCGGCGTTCCAAACGTTGATGATCAGTTCATAAGTGCCGTCCTTCGGCAATGTGCTGAAAGTGCCCTTGCGGCATACGGGGCCGCCAACTTCGTGCCCTTCCGCGTCCATGATCTCGGTGATCATCGAGCCGAGCTGACACCCCTCACCCTCGAGCGCGACGATGTCCCCCGCCTTGCCGGTGAAGGTATAGACATCCCAGGCGGCCGGTTGCTCGATAGTGCCAGACACCGACTGCCCGTAGGCAATCGGCTGCCGGCGTGTGGGGCGAACGAAGCGGATCGGGATCCGATAGCGGTTGATCTCGCCCTTGTAGCCGAAACTGGCCGTGAAGGTGTAGGTTCCGGTAGCCGGTAGTTCGCGACGACCGTACTGGCAGCCGGACCCCGACTCACCGACGGCTTTCCCGCCCGGGTCGAGCAACGTCAGGCCCACTGTGTGGTAGATCTCGCCCTCGTGGTCCTTGCAATCAGGACCGTGGATCCAGATTACGTCGCCCTGCTTGCCATCGAAATGAAACACCGGCTTGGAGATGGCATCCATAACCTCGCCGCTCATCCAGAGCGTTGCGAGTTGCGTACCCGGTGCGGCCGGCGTCCCCAATCCGGCGCGCGCCGCAAGTACCTTCTGCGCGTGCGCGTATTGGCTACCGAAGATGAAATCATTGGTCGCCGCCAGATCGAGGATGCAGTCCGCCAGCATCTGCGCATCGGTGATGCCTTGCTCGCGGCAGGCGCTTTCAGCGCCGGGGCGATCGGTGATCTTGGAAAGATCCAGTCCCTTGGCGGGAAAGTCCAGATCGGTAAACGTCTCTGTCGATTGCCCGGGCTGATAGTCGAACAGTGAGTTCGCCTTGCTGATGCGCCACGCGTCCGCCAGCGAGTGATTGATATCATCGCTGCTGAAATTGATGCCCAGTCGCTTGGAGTCGACACCGACCAGATCATTGTCCTGCGAACCGTCGAAATTTCCGAGCAGTCCCTCCAGTTTGCCGCGGCGTGAGGCGGCTGGCGTGACCCGCGCATTGACCGCGTGGGCGCCGAGCTGCTCCACCTTCAGCAGCGTGCCATCGGGCCAGGTAACTTGGTACGTGCCACCAAACATCGTGGTCGCACCGGTCAGAGAGCCAGCCTTGAGTGTCGGCAGCGGACCACTGGCGACCTGGCCATCCACGCGCAGCACCAACCTGCGATTTTCCAGCACAAAGGACAGCCGCTGGGCGCCGACACGGGTTGCCACGCCCTGGTTGACGCTGGCGATCTTCGGCCCCACCACCGGGACCTGTCTGGTCTGAACCAGGAAATCGTCCTGCGTCGAGCGCACCAGCGTGAATTCGCCGACGACCTGGAAGTCGTAGTGCAAACCGTCAAAGGTCGACAGGTGCGTATCGCCGTAGCTATCGCCATCGGGATTCACTGGTGGATTGGGTTGCTGGTTGTCGCCCCCGCCGCCGCCTCCACCGCCGCCGCCGCCGCCAGTCCCAGGCTTATGGGGCGAGGGATTCGGGGGATCTTTGTGCTTACAAAAATTGTCGAGCGATCGGGTTACCACGCCGCCCGTAGCTTTCGTATCCCCGCCATTGATGCCGATTGAGATCGGCAGAGTTGCCTGAATGGTATTCAGCGCAGGTCCTGTGCTCCCCTCCGGGCATTTACAGCCGCCGTCCTTGACACAGAGCAGCAACGGACCGGAGGAATCGAGCGCGACGTCCACGCCGAAGTTCTGATCGTGCAAGCGGCCGTAGCCGGTGAGCAATGTCACGTACACGATTTCCGCACTGCCCGTGAGCTGATACAGCGCCGATGTATCGGAATCGGCAGACAGATATTCGTTGGTTTCCGAAGCCAACGGGATGACCGTTGGCGACGGTCCAGTGCTGGGCGGCGTCCAAGGGCCGAGCATCGTCCATGGTTGGTTGCCGGCAACCTCGAAATAGCTCGAACCCCAGGAGCTGTAATATTGCAATTGATTGCCCTGGATCAGCGTTGTCAACGCCGCGTTGGAGCCTTGGTCGAGGTACGCCTTGATGAGGGGCAACAGCCTCGGCCAAACCGCGCTGGTGCCGGCCAGATCGCTGAAATGGCCAAACACCCCCAGGGCATCATAAGAGCGTTGCGAATACACCGTTCCTGGCGTACTGGCGTACAGGCTCCATTTGTCCTCGATGACGAGCTGGTCGGCCGTGGGCACCACGACAGCCATGACCCAGGTCGCCTCGCCTTCCCCAATCCAGTCTGGTACTCGTACCGCGTTGGCGTTTGATCCGGCGACGCGGTCCTGGTAACAGTGAAACATCTCGTGGGTGATTATGGCGGTGGCGTCGGCTGCGCTGATACCGCGAAACTTTTGGTCGAAGATCCTGGTGTGACAGGCATTGTTCGGGAACGGAGTGAAAGAATTGCTCTGATCATCGTTCGGAAGGTACCAAAGATTCGTAATCGCAAAATCCTTGCCTTGGTGAGGGGCATAATCCACTACCGTCTCCACTGGAAAAGCCGGCAGGCCGAGCATGGCCGAGAGGGTGCTCTGAGCGTTGTTGGCCAGGGTCAGGTAGTCCCAGGTCGGCTTGTTTTCGACCTCACCTAGTCCCGTCTTGACTAACTGCGCCAGGAGCGCCGGATCGAAGACGCTCGCCCGCGCCACCGAAGCCGCCGCAGTGGTTCTCGCGGGCTCCTTCGGGGGTCCAAAAATAATCTGCCACGCCGCCTTGCGCTGTCCCGGTGTGAGCGTCTCCCAGACCTGAAGTAGGTGATGAACCGCCATGGTACCGTCAAAGTCACCAGGATCGCCGCCGTCTTTAAGTGTCTCGACGCCCGGCAGCGGATCGACTTCCAGGCTGAAGTAGGCTTTGGCGCGTTCGGGCGTGTTGCCGTCCTTGAGAATGGCGGACAGCAGCTGCCGCTGGGTCATTGCCGCTTCCGCATGGCCGACGTTTGTCGGCGCGACCGGGACCACCGTCTGACGAGTTGCAGCGGTCTGCGGCGTCGTGGTTTTGACTGATAACCGGTGAGTGAGCGGCAAAAGCACGCCGAGCGCCGAAACGACAATCAACCCTGCAACAACGACAATACGCTTTCGCATGGCGTCCTGTCCCCGTTATTGTTTCCAACATGTCGATGGATTGTACGATGATTACAGTGGTTCCCGCGCCTGTTAAGTGCTGGCGCGACCAACCTTACATTTCACGTTTCGCCGCAGTGCCGATGAACCTCCCCGGACAAGACTGAGTGCCACGGACCGGTGAAGGGTCAGCGTGTGAACTGGCACCCAAGTTGCCAATGCGTGGGCACGATCTATCGTGCTGACGAAGCTGCGTTCGGAGCGAAGATTCAGCGCGATACTTTGCACCTGGCTAACAGCACCGGTGTGGCCTCACTGGGCTCATGCGAGATATCCGCCGTCGACAGTGAGGGCCGCCCCCGTTATGCGGACACGCAGTGGCGAGCGCTGAAAGTGACCCTCTCATAGGAGGGTCTATATCGCTTAGAGAATTGTGGAAAGGTGAGCTCTAGATTCAACGACTTGCCAAGGGGCGTCCGTTGCAACTTAGCATGACGAAGTACACCTGAGCACAACTGATTCCTGCAAAACTCCCGCGACGTGGCAGCGTGATTCGCACGCTTCAATCGCTCCGACGCCCAACCCAAATTCGCTCACCCCACTGAAGACCGACCTTCTTCTCGGTGAGGTCGAGCGTGGGGGTGACGCAATTTATCCAATCCTCGATGCCGGTGTTCGATTCTGTTACCCAGCCCGTTGTTGCCACCGCCTGTGCCAGTTCCTCAACCGTGTATGCCGATCGAACCGGCTCCCCCATGAACGCGAGTAACCAACTCCGAGGCGCTTTGCCGTCCTTTTTTGCCAAGTAGGTCATTGCCAGGTGACTCCCTGAGCATGAGAGTCGTGCGGCGGCCACGAGCGTTTTCGCATTATCGCTTGGACTCAAGTACATCGTGACGCCCTCCCACAGCCAGAAGCTCGAGCTCTTTGGGTCGTATCCAGCTTCGGCGAGCTTCGTGGCGAGATCGTCCTGGGTAAAGTCCATTCCAACGAAGCGAACCTCCTTTGCCACTAACTTCGTACCCTGGGCTCGATCTCGTTTGCACTGCTGGGTCTCTGGATGATCGACCTCAAAGACGATGACTGATTCCAACCCAGGCAGACTCCAAGCTCGTCCATCCAGACCCGCTCCGAGCACAACCAGTTGTTCAAACGGCGCCGCCTGTTGGAGTGCTTCGTCGAGAATTACCTTCCGAAACTGATTGAATACACCCATTCCTCGAAACCAGAACGGGTACGGCGACTTCCTGCGCCCGGCCGCTAACGCCCCCCGCATGTCGCTTACCTTCTTGCGCCAGCGATCGTTCAGAAAGTGCTCTGCGATGGGATCGCTGAAGCCTGGAACCGTGGGAGCAAGCGAGCCC
>JBAUYT010000326.1:0-3975 GCA_049584935.1 Steroidobacteraceae bacterium
GTCAAGGCGTGGGTTGGAGGAATCCGGGAGGATCTGATGTGCATGATATTCACCTAGATAGCAAAAAGAACTCACCTCTGCGGTATTTTATTCACATTATACTGGGTGCCTCTTCGGAGGAGCACATGAATACGCAACTCAAGAATCTCAGCCCCGTCGTCGATGCGCCTGCCGAGACCTTTACGCTGCAACGCCGTGACCCGGCCAGACGGTCCCGGAGACTCAACTATTGGGGCTTCCGCAACGAGACCGACGTGCTGACCGATGTGCTGCTGGGATCTCCCCTGCATCTGAAGCACATGGCGACGAGTTCACTGTCCCGCAAGTTCCTGCGGGACAGCCCCGCGGATATTCGCGTCGCGCAGCTGCAGCACCAAGAACTGGTGGCGGCCTACCAGCACTATGGCGTCCGGGTGCACTCGCATACACCGGAGCCGGAGCTGCCGATGCAGGTCTATGCGCGCGATTCGAGCGTCATGACGCCGTTCGGCGCCATCATCACGGCCATGGCCAACTGGTGGCGCCGCGGCGAGAACTACGCGGCCATTCGCACCTACGAGCGGCTCGGCATTCCCATCTACGACATGGTGACCGCCGGCACCTTCGAGGGCGGGGACTTCGACGTCATCGAGGAAGGCTGCGTGCTCATCGGCTGCGGCGGCGCGCGTACCCAGGAAGAGGGCGCACGCCAGGTCGAGAGCTGGTTCCGCCAGGAAGGATGGGAGACTCGGCTGGCATTCATCGATGAGTACTACGTGCACATCGACCTCATGGTGGTACCGATTGCCCCGAAGCTCACCGCAGTGTGCCTTAGCAGCACCGAGCCGGGAATCGTGAAATGGCTCAAAGCGAAGGGACACGAGATCATCGACGTCCCGTTCGAAGACACCATCAACCTCGGCTGCAACTTCATGTCGCTGGGACGGGACCGGGTCATCGTGCCCCAATCCAGTCGGGTGCTCACGGAGCGGTTGCGGGCGCTGGGCTTCGACGTCACGAGCGTCGACTGCAGCGAGATATCCAAGACCGGCGGCGGCATCCATTGCATGGCGCAGGCGCTGCGACGCGAACCCGCCGCCTGAGTCGAGCCGCAGCCATGGCGGTCGATGCCCGTCGTGTCAGGGTCAAGGGCGAGCGACTCTGGTCGCGGCTGCAGGAGATGGCCAGCATCGGCGCCACCGCCCACGGTGGCTGCAACCGCCAGGCGCTCACCGATCTCGATCTGCAGGGGCGCCGTTTGCTGTCGCAGTGGGGTATCGCGGCAGGCTGTTCGGCCCGGGTCGATGCCATCGGCAATCTGTTTTTGCACCGCCCTGGGCGCGATGACACGCTGCCGGTCGTGCTGGCCGGCAGCCATCTGGATACGCAACCCACCGGCGGGCGCTTCGATGGTGTCTACGGCGTGCTGGCGGCCCTCGAAGTCATCGAGACGCTGAACGATCAGCGCATCGAGACCGAGCATCCATTGGAAATCGCGGTCTGGTGCAACGAGGAAGGCTGCCGCTTTCCGATCGCCATGATGGGCTCGGCGGTCTGGGCGGGTCGCCTGCCGCTCGCGCAGGCCCACGCGCTCCTCGATCGGGACGGCATCAGCGTGGGTTCGGAGCTCGAGCGCGCCGGTATCCGCCCTGATACGCCGATCCATCGCCAAGCGGTCAAAGCCGCACTGGAAGCGCACATCGAGCAGGGTCCGGTGCTCGAACAGCAGGCAAGAACCATCGGCGTGGTCACGGGTGTGCAGCACATGTGCCGGTACGAAGTGGTGATTCAGGGCCAGGAGGCGCACGCGGGGCCGACCCCCATGCACTGGCGCCGCGATCCGGTGCGCGCACTGTCCGCCATCCTGCCGCAGCTGTACCAGGCGGCTTCGGGACATGGTCCGGATGCTCGCCTGACCGTCGGCATCATTGAGACTCAGCCGGGGTCGCCGAACACCGTGCCGGGACGGCTGCGATTCACCTTGGATCTGCGTCATCCCGATGCCGACCAATATCAATCATTGTGTGCAGAGGCGGAGCGCATCGTGGCCGAAGCGCTCGCCGCAGAGGGTCTGCGTGGTGAGATCCGGCGTGTCTGGGAGGCGCCCGGGGTTACCTTCGATGCCGACTGCGTGGCGGCCGTGCGCACGTCCGTCAAGGCGCTCGACTACCCGTCAATGGAGATCGTCAGCGGTGCGGGTCACGACTCCTGCAATACATCCTACGTGGTGCCCACCGCCATGATCTTCGTGCCCTGCGCCGGCGGCCTGAGTCACAACGAAGCCGAGAGCGCCGAGCCTTCCGACTTGGAAGCGGGGGCCAATGTGCTGTTGCATGCCATGCTGTCGCTGGCAGGTCGCGACTGACGGGACGAGTCGCATGGCGCGCCCGCGCAGCTGCGACGCAATAGCGGCGAAGTGGATTGGGGCCTCAGATCATAGCTTCAATCAGCCGCGGCCCCTTGGACTTCATGGCGGATTCGTACTGGGCTGCGAATTCAGCGCATGTGGTGGCGCGGCTGGCTTCCACGCCCATGCCGGACGCGATCCGAGTCCAATTCAGCTCCGGGTTATGCAGATCCAGCATGGAAAGAGCTTTGGCGCCGACATGGACCGCACCGACTCTTTGCAACTCGATATTGAGAATCGCATAGGAACGATTGGCATAGATGACCGTGGTCACGTCCAGATTCTCGCGAGCCATGGTCCACAGTGCCTGCAGGGTGTAGGCGGCACCGCCATCGCCGTGGGGGCACACCACCTTGCGCGCCGGCGCGGCGAGGGCAGCGCCGATGGCAAGCGGCATTCCCTGCCCGATGGAGCCTCCGGCGAGCGGCAGATGGGTGTGCGGTCGCGCCCGTGCCAGGTGCGTCAGCAGTGGCCAGCTCGAGGTCGCCGATTCATCAGCGTAGATTGCATGGTCAGGCGTCAGCCGCGCAATGATCTGCGCGACGCCGACCGCATTCAGTGAGCCGTGAGGCATGTCTGGCAACTGCAGCGGCACTCTCAGCGGGCAATGTGCGGCTGCCTCAAGGGTATCCGCGACGTCGCGCAATGCCTGGGCACCGTTTTCATGAGGGTGCGCCAGGTAACTGATCTCGCATGTCTCGGGCGCGCACCAACTGGGCTTACCCGGATAGGCAAAAAAGGCAATAGGGGGCTTGCTGCCAACTAGGATCAACTGTTCGATGTCCGCCAGCGCGGCGACGATCTGTTCGGCGAAATAGGGGATTCGTTCGACCGCCACGCGACCGGCACCCGATTCGGCGTGGGGGGCAAACGTATCGCACAGGAGTCTCGCCCCGGTCTTTGCCTGAATGCGGCCGGCTGCCTCCAGGCCAGCGCCGATCAGGGCCGTGCCACGCAGCAGCAGGGCGGTCTTCTTGCCGTTCGAGAGCCGCTTGGCAGCCAACTCGATCGTACTGGCATCCACCGGTGCCGGACCGATGTCCGCCAATGGCTGGGCCGCGCACTCGGCCTGGCTCCAGGCCGTATCCGCCGGCAGGATCAGCGTGGCAATGCAACCCGGAGCGGCGCGTGCCGCCTGCACGGCGCGGGCCGCGTCCGCAGCAACCGTCTGGGCGCTCCTGGACTCACAAATCCATGCCGAGATCGGCCTGGCGAAACCCACAATGTCCGATGTCAGTAACGCGTCATATTGCAGGTGGTAGGTGGCATGGTCACCGACCACATTGACGATGGGTGTCGCGGCGCGACGAGCGTTGTGCAGGTTGGCCAATCCATTGGCCAAGCCCGGACCTAAATGAAGCAAAGTAGCCGCGGGCTTGCCCGCGATGCGGCCGTACCCGTCGGCGGCTCCGGTGGCCACTCCCTCGAACAGGCAGAGTACGGGACGAATGCCGGTCACCGAATCGAATGCGGTCACCGTATGCATCTCGGAGGTGCCCGGGTTGGCGAAGCAGATATCAATGCCACAGTTGACCAAGGTCTGCACTAACGTCCGAGCGCCGTTAAGGTCATTGCTCATATCTCACCTG
>JBAUYT010000327.1:0-4176 GCA_049584935.1 Steroidobacteraceae bacterium
CGCCACAACGAACGCCCGCAGCTGCTGCTGGTGCTTCACAAATAGCTGCTGCACGGCGAGGGTATGTGAATCTGAGATGACGAGCTCCAATTAGGGCCTAGACAAACCCAAATAACACTGACAGCTATTCCCATAGATCGAGAAAACTTAGCCCTAATAATTCAGCCCGCATTCGCGCCGCGGGCCTCCGTGTGGCATAACAGTGTTTCTTGCAAGCACGTTACACGCACACGGGAGGCCCTGGATGTTGACGCAGACTGCTCAGCCGATTCTCTTCGACTTTCTCCCACGGGTTCCGATCGTTGTCCAGCCGCATCAAGGGCAGATCAGTTCCGACGCCGGCCTGCTGCCGCTGCGGCAATTCGATCAACGCTGGAACTACACCGCGCGAATGGTTCAGTGCCTGAATGATCCGAATCCCGCGCGAGAGCACTCGCTGCTGTCCATGTTGCGGCAGCGGGTGTTCGGCATCCTTGCCGGATACGAGGACTGCAACGACCACGACACGCTGCGGAACGACCCGGTGTTCAAGCTCGTCGCCGGACGGTTGCCGCAGGACGCGGCGCTGGCCAGCCAGCCGACGCTATGCCGCTTCGAGAACCTGGCCACGCCGGCGGTGCTGCAGAAGCTGATCGATTTCAACATCGCCACGGGCATCGAGCGGCTCAAGCAAAAGCACGGCGGACAACTGCCTGCCTCGATCACCCTCGACCTGGATGCGACCGATGACCCGACGCACGGCCATCAGCAGTTGACGCTCTTCCACGGCTACTACGGCCAATACCAATACTTCCCGCTGATCATCAGCGAGCCGACCACCAAACACGTGTTCATGGCCTGGCTCCGCCCCGGCACCGTGCACGCGTCGCTGGGGGCCGAGGACGACCTGATGCGGATCGTCAACGCCCTTCGCAAGGAGCGGCCCGACATCGCCATCCACGTCCGGGCCGACGCGGGCTTCGGACTGCCGGCGATGTACAAAGTCTGCGAGGAAAACGGCCTTTCCTACACCTTGGGCTTTGCCACCAATGCCCGGCTCAAGAAGCTCACGGAGCCGTTGATGCAACAGGCCGTCGAACAGTACGGGCGGACCAAGGAGAAGGCCCGGCTCTTTGAATGCTTCCAATACCAATGCGACTCTTGGGAACATCCCCGCACCGTGACTGCCAAGGCCGAGTGTCACGCCGGCGGGACCAACCTCCGCTTTGTCCTGACCAACCTGCCCGACGTCCAGACCCCCGAGCAGGGACAGAAGACTTACGACGATTACGTCCAACGCGGCGAGAGCGAGCACCGCATGGACGAACTGAAAAACGGCCTGCATATGGACCGCCTGAGCTGTCATCGGTTCATGGCCAACTTCTTCCGCCTGCTGCTGCACACCGCCGCGTTCAACCTGCTCAATGCCGTACGCGACAGCGGCGAACTGCCCGAGGTGCTTCGCGTCGGCCAACCCTGCACCTGGCGGCTGATGCTGGTCAAGGTCGCCGCCGAGATCGTGCAGACGACCCGGCGCATCGTCGTGAAGCTGGCGGGCAATTGGCCGTGGCAGCACTTCTATGTCTCGGTCGCCGAGCGCGCCCTGTCGTTCACCTCATCCCCCTGACTCTCCGCAGCCCGGCCACCACTGGGGGTAAGGGGGTCGTCTGCGCTCACAAGCCCAAACGACCCTCCGTTGTGCCCGCGGCCGCCAAGGCACAAGAAAACCAGCTGCCGCCAAGCCGGGGGTGAATAATCTGGGTTAACTTGGGGCGGCGTGAAATTCTCACGGCCCCGGCATTGCGGTTCCGATAATGTCTCTTAGAAACGCGGAGGCGATGCGTGCGAGATATTTCAGCAGTGGTGGAAAAGCTGCAAGCGGTTCGACTGGCGCAACGGAACTTCCTGGGCCTATGGGCCCTTGAGCAGGAGATTATCCTTCCAGCGCTGGATCGAGTGGCGGCAGACATGAATGCAATTGCGCCGTCCCGGGGTCTGAGAAACTCCGGTGCGGTGATGAATGATCCACGGTCTGCCGCCGATGAATGAATGATGACGCGGCTTCGATCGGGGCGGGTCGCGGCTGGGTAATGCAATGGGCCAGATCACTTCCAGCATCGGGATCATCAGCGGCATCAACACCAGCGCCATCATCAGCGCGCTGTTGACCTATGACCAGGCGCCGGTAACGCTCCTTCAGAGCCAAGTTGCCAGCAATACGGCTCAGCAGCAGGCTTATTCCAGCCTGGAGACACAGCTTCAGAGCTTGCAAACGATCGGCCAGTCTCTTGAGCTGCCCACGACCTTCAACGCCTCGACGTCCACCAGCAGCGATCCCAGCGTGTTGACCGCCACGACAACCGCCGGCGCGCCGCAGGGTTCCTACCAGTTCCAAGTCGCGCAGCTTGTCAGTTCGCAGCAGAGCATCAGCAACGGATACGCCAGCCCATCCTCCCCGCTGCAGGCAGGCACGATCAGCATCGAAATGGGGGGTGGGAGCCTGGACGCTCAAACTGACTTGTCCAGCCTGAACGGTGGCGCCGGGGTCAGCCCGGGACAGTTCCGGATCACCGACGCCAGCGGCAAGACCGACGTCATCGACACCACCTCGGACGTTACGCTCGATGACGTGGTGAACTCGATCAACAACTCGCTCGACATCAGCGTGCATGCTTCGATTCAGAACGACCATCTCGTACTGACCGATACCAGCGGCGGTTCGGGAACGCTCAGCGTGCAGGACCTTGGCACCAGCACCACCGCCCAGGAACTGGGGATTACAGGCCCGGCAACGGGAAGCACCATTGTCGGGTCATCGATCGATTATCTGAGCGCGGGAACGACGCTCTCGTCCCTTAATGACGGGCGGGGTGTGCGCACCACGACGGGCGCCGGGGACTTTGTCATTACTGCCGGTGATGGCTCCACTTCCACTGTCAGCCTCGGGTCGGCCCAGACGGTGGGAGACGTAATCAATGCGATCAACTCGGCGACGAACGGAAAAGTGAAGGCCAGCCTTTCTGCAAACGCCAAGGGGATCACCCTGACTGACGAAAGTGGCGGGAGCGGGGCATTAACGGTCGCTGACATCAACGGGTCCGATGCCGCCGCAGACCTGGGCATCCAGCAGACGGGTTCCGGCGGGGTCATCAATGGAAACCAGGTCATCTCCGGGCTCGATACCGTGCTGGTAAGCTCACTTGAGGGCGGGTCCGGAATCGCGTTGGGGCAGATCTCAATCACTGATCGCAACAACGACCCGCCGTCCGTAGTGGATCTTTCGGGCGCCAAGACAGTTCAGCAGATCATCGACACGATCAACAGCGATACCGACGGCCACGTTACGGCGTCGCTGAAGTCCGCGGGAAATGGAATTCAGCTCCAGGATAATACCGGCGGCTCGGGAAACCTGGTCATCGCCGATGCCAATGGTGGCAACACTGCCGAAGCCCTGGGGCTTGCGGGAACTTATAATACCGACACGACTACGGTAAACGGCGGCGACCTTCACCTGCAATTCGTCAGTCAAAACACGCTTCTCAGCTCCTACAACGGCGGCCAGGGCGTTGGCAACGGAAGTTTCACGATTACCAACTCCGCGGGCGTCTCGGCGACCGTCACCGTGTCGCAGGGGACGTTCAACACAATCGGCGACGTGATGAGCGCGATCAACGCGAAGAACATCGGCGTCACCGCTTCGATCAACGCCAACGGCAACGGCATCCTGCTAACCGACAACGCAAACGGGGCCGGTCACCTCACTGTTACCAGTGTCACCGGAACCACCGCTTCCGACCTCAACATCGCCGGAACGGCCACCGGCAACACTATCGACGGCGCGATGGAAAAAACCATCGCGGTGACCTCAAGCGATACCCTCACAACCCTTCAAGCCAAAATCCAGGCGCTGGGCTTTGGCGTGAGTGCCAGCATCATCAACGATGGGTCCTCACAGACGCCCTACCGCCTCTCGCTCACGGCGGTGAACTCCGGCACGGCCGGCAGTGTCATCATCGACGGCGGCACCACGGGCCTTCAGATGCGCAACCTGGTCCAGGCCCAGAATGCCGCTGTCTTCGTGGGTGGAACCGGCTCGGCGCAACCGCTGCTCGTGACCAGCAGCAGCAACCAGATCACCAATGTCATCCCGGGCGTGACGTTGTCGCTTCAATCAGCAAGCGCTTCCCCCGTGACCCT
>JBAUYT010000328.1:0-45417 GCA_049584935.1 Steroidobacteraceae bacterium
GCTTACATCCTGGAAGACTTCGCCAGCGGCAAGGTGCTGGCCGAGCGCGATGCCGACAAGCGCGTCGAACCCGCCAGCCTGACCAAGCTCATGACCTGCTACGCCGTGTTTCATGCGCTCAAGGCCGGCTCGCTCAAGCTCACCGACATGGTGACGATCAGCGAACACGCCTGGCGTGCCGAGGGCTCGCGCACCTTCGTGCAGGTCGGCAGCCAGGTGCCCGCCGAGACGCTGATCAAGGGCATGATCGTGCAGTCCGGCAACGACGCCACCATCGCGCTGGCGGAGCGCGTCGGCGGCACCGAGCCGGCGTTCGTGCAGCTCATGAACGAGTACGCGCGGAAGCTCGGCATGACCAACACGCACTTCGACGACAGCAGCGGCCTGCCTTCTCCGACCCACTACAGCACCGCGCGTGACTTGGCGCGCCTCGGGGCTGCCCTGGTACGCGAATATCCGGAGTACTACTCGTGGTTCTCGATCCGCGAGTTCATCTGGAACAACATCAAGCAGGACAATCGCAACGGCCTGCTGGAGCGGGATCCAACCGTCGATGGCATGAAAACCGGCCATACCGACACCGCCGGCTACTGCCTGGTGACCTCGGCCAAGCGCGACAACATGCGCTTGATCGCGGTGGTCATGGGAGCGCACAGCATCAAGGGACGTGAAGATGCGAGTGCCGCACTCCTGAACTACGGCTTTACCTTCTACGAGACCGTCAATGTGCAGCAGCGCGGCACGGTCGTTCTCAAGCCGCGCGTCTTCAAGGCCGGCGAGCAGTACATGTCGGTGGGTCCAGCGACCGACATCAATCTGGTGATCCCGCGCGGCCAGGCCGGCAGCATCCAGAAGAACGCCAGCGTGCGCCACCCGCTGGTGGCACCTCTGAGCACCTCGACGCAGGTTGGCGAGATGCAGGTCACGGTCGATGGCAAACTGGCAACCACGGTGCCGTTGTATCCGACCGTCAATGTGCCCGAAGGCGGCATCTGGAGCCGGCTCAGCGACACCGTGCTGCTCTGGTTCCAGAAGTAGGCGCGTGGCCGACCCGCTGCCGGTCTGCCACCTCAATGGCAGCCTGCTGCCACTGCGCGAGGCGCGCATCTCGCCGCTCGACCGAAGTTTCCTGTTCGGCGACGGCGTCTACGAGGTCATCGCCGCACGGCACGGCCAGCCGCGCCGCCTGGCCGCGCATCTTGCGCGCCTCGGCCGCAGCCTCGATGCAATCCGCATCCGCAATCCGCACGGCGAGACCGAGTGGCGCGCGCTGGTAACGGCACTGATCGAGGCCAACGGCGGCGGCAATCTGTATCTCTACCTGCAGGTATCCCGCGGCGCCGAGTTCGGGCGCAATCACGCACCGCTGCCGGACGTCGAGCCCACGGTGTTCGCGTTCTGCTCGCCACTGCCCGCGATCCCGCCCGAGACGCTGGAGCGCGGCGTTGCCTGCATCACGGCCGAGGACAGCCGCTGGGCCCGCTGCGACATCAAGTCGGTGTCACTGCTGGCCAATGTACTGCTGCGCCAGCAGGGCATCGACGCGGGCGCGGCGGAAACCATTCTGCTGCGGGACGGCTGGCTCACCGACGCCAGTTCCTCGACCGTCTACGTGATTTCGAACGGGCTGGTGTGTGCCCCGCCGAATTCGCATCGACTGCTGCCGGGCACGACCCGCAGCCTGGTCGAAGAACTTGCCGATGCGCACGGCATTGCTTACACCAGTGTGCCGCTGCGCGAAGCCGACCTGCGCGCGGCCGACGAGGTGTGGCTGTCGGCCGCCACGCGCGGCGTCATTCCGGTAACGCGGCTCGATGGTGCGCCGGTCGGCACGGGTATACCCGGACCGTTATGGCAGCGCATGCACGGATTGATCGAGGCATTCTGGGAAGGCGTGTGAGGACGCTCGGTCTGATCGGTGGCTTGAGCTGGGAATCGACGCTGCCATACTACCGGCTGATCAATCAAGCGGTGCGCAACCGGCTTGGCGGGTTGCACTCGGCGCAGCTGGTGCTCTACAGCGTCGACTTCCAGCCCATCGAGCGGCACATGCGTGCCGGCGAGTGGGACGCCGCCGGCGCGGCATTGGTCCAGGCGGCGCGCGCACTGCAGGCTGCCGGGGCCGAGGGGCTGGTGCTCTGTACCAATACCCTGCACAAGGTGTCCGCCGCCATCGAGATCGCAGTCGGCATTCCGCTGCTGCACATCATCGACCTCACCGCCGCCGAGATCCGCCGGGCCGCATTCGCAACCGTGGGATTGCTCGGTACGGGCTTTACGATGGAGCAGCCCTTCTACGCCGAGCGGCTGCGGACCGCGCATGGCATCCGCGCCCTGACACCCGCGGCGGAGGACCGCCGCATCATCGACCGTATAATCTTTGACGAGCTGTGCGTCGGCCGGGCAATCGACTCGTCGCGCCAGCACTGCCGGCGGATCATGGGCACGCTGGTCACCCAGGGCGCGCAGGCGATCATCCTCGGCTGCACCGAGCTGGCGCTGCTGATCCAACCGCAGGACACCAGCGTGCCGTTGTTCGACACCACCGCGATCCACGCTCAGGCCGCTGCCGACTGGGCATTGTCGGACTGATAGCGGCCGAATCAGCCGGATGGCGGCTCCTGCCGGCTCCACACGCTGGCCAGCCAGGGTTGCTGCTCGCGCGGCAGGCCGGTCGGTCGATAGTAGTGCTCGAGCTCGGTGAAATTTGCCGCCGTCAGATAGCGCCGCCAGCTCGCGAGGTCGTGATAGACGCCGTAGCGATTGCGGTTCCAACCCTCCTCGTTGTGACCGTGCGGGTTGGAGCTGAACAGCACACCGCCGGGCCGCAGTGTGCAGTGCAGGCTCTCGAGCACACGCGGCAGCACAGCCGAAGGCACATGAAACAACGACGCATTGGCAAACACTCCATCGAAATGCGCCGGCGGCAGCTGCGGGTCGAGAAAGTCCTGCTGCCAGACCTCGTGGCCGGCGGCACGCGCCATGGCGACGAACGGCGCGGCACCCTCCAGTCCGACCACGCGATGTCCCAGCGCGGCGAACGCCGCCAGGTCGCGACCCGGTCCACAGCCGAAATCCAGAATCGAAAGCGGCGGCGGCCCCGCCAGGTGCCGCAGCAGCGCCCCGATGTTCTGACTGACGTCGTGGTCCCAGGTGCCGGCGCGGAATTGCTCGGCGCCCTGCTCGTAGTAGGCCAGCGTGCCCCGGGTTACGTCGGTGACGTCCATGGCAGCGCCTATAATGCCGCATGATTCCACAACTCTCTCCCCTCGAAGCGCGCGTGATCGGCAGCCTGATCGAGAAGCAGATCACGACCCCCGACCAGTACCCGCTGTCGCTGAACGCGCTGCTGCTGGCCTGCAATCAGAAGAGCAATCGGGACCCGATGCTCGAACTCACCGACGGTGCCGTGCAGGAGCTGCTCGATGCGCTGATGCGCAAGCATCTGGTGCTCGAGAAGTCCGGATTCGGCAGCCGCGTACCCAAGTATCAGCAGCGCTTCTGCAATACCGAATTCAGCAACCTGCAGTTTACTCCGCAGGAGCGCGCCGTAGTGTGCGAGCTGCTGCTGCGCGGGCCGCAGACACCGGGTGAGCTGCGCACGCGCGCGGCGCGCATGGCGGACATCGACGATGTGGCCCAGGTGGAGGCGGCGTTAGAGCACCTGGCGCGCTTCGAGGCGGGTGCCTGCGTGGTCCGCCTGCCCCGCGAACCCGGCAGGCGCGATGCGCGCTACGCGCACCTGTTCAGCGGCGAGCCGCAAGCCACCGTCTTGCCTGCGGCAAGCTCCGCGGCGGCGCCCGTGGCAGCCGGCATTGCCGCTGCCAGTTCGGCCGCTACCGCAGTTGCCGCAGCGGCAGCCACTACCGAGCGGCTAGCGGCGCTGGAGCAGCAGGTAGAGGAACTGCGGGCCGAAGTGCGCTCGCTGCGCGCGGCGTTGCAGAGCGCCACAGCGCGGCCGTGACCGCGGCGCCGGCCCGAGGCTCGCTCACGGCGGCGGCGGCGCCGGTGGCATGCGCACGAAGCACGGCTGCACCTCGATGCGCGCGAGCCACGCCTGGATCGCCGGGAAGCGCGCCAGCTCGAAGCCGCCGTCCGCGGCAACATGTGTATAGGCGTAGAGCGCAATATCCGCAATCGAGTAGCGTTCGGCGACCAGATAGCTGCGCTGGCGCAGGTGGCGTTCCATGACTCCCAGGGCGTCATTGCCGCGCTGCTGCAGTTTTGGCAGCTCGCCGCGGCGCGCGTCCTGCGGCGGCAGGAAAGCGCAGATGAACCTGGCCACGGCGATGTAGGGCTCGTGGCTGTACTGCTCGAAGAACATCCACTGCAACACCTCGGCGCGCTGCCGCCGCTCCTGCGGCCAGAAGTGCGTGCCCTCGGCCAGGTAGAACAGGATGGCATCCGACTCGGCGAGGAACTCACCTGGTGCCAGTTCGAGCAGCGGCACGCGGCCGTTGGGATTGCGGGCCAGGAACTCGCTCGATCGTGTGACCCCGCTGCGCGTGTCGATTTCGATCCAATCGTAGGGCATGGCGAGCTGCTCGAGCAGCAGCCGCACCTTGTAGCAGTTGCCCGAGCTCGACATGCCGTAGACGCGCATTGCACTCATGCAAATTGCCGCTCCCAATTCTGGCCGTCGCACGGCGCAACGTGCGTGGCGCGTACCGTGCCGGCATCCAGGCAACGCGCGTTGACGCTGTAACCCGCGGGAAATGAGCGCGGCACGTAGAACGATTTGACACCGCAGACCGAGCAGAACAGATGCCGTGCGGTACCGGTATTGAAGCGGTAGTCGGTCAGCTGACCGGCACCCGACAGTAGCCGGAATCGCTCTTGCGGCACTATCAGGTGCAGGTAGCCCGACTTGGCGCAGATCGAGCAATTGCAGTCCAGCAGCTCGAGTTCCGCCGGGGCCAGCACTTCGAAGCGAACGCGACCGCAGTGGCAGCCGCCGGTATGAGGAATCGTGGCGTCGTCCATGTCAGAGCCTGAAGCATAGCCGCGCCGGCAGCGCGAGCGCCACAATCAGCACCACCGTCAGTACCCCGCCAGCGCCAGCAGGCGGGTCGAATGCGGCGCTGCCAGCTGAACCTCAACGAGCCACCGGCGCCGCGGAAGCGGTCGCCTGTTCCTGCCGCCGCGAGCGCACCAGGTACACCAGGTAGGCCGCAATCAGCAGATTGACCAGCAAGGTTGCCACCACGGTCCAGCGGTGTCCGGCGGCGCGTTGAATCAGCTCCCAGAGTTCGAACGGAATCAGCGAGCAGGTGGCGACCAGAGTCACCCAATCCCCCCAGTGCTGCCGCAGCCACAAACCGGTCCCCTCCAGCAACACCACCGCGGTGTACGCGATCGTGACGGCCATGACGAGGTGCAGCTTGTCGGCGCCCAGCCCCTCTACCCAGCTCAGTGCACGCAGGATCAGCCGCTGATCGACCCGGTCGGTGACCGTGGCCGACCACACCCGGATCTGGTCGATCAGGCGCGGATCCAGCAGCTTGTGCACCCCGTAGCTGGTGAGGATCAGCAGCACAGCCTTCAGGAACTTGAAAATGGCAATGACCCGCCGCCCATCGATCTTCGACGCGACGGCGTGTGCCGGACCCTGGCCCACGGCCTGTGAATTGGACGACATAGCCCCGTTCGCTGCGGTCAAAGTATTACCCTAAGCCATCGGGGCTTCGGGCGCCATGCAGCGCGGCGCCGGCGCCTCGCAACCGCTACAGAGCGCCCATCAGGATCAGCACCACGAGAACGACCAGCAGTGCTCCCAGACCACCACTGGGGTAGTAACCCCACGAACTGCTGTAGGGCCAGACCGGAAAAGCCCCGATCAACAGCAGCACCAGGATTACGATCAGCACGGTGCGCAATGGCATGGCGTTTCTCCCCATGAACGACGCTCTGTTCTGGCAGAGGGGAGATTAGCGAGCGCGTCGCGTTCGGCGGCACTGCGGGAAGGCTGATTCGACCGTAGGAATTTGATCGAAGATTGTCAGTCGCGCTCGATCGGCGTGTCCGGTCGACCGCCCCATTCCGCCCACGATCCGTCATAGAGCGCGCCACCGGGGAGCCCCGCGACGATCAGTCCGAGACTCAGCACCGCGGCGGTGAGGCCGGAGCCGCAGCTGGTGACCACGGTGCTGTCGGGACCGACGCCGGCGGCAGCAAAGCGCTGGTGCAGTATCCCGGGCGCCAGCATGGTCTCGCCGTTGGCGAGCAACTCCCCGTACGGCAGATTGCGGCTGCCGGGTACGTGCCCGCCACGCATGCCCGCCCGCGGTTCGGGCACACGTGCATGGAAGCGATCCGGCGAGCGAGCGTCCAGCAGCAGTTCCTGCGGCTGCGAGATATTCGCCAGCACGTCCCCGAGGCCACGCAGGTAGCGCGCGTGGTAGGACGCGCGGAACGACGCGGGTTGTGGCACTGCCTCCTCGCCGCTGACCAGCGGGCGTCCCTCGCGCTGCCAGCGCGGCAAGCCGCCGTCGAGCACGGCGGTCTGCTCATGACCAAACAGGCGCATGAGCCACCAGCCACGAGCGGCTGAAAAGATACCCTTCTGGTCGTAGAACACCACACGGTCGTCGTTGCCGACGCCGAGCGCTCCGATCAGGTGCTCGAAGCGGGCCGCGGTCGGCGCCATGTGCGGCAGCGCAGATTCGGCATCGGCGACACGGTCGATATCGAAGAAGCGTGCTCCGGGCAGATGCGCGCTGCGATAGAGGCCGCACGCATCGCGCCGTTCGTCAGGCAGGTACCAGCTGGCATCGAACAGCTTCAGATCTGCTGCCCCGAGCTGCGATGCCAGCCATTCACCATCGACCAGGGGTTGCACGAACACGCTTCTCCTTGAAACAGTACATGATGCCTGCAGCGCAGTGGCGGGGGTAGCGCCCGCCGGCGCGGCCGATCAGTTGGCCATGGCGATGGTGTCGTGCACGAAGCGCAGCTTCTCGAGCGCTGGCGTCGACAGCACGAACGGGTAGCCGTCGGCGAGCCCCATGCTGCGATTGAGATTGTTGAGCAGATAGGTCAGCGGAAACCAGTCGGCGCTCAGACGTTCGAACGGCTGCCCGGTGCCGCTGCGCGCGTGCGCCAGCGTCGGCTCGTCGCGCCGATGGGGATTGAGCGACAGGCCGCAGTCGGCGGCCGTGTCGAGCATGTCGGTCATGTGCAGGTAATGCGCCCAGCTCTCCGCCCAGTCCTCCCACGGATGCGACGCCGCATAGCCGCTGACGAAGCGTTGCACCCAGTCCGCCGGCGGCCCACGCTGGTAGTGCGCCTGCAGCGCCGCCGCGTAGTCGGCGCGCTCGTCGCCGAACAGCAGCCGAAACGGCTCGAGACGAGCGGTATGGTTGATCAGCCGCTCCCAGTAATAGTGGCCGATCTCGTGACGGAAATGTCCCAGCAGCGTGCGATACGGCTCGTGCATCTGCAGCCGCTGATGCTCCCGCGCGGCATCGTTGGCCTCGGTGACGTTGACCGTGATGAGGCCCTGGTCGTGCCCGGTGAGCACCCGCTGGTCGGCATCCTGGTCGCTGAGGAACTGATAGGCGAGCCCCCGCTCGGGATCCTCCATGCGGCTGCTGATCGGGCAATGCAAAGCCCGCAGCGAATAAATCAGGCGTCGCTTGGCCGCCTCGAGCTTGAACCAGGCCTCGCGATGGCCTGCCCTGGCAAGATTCGGGATCACCGCGGTGAGCCTGCATGAATCGCACAGTGCGTTGCGGTCCTCGACCGGCACCGCCCAGTTGCAGACGTTCTGCTCGCTGTAGTTGCGGCACAGGCGAAAGCGGCGGTGCGCCGCGCCGCGCGGCTCGATCTGCCAGGTTCCATCCGGGACCCGCGCCAGCGCCACCACCGCTGCCAGATCCGGCACATACGCCAGCGTGAAGCCGCAGTTGACGCACTGGGTGTTCTCGAAGAACACGATGTGGCGGCAATGGCTGCAGTGGAAGACCTTCACCGGAACTCAGGTCATCGGCAACGGCTGCCGCGAGCGCGGCGGCGGAAAAGCCTGATCCAGCCGCGCCAGCTCGGTGGCGCTGAGGGTGACGGTCGAGGCAGCCAGATTTTCGTCGATGCGGCGCGGCTGCACGGATTTCGGGATGGCGACCACGTCGGCATCGCGAATGGCCCAGGCCAGCGCCAGTTGCGCGGCGCTCAGACCGCGCTGCTGCGCCATCTGCCGCAGCAGCGGATGCTGAGCCAGTGCGCCCTGGCCCAGTGGTGAGTAGGCCATGGTCTGAATGCCATGCTGTCGCTGCCAGCCGAGTTGCTCGAACTCCACGGCACGCGTCTCGAGGCAGTAGTAGACCTGATTGCATTGCGTCCCGCCGGCCAGCCCCAGCGACGCTTCCGCCTCGAACCACTCCGACAGATCGCCGTGATCGAAGTTGCTGACGCCGTAGCGGCGGATCAGACCTCGTTCGCGCAGCTCGGCAAAACCGCGCAGCGTCTGTTGAAACTCATGCGAGCCGCGCCAATGCAGCAGGTAGAGATCGAGATAGCCGCAACCGAGGCGCGCGAGCGACTGCTCGCCTGCGCGCACTACGCCCGCGCGCGCGCCGTGGCTCGGCAGCACCTTGCTGACGATGAACAGCTCATTGCGGCGCGCGGGGCCGAAGTCCCGTAACGCCGTCCCGAGTATCTGTTCGGCGCGGCCATCGCCGTACATCTCTGCGGTGTCGAACAGGCGGTAACCGGCCGCGAGCGCGTGCGCCACTGCCGCGGTCTCGGTGGCGCGCGCACTGCGTGAATTACCCATGCGCCAGGTGCCGAGGCCGATGCGGGCGGGGAATTTCAAGTCATCCATCGACCGGAAGCATAGCGCCCTGACTCCATCCGCGGGAGCTGCGCGCCCGCACTGATATACTTTCCCGATGTACACGCCTCAAGCCGGAATCTTCGCGCTGGGGACCTCCTCCCATGCCTATCTGGAGTTTGACCGGCTTGATGCGAGGCGCGGCAAGGAGTTCGCCTCGACCCTCGCCGCGATTCGTGAGCCAAGAACCACCACCGGGGGCGTGAATTTCGTCATCGGCTTTCGGCCAGAGCTCTGGCGCGAGAGCGCTCCGGAGGATGCGCCGCCCGGAGTAGAGGGTTTCAATCGCCCACTCCAGGGCACCGAAGGATTCGTCATGCCCAGCACCCAACATGATGCGCTGGTCTGGCTGTCCGGCAGCGCGCACGACGTGATCTTCGACATGGCCCGCTCGATCGTCCGTGCCCTCTCAGAGCAGGCCTTGCTGGCGGAAGAAACCTCGAGCTGGTCTTACCGGCACGATCGCGATCTCACCGGCTTCATCGACGGCTCGGAGAATCCGAGCCTGCTCGATGCTCCGGCCGCCGCCCTCTTGCCCAATGGAGTGCCTGGTGCGGCCGGCTCGATTCTGTTGCTGCAGAAGTGGCAGCACAAGATAGCGGCATGGGAAGCGCTGCCGATCGATCGACAGGAGCGCATCATGGGCCGCACCAAGCTCGAGAGCATCGAGCTCGAGAACAAGCCCGCAGATTCGCATGTCGCTCGCACCGATCAGGACGAGTTCGGGCAAATTTTTCGGCGCAACATGCCCTATGGACGCATCAACGACCATGGCACCATGTTCGTCGGATTGAGCTCGGACCAGAAGCGGCTTTCCCGAATGCTCGACAGCATGGCGGGGCTCATCACAGGCACTCGTGATGCCCTTACACGCTTTACTCAGCCGTTGACTGGTGCCTATTACTTCGTGCCGTGCGTCGAGAGCCTGCTGCGCTTGCGCTGAAACGAGCCAGGCTCGCTACGCGACAGCCGTTTCACCGTTCGAACGTTGGCGCGCAAGCCAGCCGATCCTCGACGGCTTTCATGGCGGGTTCCACCGCCGCGAAGAACTCGAGGCCGGATTGCTTCGGCCCGTGCGCGCGCAGGGTCTGCTGAATCGGTTCTGCCCCAACGATGGCCACGTGCGCGCCCCGCTTCTGGGCTTTTCGGCTAAAGGCGCATAACGCGGCAGCGCCAGATGAATCCATGAACGGAACGGCTGAAAGATCGATGACATAGGCCCTTGGGCGCTCGCCGATGCGGTCCAGCGCCGCGCCTACCGCCGCGGCGGCGCCGAAAAAGAAAGCGCCCGTTACCCGGTAGACGGCAATCTCTGGGTGCCTCAGTCGCTCTCGCTCATAGACCGTGCGCGCGGCGTGATCCGGCAGGTCCGCCCGATCGGTGTCGGCAACGACCGGCATTCCCTGAATCTCGATGGTTTGCGCCAGCCGGTGGATGAACAGCAAGGCGCTGAGCCCGAAGCCGACCACGATGCCGGTGGACAGGTCCCGAAACACAACCAGCCCGAAAGTGATCAGCAGTACCGCGGCATCGGATACCGAGGCACGCAAGAGCGTCGCAATTTCGGTTTTCTCCACCATGTTCCAGGCGACCACGGCCAGAACCGCTGCCAGCGCCGCGAGCGGAATATATTGCGCCAGGGGTGCGGCAATCAGGATGAACAGCAGCAAATAGAGTGAATGACTCATGCCGGCCAGCGGACTGCGGGCCCCGGCGCGCACATTGGTCGCGGCGCGGGCGATGGTGCCGGTGACGCAGATGCCGCCAAAGAGGCTCGAGGTGATATTGGCCAGTCCCTGCGCCACCAACTCGCAGTTGGAGCGGTGGCGGCGTCCCGTCATGCTGTCGGCGACCACTGCGGAGAGGAGGCTTTCGATGCCGCCGAGCAGAGCGATAGATGGAGGGCGTAGTGCATGGCGATCTGCTGATCGAACAACTTTGCACGGCGCAGGACGACACGCTCGCAGGTAGTAACGCCCAAACAAAAAGGCCCGGGTTTCCCCGGGCCTTTTTTGGTCGCATGGTGCGATTCGCGGTGCGCCTACCAGCGCCCGCCACCGCCACCGCCACCGCCGCCATTGCCGCGGAAGCCACCGCCGCCCGGACGCGGGCCGCCGGTGCGCGGCTTGTCCTGGGCCTCGTTGACACGCAGCGGACGGCCATTCATCGAATAACCGTTCAAACTCTGGATCGCACGAGCGGCATCGGCCTGGCTCATCTCGACGAATCCAAAGCCACGCGGACGACCGGTCTCACGATCGGTCGGCAGCGATACGTTCTCCACGGTGCCATGTTGCGAAAACAGCGTTCGCACATCAGCCTCGCTGGCCTGGAACGGCAGGTTGCCAACATAAATCTTCGCCATAAAAATCACACTCTCCGGAACAGACAGATTCGATCCCTAAAGATCGGATAACACGGCAGGAACAAGCACTAGAGGTCAGGGAGAGGGCGTCTCACGAGCCGTCGAAGCGTAGATCCTGTCACCATGATCGCAGGCGGTTGGGCTCCTCGAAACAAACGAAACACCGACGGTCGACGATCGCGGGCGAGTCTAGCACAACTGCCTGAATTTCAAGATGCAAGGGTGTCGGAAACGTCCTACAGCGTCGTGTTGGGAGCATAATACACTGTTGTTGTTTATGACCGACGACACCCCGCCTCGCCTGAGCTTTCCGTGCGACTACCCGATCAAGGTCATGGTCAGGGCCGAGGCCGGGGTACGCCGGCAGGTTGATCGGATTGTGGAACAGCACGCCGGCCCTCTGGGCCCGGAGGCGGTGACCGAGCGCAGCTCCGCCCAAAATCGTTTCATCGGCATCACCTATGTCATTCGCGCTACCAGCGAGGGACAGATCGCAACGCTCTTTGGCGCGCTGAAGTTGTGTCCGCAGGTATTGCTGGTGCTGTAGCGGGAGTCGGGACGACCGGGCCAGCGTTTCGCCTCCGCCGCAAAAGCGCTGCTCAAAGCTGCGGCCGAGGCAGCGCGATGACGCGGTCCGCGCCCGACCGTGACGGCACATCGAGCAGCGCGACGAACTCGCCGCTGAAGCGGGCCGCAGCTTGTTCGACCGCCCATAGCTGCGCGATGGCTGCGATGCGCGCGCGGCCGCGCCGCTCGAGCGTGCGCTGGAACAGTTCCCAGTCCGCGCCGGGCGCCAGTTCTGCCTGCGCGCGGAAATCGCTGCACATCGGCCGCAGGTAGTCGATCGAGCTGCTCTGCAGCACCAGGCTCGAGGCCGGCAGCCGGCGCTGCAGCCGGCTGTGCAGCAGCGACCAGGCTGCGAGCGTCGCCAGCGTACCGGCGCTGCCGCCGAACACCGTGCCCCGATGGTTGATGTTCGGCTCCAGCGGTGCGCTCAGCACGGCGCGCTCATCGCTGATGGCGATTACCCTGACGCGCATGGCGCGGCTCAAGGGGATGGCCTGGTGTAGGTAGAGCTCCAATCCTTCCGCCGAATCCAGCACCGCCGCTGCGTTCATCGGCGGCTCACTTGCGGTGCATGAGCGCACTGACGAGCAGGTTGAAGACCCCCAGCAGCACGGCGGCGATCACCGCCGAGATGAAATTCTGCACCACGAATCCCGACACCAGCTTGCTCGTCAGCTCGAGCATCAGCGCGTTGATCACTATCAAAAACAGGCCGAGGGTCAGGATGGTCACCGGCAGCGTGATCAGGATCAGGATCGGGCGCACGAGGAAGTTGACGATACCGAGCACCAGCGCCGCCAGCAGTGCCGCGGGCAGATCCCTGACGTGCACGCCGCCGACGAGCTGGCTGACCAGTAACAGCAGCAACGCCGTCACCACCAGATGTACCAGGAATCGTTTGAGCATATGGCGCGGATGCTACGCTGCAGCAGTCACAGCGGCAACGCGCGCATCATCGCATCGCAGTGCCGATGGCCAGCGCCAGCTGCTTTTCCAGACGCACCGCATCGACCGTGCCGCGGTAGTAACCACCGGACCGGCCAGTCTCGTAATAGCCCTGTTTGCGATAGAAGCCGATTGCCACGGGATTGTCGGCCCGCGCCTCGAGCCGTATGCGCACGATGCCGGCCACCTGCGCCGGCTTCTCCAGCCAAGCCAGCAACAAGGCCCCGAGGCCGCGCTGCTGCTCGTTCGGATGCACCGCCAGCAGCGCCAGATGCGCACTGTCGTCGCCATATTGCATGATGCCGAAGCCGACCACCGACTCGGGATTGCCGATCACGGCAACGTTGACGGCGCAATCGCGCACCGCCGCCTGGACGCGTGCCGGCGTCCAGCTCCAGCCAAGTCCGTGCTCGATATAGTCGCGCGACATCGACGCGATCGGCGCAACATCGCGGGTGGTGCCGAGGCGAATCGTGGGCGCCACGATCATCGGTACAGCCGCGAGATCAGCACGGCACAGAAATCGGCCGCCATCGCCGCCACCTCGCGCGGGCCGCCGAGTTCCGATAGCTGCGTCATACACAGGCCGGTATAACCGCACGGGTTGATGCGGGAAAACGGCTCGAGATCCATGCCGACGTTGAGCGCCAGGCCGTGGTAGCTGCCGTGGCGCCGGATACGCAGCCCAACGCTCGCGAGCTTGCGTTCACCGACAAATACGCCAGGCGAGCCGGCGCGGCAGCTGGCCACGATACCGGACTGCGCCGCGAAGTCGATCACGCTGCGCTCGAGCGCCGTTACCAGCTGGCGCACGCCGAGCCGTGCGCGCCGCACGTCGATCAGCGGGTAAACCACCAGTTGCCCGGGGCCGTGGTAGGTAACCTGGCCACCGCGGTCGATCTGCACCACCGGAATATCACCGGGCCGCAGCACGTGCGAGGCATCGGCACTCATGCCGAGCGTGAACACGGGCTCGTGCTCGAGCAACCAGATCCGGTCCGGGGATTCCGGCCCACGCTCCTCGGTATAGCGCTGCATCGCGCGCCAGGTCGGCTCGTACGGCACGCGGCCGAGCCATTCGACCTGCGGCGTAATTGTGAGCTCGCTGGGCAAGGCAAACTCCGCGGCATTCATGTGAGCGCCAGCCCGACGTTGTTACCTGCCAGCGCGCGCTCCGCCCGATAGCTCGAGCGCACCAGCGGTCCGGCCACACACTCCCGAAAGCCGAAGGCCAGCGCCTGTGCGCGGTAGCGCTCGAATTCCGCCGGCGGCACGAAACGTTCGATCGGCAGATGATGCGGCGTCGGCCGCAGATACTGGCCCAGGGTGAGGATGTCGATCGCGACCGCCCGCAGGTCCCGCAGGCACTCGGCGATCTCCTGCTCGGTTTCGCCCAGGCCCAGCATCAGGCTGGTCTTGGTCAGCGTCTGCGGCCGGTGGCGCTTCGCGTGCTCCAGTACCGCCAGGGTCTGCTCATAGCCCGCGCGCGGATCGCGCACCGGATGCGTGAGCCGGCGTACGGTCTCGACGTTCTGCGCAAAGACTTCCGGTCCGGCATCGAGCACGGTCTCGACGTCGGCCAGGACGCCCTGGAAATCCGGCGTCAGCGCCTCCACCGCCACCGACCCATCGCGCTGCTTGATGGCACGGATGCAGGCGGCGTAGTGGCCTGCGCCGCCGTCGGGCAGATCATCGCGATTGACACTGGTCAGCACCACGTACCGGAGCCGCATCAGCGCCACGCTCTCGGCCACGTTGTGCGGCTCCTGCGGATCGAGCCAGCCGCGAGGATTGCCGGTATCAACCGCACAGAAGCGGCAGGCGCGCGTGCACACCGCACCCATCAGCATCAGAGTGGCGGTGCCGGCATTCCAGCATTCGCCGATGTTCGGGCACTTGGCTTCCTCGCAAACCGTCGCCAGGCGGTGCTCGCGCACCGTACGACGGACGAAGTCGTAGCCTTCTCCCATTGCCATCTGCGCCCGCAGCCAGTGCGGCTTGCCTGCCGCCACTGCGCCGGGCGCAGTCGCATGGGTCACACCGGCATGCGGCCTGATGCCGTCCTTGATGGCGGTAAAACCCTGCGGCGTCTGGTATTTCTCCCCGCTGCGCGCGGCTCTGCCGGGGCTCGGCGGAGGCGCGTCCACAAGGGGGCCGGTGGTGGGTTTGGTACTGCTCATAGGCGGCCGCTACGCCGGTAGATTCTAGCGGAATGGCTCCGGTTGCGCCCGCAACGCGCCGGCATCTGTCGCCGCCGGCTATTGCAGGGATTGCAGGCGTGCCACTGTCCCGACGTCGTTCCATTCGCCCCGGTATATCTGTCCGCGCAGAGCCCCGGCCGCGATCGCCCGCTGCAGCAACGGCTTGAGTGGAAAGCGCCCGGGCTCACAACCGTCGAACAGCTCGGCGGTGTAGAGACCAATCCCGGAGTAGGTCCAGCGCGGCCCGGCCGCTTCCGTGACATGGCTGCCGTCGAACCCGAAGTCCCCGGCCGGGTGTTGTGGCGGGTTAGGGACCAGCAGCAGCTGCGCCCACGCGCCTGGCGCGATTGCGAGCGTGGAAAAATCGAAGTCGGTGAACACGTCCGCATTGACGACCAGGAATGGACCGGGTGCGAGCCAGGGCAGGGCGCGCAAGATGCCACCCCCGGTCTCGAGCGCCTGCGCGCCCTCCTCGCTGTAGCGGATCGACAGGCCGAAGCGGCCGCCGTCGCCAAGCGCGGTCCGGATCTGCTCACCGAGCCAGGACAGATTCACGACCACCTCGCGCACACCGGCCCGCGCGAGCCGTTCGAGATGATGCACGATCAGGGGCTTGCCTCGCGCCAGCAGCAGCGGCTTGGGTATCCCGTCCGTCAGAGGCCGCATGCGCTCGCCGCGGCCGGCAGCCAGCAGCATGGCATGCCGCACGCTCACGCCGGCGTCTCCGCCAGCGCGCGTGCGTTTGCCGGCTCGAGCGCAGGCAACAGACGCTGCCCGAGCCAGCGCGAAAAGGCCGCGAGTTCCGGATAGCGCCGCGCGGCATCGTCGACGTAGCCGAGGGTGCGCGGCAGGTCCTTCAGATAGCCACTCTTGCCGTCCCGGTACCAGAGCCGTGCGAAGATCCCGAGCACCTTGATGTGCCGCTGTAGGCCAATCAGGTCGAACCAGCGCAGGAACTGCTGCTGATCGCGGCCACCATCGCCACCGCGTGCCATCAGGCGCGCGCGGAACTCCCGCACCCAGCCCTCGACACGCTCGCGCGGCCAACCGATGTAACAGTCCTTGAGCAGCGAGACCAGATCGTAGCCGCAGGGCCCAGCCAGCGCGTCCTGGAAATCGATGATGCCGGGATTGTCGTGCGCCAGCAGCATCAGGTTGCGCGAGTGGTAGTCGCGATGCACGAACACCACCGGCTGCTGCAGTGCTTCCACGATCAGGAACTCGAAGGTGCTCTCGAGCAGCGCCTGCTCCTCGCGGTCCAGCCCGAGCCGCAGATGCCGCGCGCAGAACCATTCGGGCATGAGCGCCAGTTCGCGTGCCAGCGCAGCGCGGTCGTAAGCGGCAAGCGAACGCGCCGCCGTACGACCGTCGATCTGTATCCGCACCAGCGCCTCGAGCGCGTCATGGTAGAGGACATCGGCGTCGGCGCCGGCCTCGAACCGCGACAGGTACGAGACCGTCCCGAGATCCTCCAGCAGCACGAATCCGGCCGCAGTATCGCTGGCCTCCACACGCGGCACGTGCACGCGGCACTGCTCCAGCAATGCCGAGACACCGAGGTAGGGAGCAATGTCTTCCTTGCCGGGCGGCGCGTCCATGACAACGCGCGTACTGCCGTCGCTGCTCCAGGCACGGAAGTAGCGGCGGAAGCTGGCATCGGCCGAGGCCGGCGCGATGCGCACCAGCGGCCAGTGCAGCACATTGCGCAGCCAGTGCTGCAGTTGGTCGAGACGCACGTCGTTGCTGGCCATGCATCATTATAATGAGACCCCACATGACTTCTTCCCCGCTTCCGCGCGCGCTGTGGGCCGCGGCACTTGGCTTGGCACTGCCGCTCGCGACGCGGGCCGCCGAGCCGCCATGCATCGAACCATGGCAGATGCCGCCCACATTGCTCGCTGCCGACGCACCGCCGCCGGGCGCAGCAGCGACCGGCATCGCCAATCCCGGGGACTCCGCGACAGGCCCAGCGCCCGCTGCCTCGCCTGCCACTGGCTCGCCAGCGCACAAGGGCCACACGCTCAAGGGCGACATCACCTACGCCTCGGACGAGGCCACCAGCAACGCCGACGGCAAGATGGAACTGTCGGGCCACGTGGACATGCATCTGGGCGACCGTGAGATTCAGGCCGACCGGCTCGACTACGATCGCAACAGCAACGACATCAGGGCGACCGGCGCGGTGCGCTATCGCGATCCGATGGTGCTGCTGCAGGGAGATAGCGGCCACTACAACGATCTCGGCTCCGACTTCAAGCACGGCCAGTTCGCCCTGCTCCAGCAGCCCGGACACGGCACCGCTGAGCAGATCTCGATGACACCCGACAAGGTCATCACGCTGCAGCGCGTGACCTACAGCAGCTGCCCGCGCCAGCACAACGACTGGATGATCCGCGCGCGCGAGATGGTGCTCTACACCGATGCCGGCCGCGGCGTCGGCCACGGTGCCACGGTGGATTTCGAGAGTGTGCCCATCCTGTACCTGCCGTGGATCTCGTTTCCGCTCAGCAGTGCGCGCCAGAGCGGCGTGCTGTTTCCCACTTTCGGCAGCTCCAGCCTCAGCGGCGCATTCCTCGGCGTGCCGTGGTACTGGAACATCGCACCGAATCAGGACGCTACCTTTACTCCGACCTACTATTCGAGCCGCGGGCTCGATCTCGGCGCGGAATACCGGCTGCTGACCGAGGCCACGCGCGGCACACTCGATGTCAACCTGATGCCGTACGACCGCCAGACCGGCGGTGACCGCAGTTTCGTGCGGCTTATCGACCGCTACCAGCTCGGCTGGAACACGCGCATCGATACCAACATCGAGAATGTCAGTGATGGTGCTTATTTCGAAGACTTCACCCAGGGCACCGAAAGCACCAGCACGCCGTTCCTGCCGCGCAGCGTCGCGGTCATGCACCGCGACGACATCTGGAATCTGCGCGCCGAAGTCGTCGGCTACCAGACCCTCGATTACAACAACGTGCCGGTCGACGAGCGTCCCTACATCCAGCTGCCGCGCCTGAGCGCCGCGGCGCTCTGGTCGCCGAAGGACTGGCCGCAGCTGCAGACCGGATTCGAGAGCGAGCTGGTCAATTTCACGCGTGCCGGCTGCAATCCCTGTATTGCGACTGGCGGCTGTCCTGGGCTTGCCGACACCTGCAACCTGGTCAATACACCGGCCGATCCGACTGCCAACGTCAGCGGCTGGCGGTTGGATGCCATGCCGCGCGTAGGTCTGGACCTTTCCGGGGCCGGCTACTTCCTGCGCCCGGGCGTGGCCTGGGAATTCACCCAGTACGCGCTGCGCGACACCACGGGCACCGACAGCTCGCCGCAGCGCAGCCTGCCGATCGTAAGCGTCGACAGCGGGCTGGAGTTCGAGCGCCTCAGCGGTTCGGGCGGCGCGCGCACCATCACGCTCGAGCCGCGTGCCATGTACGTGTACATCCCCTATCGCGACCAGAGCCAGCTGCCCGTGTTCGATTCGGGAATTCCCGATCCCAACCTGATCGAGCTGTTTCGCCCCAACCGCTTCGTCAGCGTCGATCGCATCGGCGACGAGAACGGGCTCACGCTGGGCCTTACCTCGCAGACCTTCGATACCGCCAGCGGCACGCGCTTCCTCAGTGCCACCATCGGCCAGGCGCTCTACTTCCAGCCGGCACGCGTGACCCTGCCGGGACAGGCGCTGCAGAGCGTCAATACCTCGAGCCTGATCGCCGAGGTGGTCCTGAGCGCGTACCGCAACTGGAACCTGCAGTTCGACATCGCTTCGAACCCTACCGTATCCGCAGTCGAGCAGGACGAGATCACCTTGCAATACCACGCCAATAATCAGAAGGTGGCCAACCTCAGCTACCGCTATCGCGCCGGCCAACTGGCCCAGATCGACGCCTCGACCGCCTGGCCCGTGGCGAGCCACTGGGATCTGTACGCGAGGGCGGTGTATTCGCTGTTCGACAACCCGACCACCACGGTCGACGCGCCGGCCGTCCACCCCGGCTCGATCGAGGATTTCGCCGGGTTTCAGTACCGCGGCTCCTGCTGGAACCTGCGATTGGTCTGGCAGCGCTCGGTCAGTGAGCGCAATGGCGCGCAGAGCAGCGGCGTATCCTTCCAGCTGGAACTCACCGGGCTCTCGAGTGTCGGAAGCCAAGTCACATCTTTCCTTGAGCAATCGATTCGGGGATACTCCAGCTCCGCCAACAGGCAACCCCTTTTCTGAGCTTAAGCCACTGAGGCAAATGGATATTTGATGCGCGCCACGTACCTCTGCCTGGCTCTCTCCGCAGTGCTGGCCGCTGCCGCGGCCGGCCCTGCCTGGGCCGCCAAGAAGACCATAGACAAACCTGCGGCGGACAGTGCCAGCAGCACCGGCGACAGCTCTGCCGGCACTGCCAATACGCCCCACAAGGATCTGTCGAAGGACGGCACATTGCTCGACCGCGTCGTGGCGCTGGTCAACGATGGCCTGGTCCTCGAGAGCGAGCTCGATGAGCAGACGCGTGAGATCACGGCCCGCCTCCGGCAGCAGAACGTGGCGCTGCCGAGCAACGACGTCATGCGGCAGCAGGTGCTCGACCGACTGGTACTGGAAGAGATCCAGGCACAGCGCGCAGATCGCGCCGGCATCAAGGTATCGGACGAGCAGGTCAACGCCGCCATGGACGACATCGCCAAGCGACAGGGCACAACGCTCGAGAAACTGCCGGCCACGCTGGCGGCCGAGGGTCTGGACTACGCCGAATACCGCAACGAGCTCCGGCGGGAGATCGCCCGCCAGATCCTGCGCTCGCGGGACGTGGTCCAACGCATCACAATCACCCCGCATGAGCTCGATCAGTACCTCGAGCACGAAAAGAAGACGGCCTCGGCAGCCAACGAATACAACGTCTCGCACATCCTGATCCCGGTGGCGCAGGACGCGACCCCGTCGCAGATGGCGGCGGCAACCAAGCGGGCGCAGGATGTCGATCAGCGCGCGCGCGCAGGTGAGGACTTCGGCAAGCTCGCCATCACCTTCTCGGCCAGTGAAACCGCGCTCGACGGCGGCTCGCTCGGCTGGCGCAAGGGCACCGAGCTTCCGACCTTCCTGGCCGACGTGATCGCCCGCATGCAGCCGGGCGAGGTCAGTGACCTCATTCAGACGCCGAGCGGCTTTCACATCGTGCGGCTAAACGAGACCCGCTCGGCCGGCGGTGCGCAGATCGTGCAGCAGGTACATCTGCGCCACATCCTTCTGAAAACCTCCGAGATCGAGGACGACGCCACGGTGCGCCAGAAACTGTCGCACATGCGTGACCAGATCGTATCGGGCAAGGATGACTTCGCGGTGCTGGCGAAAACCAACTCGCAGGATGCCAGTTCAGCGGTCAACGGCGGCGACCTCGGCTGGATGCAGCCCGATACCTTTGTGCCGGAATTCGCCGCCACGGTCGAGTCGCTGAAGCAGAACGAGATCAGCCAGCCGTTCCATACCCAGTTCGGCTGGCACATCGTGCAGATGCTCGGTCGTCGCAACTTCGACAACACGGCCGACGCGGCGCGCGAGCGCGCCTACGAAGCGCTGCGCGACAGCCGCGTCGAAGAGGCCACGGAGCTGTGGTTGCAGCAGATCCGCGACGAATCCTACGTCGAGCTGCGTCTCTGACGCCCACGCCGCCGATCATCGCCCCCATTGCTCTGACCGCGGGAGAGCCGGCCGGCATCGGTCCTGAGTTATGTCTGGCCGCGGCCGCGCGACCACGGTCTTGGCCGTTGGTCTGCCTGGCAGACCGGGAACTGCTGGCGTCGCGCGCGCATCAGCTCGGGCTCGACATCGCGCTGCGTGAATTCCACCCCGGCGGGACCGTCGAATTCGCGGCCGGCACACTCACTGTGCTGCATCAGCCACTGGCGGTGAACAGCACCGCCGGCAGGCTGGAGCCAGCGAATGGCGCCGCGGTGCTGGCACTCATCGATCGGGCCGTGGATGGTTGTGTGGCCGGGGAGTTCTCGGCGGTGGTGACGGCGCCGGTGCAGAAGAGCCTGATCAATCGTGCCGGCATCCCCTTCACCGGCCACACTGAGTACATTGCCGCGCGTACGCACGCCAGGCTGCCGGTCATGATGCTGGTTGCCGCGCAGCTGAGAGTCGCACTTGCCACCACGCACCTGCCGCTGCGCGCGGTCAGCGATGCCATCAGGGCGCCGCTGTTGCTGCAGCAGCTGACGATAATTGCCTCGGACCTGGAACGCTACTGGCGACTGCCGCGCGCGCGCATCGGCGTCTGCGGCCTCAATCCGCACGCGGGCGAGGACGGCCACCTGGGTGATGAGGAGCAGCGCGTGATCGGGCCCGCGATTGCGCAGGCGCGCGCCTTGGGGCTGGAGGTCGAAGGTCCCGTGCCCGCCGATACCCTGTTCGTTCCGCGCCACCTCGAACGCTACGACGCAGTGCTGGCGATGTACCACGATCAGGGTCTGCCGGTGCTCAAGCACGCCGGCTTTGGACGCGCGGTCAACGTCACGCTCGGGCTGCCGATCGTGCGCACGTCGGTCGATCACGGTACCGCACTGGACCTGGCTGGAACCGGTCGCGCCGATGCCGGCAGCCTGCTGGCAGCAATCGAGCTGGCCGCGGCCATGGCCGGGGGGCGCCGTCCGTGACTCTGGCGCGGCCCGCCAGCCGCGCGCGCAAGCGTTTTGGCCAGCATTTCCTACACGACCCCGCGGTCATTGCGCGCATCGTCGACGCCGTGGGGCTGCAGAGCGGCGACGCGGCGGTCGAAATTGGTCCTGGCCGCGGCGCGTTGACCGCCGGTCTGCTGTCAGCGGCCGGCCGGCTGGACGCAGTCGAGATCGATCGGGACCTGGCCGCGGCACTGCACGAGCGCTTCCGCGGCCAAACCGGCTGGACACTGCATACGGTCGATGCGCTGGCCGTCGACTGGCGTGCGCTGGCCGCCGCCCGCGGTGCACGATTGCGGGTCATCGGCAACCTGCCCTACAACATCTCGACGCCGCTGCTGTTCCGGCTGCTCGAATCCGCCGATGCGATCGCCGACATGCATTTCATGCTGCAGCGGGAGGTGGTCGATCGTATCGTCGCCACACCGGGCAGCCGCGAATACGGCCGCCTCGGCGTCATGCTGGCGCCGCACGTGCATGCTGCGCGATTGTTCGAGGTCGGCAGCGGTGCGTTCCAGCCGCCGCCGCGGGTGAACTCGGCCGTCATACGCCTGCGCGTCGAGCAGCAGCCGCCGCATTGGTCGCGCGCATCTCTCTACGGTCCCGTGGTCACGGCTGCATTCGGCCAGCGCCGCAAGACCCTGCGCAATGCGCTACACGCTTACCTCAGCGCCGAAGCCATCCGGGCCGTCGGCATCGACCCGACAGTGCGCGCCGAAACGCTGACACCGTCGCAGTTTGGGGCACTGGCGCTTGCAGCCGAGCGCGCGGGTGCCGTCTCGATCCGTTAAGCTTGTCATGCCGATGAGTGCCTACCGCCGTATTCTCGCTGCGATCGACCTGACGCAGGACAGCCGTGCCGTCGCCGCACGCGCCTGCGAGCTGGCGCGCGTCAGCGGTGGCGAGGTGCGATTGCTGCACGTGGTCGAATTCGTGCCGATCGAGCCGATGAGCGATTCGCTGATGCCGGTCATGCAGATCGACGATCAGCTGATCGAGCGCGCCCGCAAGCAGATCGCCGCCCTGGCCCAGGAACTCGGCTTGCCAGCGGACGCTGCCAGCGTCGAGGCCGGCAGCGCCAAGGGCGAGATCCTGCGGCAGGCGCGCGAACAGGCCTGCGACCTGATCGTGCTCGGCTGTCGCGAACGACACGGCCTTTCGATTCTGCTTCACCGCACCGAGGACACGGTGCTGCATGGTGCGCCCTGTGATGTGCTCGCGGTGCGGGTGCGTTGATGGACATCCGCCACAAGATCGGCATCGAGGTGGAGACCTCCTATCTCGAAGAGCAGTCCGAGCCGCGCGAGCGCCGCTATGTTTTCTCCTACACGATCACGATCCGCAACGAGGGCGAGCTGCCGGCCAAGCTGCTGACGCGCCACTGGGTCATCACCGATGCCAACGGCCGGGTGCAGGAGGTGCGCGGCGATGGCGTGGTCGGCGAACAGCCGTATCTCAAGCCCGGCCAGGGTTTCCGCTATTCCAGTGGCGCCGTGCTCGAGACTCCCGTGGGCGCCATGCAGGGCAGCTACCAGATGGTGGACGACGACGGCACCACGTTCGATGCGCCCATTCCGGCTTTCCGCCTGGCCATGCCGGGCATGCTGCACTGAACGGCGCTCCGCTGACGCATGGCGCGCTGGGCCATCGGAGACGTGCAGGGCTGCGCCGACGAGCTCAATGAGCTCATCCGGCGGATCGGCTTCAAGGCCGATCGTGATCAGCTCTGGTTCGTCGGCGATCTGGTCAACCGTGGTCCGCACTCGCTCAAGGTGCTGCGCCTGGTCCGCAGCCTCGGTGCCAACGCTGTCACGGTGCTCGGCAATCACGACCTGCACCTGCTGGCGGTGGCGCTGGTGCACGCCAGGATCAGGAAGAGCGACACACTCGATGCGGTGCTGGCTGCACCCGACCGCGACGCACTGCTGGAATGGCTGGCGTCACTGCCGCTGGCTCATTACGACCCCGCGGCAGGGGATCTGCTGCTGCATGCAGGTGTGGTACCGCAGTGGGATGTGGCGCAGACGCTGCAGCTGTCAGCCGAGGTCGAGCAGGCCCTGCGCCGCACTCCTGAGCGGCTGCTCGAGAGCATGTATGGCGATCAGCCGGACCGCTGGCAACCGTCACTCAAAGGCGTCGAGCGACTGCGCTTTACGGTCAATGTGCTGACGCGGCTGCGCTTCTGCACCGCCGAGGGACGAATCGACCTGAAGCAGTCCGGCAAACCCGCCTCGGTACCGGCGCCCCTGCTGCCATGGTTCAAAGTACCGCAGCGCGCCAGCAGCTCGACACGCCTCGTCTTCGGGCACTGGTCGGCGCTCGGCTTTCATCGCGGAGAGAACGTGCTCGCGCTCGACACCGGTTGCGTTTGGGGCGGCGCGTTGACGGCCATCGATCTGGATGCGCCACAGGCGCAGCCGGTCAGTGTTCCGAGCCGGCAGCCGCGCGCCATCGAATAGTGATCTGCGGCGTGTCCGGTGCGTAACTGCCGGGGGAGAGCTTGAGCAGCGTGGGCTTACCCTCTGCCGGCACTGCGAACACTGCACGCTGCGTACCATCGGCCTCGAGTTGCGCAAAGCTGCCGGGCTGCACCTTGAACTCGAGCCGGATCGGCCAGCCATGAGCGGCGCGCAACACCGCCGTGCCGTCGCCACTCATGGCGGTCAGATCGATCTGCAAGGTGTTGCGATCCCAGAACTGCTGGATGCCCGCGCCGCCCTCGATCGAGAGCTCCTGCACCGGCTGCGGCGGCGGCGGTGCGCGGTGTCGCCACGGCCAATGCACGCCGCACGCCGTCAGAGCGGCACACAGCGCCGCCACTGCCGGCAGCGCCAATCCATGGCGCGTGGCGCGGCCCGGGCCGCTATGCGCCCTTTCGACCGGTTGATTCGACATATCTGCGTCCGGAGTCGCCACCCTGAGGCAATATGCTTACCATATCGGATATCGCCGCTATGCGCCCCCTTCGTCCCATTGATTTCAGGCACTGGATAGACAGCAATCGCCATCTGCTGCGGCCGCCCGTGGGCAACAAACTCGTGTACCAGGACAGCGAATTCATCGTCATGGCCGTCGGCGGACCCAACAGCCGCAAGGATTTCCACGTCGATCCGGCCGAGGAATTCTTCCAGCAAATCGAGGGCGAGATGGTGCTGCGCGTGGTCGAGAACGGTGGCGTCACTGATGTGCCGATACGCGCCGGCGAAATCCTGCTGCTGCCGCCGCAGGTACCGCATTCGCCGCAGCGCTGCGCCGACTCGGTGGGTCTGGTGATCGAACGCCGCCGGCGCCCCGGAGAGCTCGACGGGCTGCAATGGTATTGCGAGCACTGTCAGCAGCTGCTGTACCAGGAGTTTTTTGCTCTGACAGATATCGAACGTCAGTTCCCACCCGTGTTCCAGCGGTTCTTTGGCGACCTGTCGCTGCGTACCTGCAAGCACTGCGGAGCCGTAATGGAGCCGCCGGCAACGGCGGTTGCCGAGCATGGCACGCAATGAGCGCGCCCTGTGGGCGCGGCTGGACATCGACGGAGTGGCGCTGCTGGCGGATCTTGCCGGCGGCCTGAGCCTGGCGCGGGTGCTGGAGTTTCACGGCCCGCAGCTGCGCTGCTTCGGCGCTGCGGCGGCCGCGTCCGTGCCGCTCGAGATCGGCGACTTCAATGGCCGCGTGCTTCACGGTGCCAGCTGTAACTGCAGCGTGCTGACGCTGACTCCGCATGCCAACGGCACACATACGGAATGCGTCGGTCACTTGACCGTCGAACGGGTCGATGTCCATGGGCTGATTCCGCAGAGATTGTTGCCCGCGTGCCTGCTGACCGTGGAACCTGAGCTTGCCGCCGACAGCCGCGAAACCAGTGTGCCGGCGCCGCAGGCGTCGGATTTGCTGATCACGCGCGCGCTGCTGGAGCGCCACTGGCCAGCCGCGCCGGCCGGGCGGCTGGCGGCGCGCGCGCTGGCAATCCGCACGCAGCCCAACGCGCCGCAGAAATTCGCCGACGCCGCTGCGGACGACGCCCCATTTCTGTCGGCCGAAGCAGCAACGCTGCTGGTGGAGCGCGGCATCGAGCACCTGGTGCTCGACGTGCCGTCGGCCGATCGCATGCGGGACGGCGGCGCGCTGACGGCGCACCGGATTTTCTTCGGCCTGCCGGCCGGCAGCACTCAGCTGGCGCAGTCCGGGCGCCGTAGCTGCACCATCACCGAGCTCGCCTACGCCGCTGACACCGTTGCGGATGGCTGGTACCTGCTGTCGCTGCAGTCACCGGCCATCGCCGGCGACGCCGTACCCTCGCGGCCGCTGCTGTACCCGCTGCGGGCAGCGTAAAACGATGGCGGCCGTAGCTCGGACTTACGATACCGAACTCGCCTGGGCGCGCAGCCAAGACGAGCGCGATCCGTTGCGCCCGCTGCGCAATCGATTCGCGTTGCCGCGCGCCGCCGATGGCAGCGAGCTGATCTATCTCTGCGGTCACTCACTCGGACCGGCACCCGTAGCCGCGCGTGCCATCATCGAGGCCGAAGTCGATGACTGGGAGCGGCTCGGCGTCCTCGGCCACGAGCAGGCGCGCTCGCCGTGGATCGGTTACGCCGAGCACCTGCAGGCGCCGCTGGCGCGGCTGTGCGGCGCCTCGGCCGATGAAGTGGTGGCGATGAACTCGCTCAGCGTCAACCTGCATCTGCTGCTGGCCAGTTTTTACCGGCCGGCCGGCGGACGGCGCGCAGTGCTGATGGAGGCAGGTGCGTTTTCATCCGACCGGCACGTGGTGGCGTCCCAGATCGCCTGGCACGGTCTCGACCCGGCACACGAGCTCATCGAGCTGGCGCCACGCACAGACCAGGATTGGCTGGCGGTCGACGACATCGAGCAGCGGATCGCGGCACTCGGTCCGCGGCTGGCGCTGGTATTGTGGCCCGGCGTGCAGTACCGCACCGGCCAGGCGTTCGACCTGCGACGCATCGCCACGGCGGCGCACGCGGTCGGTGCGCATGCCGGCTTCGACCTGGCCCATGCCATCGGCAATATGCCACTGAGTCTGCACGACGATGCGGCCGATTTTGCCGCCTGGTGCAGCTACAAATATCTCAACGCCGGCCCGGGTGCGGTCGGCGGCGCGTTCATACATCGCCGTCATCTGCGCGATGCCGCGCTGCCGCGCCTCGCCGGCTGGTGGGGACACGATCCGGCGACGCGCTTCCGCATGCAGCCGGCGTTCGAGGCCGCCGCCGGCGCCGCGGGCTGGGCGGTCAGCAACCCGCCAGTATTTTCGACCGCGGCACTGCGCGCGTCATTGCCGCTGTTCGAGCTCGCCGGCATGGCGGCGCTGCGCGCCAAGTCGATCGCGCTGACCGGCTGGCTCGAACGGCAGTTGCAACAGCAGACCGATGACGCGCTCACTGTCATCACTCCGGCCGAGCCGGCCCAGCGCGGCTGTCAGCTGTCGCTGCGCCTGCGCGACGCCGCCCGCGGCCGCGAGCTGTTCGAGGCGCTGGGCCGCAGCGGCGTGGTGTGCGACTGGCGCGAGCCCGACATCATCCGGCTGGCGCCGGCGCCGCTCTACAACGGCTTTGTCGACGTGCTGCGCGCCGCCGTGCGGGTTGGCGAAATCCTGCGGAACTGAACGGCACATGCCCGACTTCACATTGATCGGTGCCGGTCCGGTGGGCACGCTAATGGCGTTGATGCTGGCCAACCGCGGACACCAAGTGCGCGTGTTCGAGCGCCGGCCCGACCCGCGCATTGCTTCGCCGGAGCGCGGCCGTTCGATCAATCTGGCCATGGCCGCCCGCGGCCTGGCGGCTCTCGCGCACGCCGGACTGGCCGCACGCCTGGCGCCGCTGCTGATGCCGATGCCGGGCCGGATGCTGCACCAGGAGGACGGGTCGCTACAGTTCCTGGCGTACGGCAGCAGGCAGCAGGAAGTGGTCTACGCGGTCAGCCGCGAGCAGCTCAATCGGGTCCTGATCGAAGCCGCAGCCGAGTGCCCGCGCATCGAACTGCGCTTCGACATGCGCTGTCTGGATGCCGACCCGGCCACCGGCACCGTCCGTTTGCGCAACGAGCGTAAGGACGAGGAGAGCACCGAGACCTTTGCGGTCCTGCTCGGCGCCGATGGCGCCAACTCCGCCGTGCGCACCGCGCTGGCCGCTCGTGGGCTGCTGCACGCGCAGGAGGCGCCGCTCGATCACGATTACAAGGAGTTGACCATCCCGCCCAGGCTCGACCCGGCAGCGCTGCATATCTGGCCACGCGGCGGCTACATGCTCATTGCACTGCCGAATACGGACGCCAGCTTCACTGCCACGCTGTTCCTGCCGCGCCGGGGTGATCCAGGATTCGACCAGCTCACCGACGCAGCTGCTGTCAGCCGCCTGTTCGCCCGGCAGTTTGCCGACGCAGCGGCGGTCACACCGGATCTGGCGCAGCAATTTGCGGCAAATCCGCAGAGCCGGCTGGGCACCTGGCACTGCCAGCCCTGGGCGGTCGCAGGCCGCGTGCTGCTGCTGGGCGATGCCGCCCACGCCATCGTGCCGTTCCACGGCCAGGGGCTCAATTGCGGCTTCGAAGACTGCCGGCTGCTGGATGGGTTGCTGGCCGAGGCAGTGCCTGCGGCCGGCCCTGAGCAATCCGGCGCCTACGCCGGGCTGTTTGCGCGCTTCGAGCGCGAGCGCCGGCCCGACACCGAGGCGATTGCAGCCATGGCGCTGGAGAACTACCAAGAAATGCGGGATACGGTGCGTTCGCCGGCCTTCGCACGACGCCAGGCACTGGCGGCGGAGCTCGAGCGGCGCTTTCCGGGGCGCTTCATTCCGCGCTACTCGATGGTGATGTTCCACCCGGAGATTCCCTACGCCGAAGCGCAACGGCGCGGCCTCGCCCAGCAGCGCGTCCTCGAGGCACTGGCGGATGAACGACAGCTGGCGGATGTCGAGCCGCTGCTGCAACGGGCTGGGCTGTAGAATAACGCGGCGGCGACCGGTCGTGCCGCACTGGAGAGACGATGAATGCCAAGCTGAATGCGCTGCCGGACACCGATTCGCTGTGGATGCCGTTCACGGCCAACAGGCAGTTCAAAGCAGCACCGCGCCTGCTGGTCGGGGCCAGCGGCATGTACTACACCGCTCACGACGGACGGCGCGTACTCGATGGCACCGCGGGGCTATGGTGCGTCAACGCCGGCCATTGCCGTAGCGAGATCGCCGACGCCGTGGCCCGCCAGGCGCGTGAGCTCGACTACGCTCCGGGCTTCCAGATGGGCCATCCGCTGGCGTTCGAGGCGGCCAGTCGCGTGGCGCGCATCATGCCGCCGGGACTCGATCGCATCTTCTTCACCAACTCAGGCTCCGAATCGGTCGATACCGCCATCAAGATCGCGCTCGCCTATCACCGTGCCCGCGGCGAATCGCAGCGCCATCGCTTCATCGGGCGGGAACGCGGCTACCACGGCGTCGGCTTCGGCGGCATCTCGGTGGGCGGCATCGCCTCCAATCGCAAGATCTTCAGCGCCAATCTGATGCCGGGAGTCGATCACCTGCCGCACACGCTCAATATCGCTGAGGCGGCTTACTCGCGCGGCCAGCCGGCCTGGGGCGCGCACCTGGCCGACGATCTCGAGCGCATCGTGGCACTGCACGACGCCGCGACCATCGCCGCGGTGATCGTCGAGCCGATGGCCGGAAGCACCGGGGTGCTGGTGCCGCCCCACGGCTACCTCGAACGCCTGCAGGCGATCTGCGCCCGCCACGGATTGCTGCTGATCTTCGACGAGGTCATTACGGCATTCGGCCGGCTCGGTGCCGCTACGGCCAGCGAGTTTTTCGGCGTCAAGCCCGACATCATCACCATGGCAAAGGGCATCAATAATGCCGCGGTACCGATGGGTGCGGTGGCGGTCAACCGCCCGATCTACGACACCGTGGTCAACGCAGCGCAGCCCGACAGTATCGAACTGTTCCACGGTTACACCTACTCGGCGCATCCCATGGCCTCGGCAGCAGCCATCGCGGCGCTCGACATCTACCAGAACGACCGTCTGTTCGAGCGTGCCCGTTCGCTCTCTCCGGTGTTCGAGCGGGCCGCGCATGCGCTGCGCGGCGCGCCGCATGTGCGCGACATCCGCAACCTCGGTCTGGTGGCAGGTATCGAGCTCGAACCGCGACCGGGCAAACCCGGCAGCCGCGCCTATGAAGTGTTCCTGCGTTGCCTCGAGCGCGGCGTGCTGATCCGCTATACCGCCGACACGCTGGCATTCTCGCCACCGCTGATCATCGAGGTGGCGCAGATCGAGCAGATCTTCGCTACCGTCAAAGAGGCGCTGCAAAGCATCGACTGAGCAGCCGTGCTGCTGCTGTATCTCAAGACCTTCCTGCGACAGCTGGTGCTGCCGCCGGCGCTGCTGCTGCTGCTGGCAGCCGCAGGCTTATTGCTGCAGCGCCGGCGTTCGCGACTGGCGCGGGCGCTGATGGTGTTCAGCCTGGCCTCGCTCTGGCTGCTGGCAACGCCCATCGTCGCCGATGCCGTCACCCGCCTGGCCCAGCGCGTACCGGCGCTGGATCCGGCGCGGATCGGAGACGCCCAGGCCATCGTGATTCTCGGCGGCGGCGGCCAGCGGGCCTGGGCGCCGGAATACCGCGGGCCGTCCGCCGGACCGGAGCTCATGCAGAAGCTGGCCTATGGCGCCTATCTGTCGCGCCGCACGGGGCTGCCGATCCTGGTCACCGGCTTCGGTATCGAAGCCGACGCCATGCGCGCGACCCTGCGGGAAAATTTCGCCATCGTGCCGCGCTGGGTCGATTCGCAGGCCTACGATACCTTTCAGAACGCCCACGATGCCGCCGCATTGCTCGGACGTGACGGCATCCACGGCATCGTGCTGGTGACCCGTGCCACCCACATGTTGCGCGCCATGCATGAATTCGCGGCCACCGGACTCAGCGTCACGCCGGCGCCGGTGGGAATGCTGCGCTTCGAATCGCCCGATCCGCTCGATTACGTTCCGAGCGGATTCGGACTCATGTTGTCGTACGAGGCCTGCTATGAGCTACTCGGGGAGCCGGTACGATGGTTGCTCGCGAGCACTCGCCTGCGGCGGCAGCAACCCGGGCACTAGCGCCAGAGCAGCCCGCGCTCGAAGACCGCGGCATGGCGGTGGCGCCGGTACCCCCGCGCTGCCATTCGCAGTACTGACAGCACATCCTCGCCTCGGTGACTGCTCTCAATTGATCCGCTCCAGCGTCAAGAAGCTCATGGCATAGGCGTGGTGCTCGTCGGCGGGATGCTCCACGCGCCTGGCCTCGCGCCAGTCGGACGTCGACCAGGGTGGAAAGTGCACGTCGCCAGCGACCGCGGCGTGCACGCGGGTCAGATAGAGAAGCTGCGCCTGCGCCAGCATCTGGGCGTAGAGTGTCGCCCCGCCGATCACGCATATCTCGGCCGCGCCGGCCGCACGCGCCAACGCCGCCTCGACGCTCGGCACGGCTTCGACGCCCGAGGGAAATACCGCCCCGCCGCGCGTCACAACCAGATTGAGCCGTCCAGGCAGCGGACGGCCGATCGATTCGAAGGTGCGCCGCCCCATCAGCAGCGGCTTGCCCATGGTGACGGACTTGAAGAATTTCAGATCGTCGGGCAGGTGCCATGGCAGCCCGCCGGCACGGCCTATGACGCCGTTATCGGCGATCGCAACTACCAGCGCGATACGCGCTGCCATGCGACCTCAGAGCTCCACCTGCGTCGCCAGCACGATTACGCGCCGCTCGGGCATGCGGAAAAATTCGACCGCCTGTGCACTGCTGCGCTGCATGACGGCGAACAGCCGTCGGCGCACGCCCTCGTAGCCGCCACGCGGCCGTGGCGCCACCAGGTGCCAGCCAAGGAAGAATGAACAATCCTGACCGAACAGCTTGAGACCGCGCACCCGGCATTGTTTGAGCGCCTCGCTGACGTCGGGAGTCTCCATGAAGCCGAAGCGCGCGGTGATGGTGTAGATCTCCGGCAGCAGCATTGCGATACGCACGCGGTCAGCCGGATCCTGACGCGGCGAGCGGGTGATCTCGACATTCAGGAACACGATGCGCTCGTGCGCCACGTGATTGTGCTCCAGGTTGCGCAGCAATGCCGTCGGCACGTGGTCGGGATCGCTCGCCAGGAATACCGCCGTTCCAGGCACTCGCGGTACGTTGGCCAGCAATTTCGACAACTGCGACAGCGGTACCGCCACCGACCGCAGTGCACGCCGCATCAACCTACGGCCACTGCGCCAGATCATGAAAACGCTGAACAGCGCGCTGGCGAGCGTCAGCGGCACCCAGGCACCCTGGGCGAACTTGGTCAGATTGCCGGTCAGGTACACCAGGTCCACCAGCATCAATGGCCCAAACACGGCAGCGACGCGCCAGTGCGGCCAGCGCCATTGCGCCAGCGCCAATTGCGCACCGAGCAGCGTGGTAATGAACATGGTTCCGGCCACGGCGGCGCCATAGGCAGCTCCGAGTGCGTCCGAGGACCGGAACCCCAGCACGAACAGGCACACCGCCAGCAGCACGAACCAATTGACTGCCGGCACGTAAATCTGGCTGTGCTCGCGTGCGGAGGTCTGGCGAATTCGCAACCGCGGCAGAAAGTCGAGCTGGATGCATTGACGCGTGACCGAGAAGGCGCCGGTGATCGTGGCCTGTGAGGCAATGATGGTTGCGGCCGTTGCCAGCAGCACCATGAACGGCAGCACACTCACCGGCACGAGCTGGTAGAGCGGCAGGTGCGCCGCCTCCGGGCGGTCGAGGATCATGGCGCCCTGGCCGAAGTAATTCAGCACCAGGGCCGGCCAGACCATGGAAAACCAGGCGACGCGCACCGGTCGCTTGCCGAAATGGCCCATGTCGGCATAGAGCGCCTCGCCGCCGGTCATGGCGAGGAATACGCCGCCGAGTATGGCCAGGGCCACACCCGGCCGATGCACCAGCAGCACCAGGCCGTAGCCGGGACTCAGCGCCGCGAGCACCGCCGGGTTTTTCAGCATGGCTATGACACCGGTCACCGCCAGCACCACGAACCACAGCGCCATGATTGGTCCAAACAGGCGCCCGACCCGCTCGGTGCCGCGATGCTGGATCGCGAACAGCGCAATGATGATCAGCAGCGTCACCGGCACCACCGCGCTGGCGGTGTCGGGATTGAGATTCTCGAGTCCCTCGACTGCGCTGAGCACCGAGATCGCCGGCGTGATCAGGGCATCGCAGTAGAACAGTGCGGCGCCGAGCGCCGCCAGAATGACGACGGTGCGTTGCCAGCGGGTGCCAGCCGTCAGCGTGCGCTCGACCAGCGCGAACAGCGACAGGATGCCGCCCTCGCCGTCGTTGTCCGCGCTCATGATGAGCACCACGTACTTGAGCGTGACGACGATCAGCAGGCTCCAGAAGATGAGCGACAGCACGCCGAGAACGGCCGAGCGATCCATCGGCGCGCCGGCGGCGTTCAACGATGCCTCCAGCGCGTACAGCGGGCTGGTACCGATGTCGCCGTAGACGACCCCCATGGCACCGAGTACAGCGGCGCCGGACAGCTGTTTCGCTTTCACGTCCGCGCGCGCGGCTTGCGCCTGGCTGGCCACAACATGGTGCCGCGGCAGCTGCGTGCGCCGCAGCGGCAGCCGAAGATCTGGTCGACGTTCGGCGGATCGTCCTTGTCCCGGCCGATCTGGTAGTCGTAAGTCAGTTCGTCGCCCGGCTGAATGGTACGCACGGCTTCTATGAACACACGCCGGTCCTCGATTACCGACTCGCAGTTCGGATCGCACGAATGATTGATGTAGCGCGAATCGTTGCCATTGCAACCGGCATCGATGACCACGCCGCGATCGACGATGAACAGGAAGGTATGGTTGTCCTCGCTGCGCTTGTTGTCGTAGCGGCGATCGGCCTCCTTGTGGGACACACGATCTCCGAGGTATTCGATGACGCGCGTCCCCTTGCGAACGCGTCGCAGCGCAAACACCCCGCGGCCATGCAGTCGCGAACGGCGGATCTCGATCATGTCGAAGCGTTCGGCGATCGTTGGCGCGGACCTGTCGGCACCGTGGGGCTTGCGGCGGCCGGCGGGCTTGCGCGCCGGTTTGCGTTTCGGTCGGCTGCTTGAGTTGCGCACGCGGCTCATGCTCAGTGTTTGTTCCAAAATAGGAATTGTACCGACACGCGTGCGTGGATGGGCGCGATATTGTCGGCGGCGGAGGCTGGGAGGGTCGAAAAGCCGCTGGCCGCCATCGACCGCAAGGTTTGCTGCATCAGCGGGCAATGGGCGCCGCAATATGCGGATGCGGGTCGTAGCCCGCTATCTCGAAGTCCTCAAAGGCGTAGTCGGACATCGATGCCGGCCTGCGCGCCAGCCGCAGCTGCGCTGGTGCCCGCGGCTGGCGGGTCAGCTGCAACCGCGCCTGTTCCAGGTGGTTGGCGTACAGGTGCGTATCGCCCAGGGACAAGATCAGCTCGCCCGGCGCGAGTTCGCACTGCTGCGCCACCATGCTGGTCAGGAATGCGGTGCTGGCGGCGTTGTAGGGCAGCCCGAGAAGAACGTCGCAGCTCCGCTGCGTCATCAGACAGCTCAGGTGTCCATCGCGGACGTAGAACTGGTACATGACGTGGCAGGGGGCCAGTGCCATGCGCCCTCGCTCGGCATTGAGCTCCGGCGGCAGCGACTCATCGGGCAGATAGGCGACGTTCCAGGCGTTGATGATGTGCCGGCGGCTGTCGGGCCGGGCGCGTATGCCCTGCACGAGTGCGCTAACCTGGTCGATAGTTTCGCCGGCGGATCCTCGCCACGCCCGCCACTGCGCGCCGTACACCGGACCGAGCTCACCATCGGCGGTCGCCCACTCGTCCCAGATCGAAACCCCGTGCTGCTTGAGATAGCGGGTATTGGTGTCGCCCCGCAGAAACCAGAGCAGTTCGTAGAGGATCGACTTTAGGTGCAGGCGTTTGGTCGTCAGCAACGGCAGGCCGCGGCGCAGATCGTGCCGCAGCATCCGTCCGAAGACCGAACGCGTACCGGTACCGGTGCGATCGCTCTTGAGGTAACCGTGATCGAGAATGTCCTGCAGCAGTCCGAGGTATTCCTGGTCGAAGTTCATGCCGGCCGCATCACGCTACCGGCGCAAAATTGCCGGACGGCGCGCGCTGCCGCTGTGCGATCGCCAACAGCAGTATGCCGAACACCAGCATCGGCAACGACAGCAGCTGGCCCATTGTGAACCAGCCGCCGGCCAGGTAGCCGAGCTGTACATCCGGCTCGCGCACGAACTCGACCGCGATGCGCGCCACCGAATAACAGATGAGGAACAGCCCGGAGGGCGCGTAGCGCGGGCGCGGCTTGCGGGTATAGAGCCACAGGATGATGAACAGCACCAGGCCCTCGAGCGTTGCTTCGTACAGCTGCGAGGGATGGCGCGCCACGGCCGGGCCGCCGTTGGGATCGGGCACCAGCATGGCCCACGGGACGTCGGTGGGGCGGCCCCAGAGTTCGCCGTTGATGAAATTGCCGACGCGTACTGCGAAGATGCCGATTCCGGGCAGCGGCGCCGCAAAATCGAACACGTCGCCGACGCGGCGGCCGCGCTGGCGCGCGAACAGCGTGGCGGCCGTCAGTACGCCGAGCAGCCCGCCGTGGAAGGACATGCCGCCCTCCCAGATCTTGAGCGGATACAGCCAGTCACCGCGCCACAGCGGCAGGCCGTAGAACAGCACGTAGCCGATGCGGCCGCCGATGATGACGCCGAGCATGGCGTAGAACACGAAGTCATCGACGTCCGAGGTTTTCCAGGTCGATTCGGGACGGGCGGCGCGGCGGCGCGCGAGCCACCAGGCCGCGGCGAACCCCACCAGGTACATGATGCCGTACCAATGGATATGCAGCGGCCCGAGACTGATGGCGATGGGGTTGATGTGCGGATAACGAAGCATGCGGCATTCTACCGTGGGCTTACTCGCGCGTGGCGCGGCAAAAAAATGCCTTCAAGTAACGCGTCTCGGGAATCGCCGGATGGATCGGATGATCCGCAGCCTGGCCACCGCTGTGCAGTATCTGCACGAAACGGCCAGAATGACGCGCCGCCGACTGGATCAGCGTCACCAGTTCATCCGCCCCCAGGTGATAGGAGCAGGAGCAGCTCACCAGCAGCGCGTCTCGTTCCAGCAGCCGCATCGCCATCTGGTTGAGCTTGCGATAGGCAGCCTGCCCGCGGGCGATGTCCTTCTTGCGCTTGATGAACGCCGGCGGATCGAGAACGATGGCATCGAAGCGCTCACCGGCACGCATCAGCTCGTCCAGGACCTCGAACGCATCCCCACGTTTGACCGTCAATGCGACGCCGTTGGCCACGGCATTGCGCGATGCGACTGCGAGCGCGGCTTCCGAGGCATCCACGCAGACTGCGCTGGTGGCGCCCTGCGACAGCGCGCTGATGGCCCAGGCACCGACGTAGCAGCAGACATCCAGCACGCGCGCGCCACGCGGCAGCAGCGCGCGCCACTGCTCACGGTTGGCGCGCTGATCGTAGAACCAGCCGGTCTTCTGCGCACTCGCAAGTGGCACCACGAAATTCAGTCCCGACTCGCTCACCCGCAGTTCGTCCGGGGCCCGGCCGATCGGCGTCAGCAGCTGGCGCGGCAACTGCTCGAGTTCGCGCGCGCCGCCGTCGTTCTTCCATACCAATGCTCGCGGCGCCACCACTGCGACCACCGCGGCTTCGACCTCGGCGCGCAGCGCCTCCATGCCGGCGGTTGCGATCTGTCCGACGATTACGTCGCCATAGCGATCGAGCACCAGGCCCGGCAGCCCGTCGGACTCGCCGAACACCCAGCGGTAGTACGGCTGCGGGTACAGCCGTTCGCGCAGCGCCAGTGCCAGCTTGAGGCGATGCGTCAGCAGCGAGCGATCGGGTGGGTGGACGGGGCTGCGGCTGAGAATGCGCGCGCAGATGAGCGCGTGCGGATTGACATAGCCATAGCCCAGGAACTGCGCGCGCTCGGACATTATGCGCACCAGTGCCCCGGTCGGCAGATCCGTCAGCGGGGTGGCCGCGGTGTCCACCTCGTTGGAGAACACCCACAGATGACCGGCGCGCAGCCGGCGGTCCTCGCCACGCTTGAGCTGCAGCGGCGGCAGCTCGGCAGCGACCGCTTCCGCAGCGGAAGAACATTCTGGGACTGACATCGGCTGGGGTACTTCCATTGCAGGGGCGCGCCATTTTACTGGAATCCGCCCGGCACGCTGCGGCACAGGCGCGGTGTCTGCACAGCCCGGCGCTGGCTGCGTCCTCGCTACAGCAGCTTGCTGCCGAGCGGCACCGGCTGGTCGGGGATGCATAGCGCCACTTCCCCACGCTCGTTGTGAAACCCGGTCACGAGGCACTCGGACATCAGCGGGCCAATCTGTTTCTTCGGGAAATTCAGCACCGCTACCACCAGCTTGCCGATCAACTCCTGGCGGCGATACAGCGCGGTGATCTGCGCGCTCGACTTGCGCACACCAAGTTCCGGGCCGAAATCGACCTGCAGCACGTAAGCCGGTTTGCGGGCCTGGCGAAACTCATCGGCGGCCACTACCCGTCCTACTCGCAGTTCGACCCGGGCGAACTCATCCCACGTAATCTGATCCATGCGCTCCTCCCATGGCGGACCCTCGCAGCATATCCGCTATAGTGGCCACCCCATGATGAGGGCAACCCAAACCAGCCGGGCCCTGGTGGCCGCCTGCGTCGGAAATCTGCTGGAGTGGTACGACTTCACCGTGTACGCGCTGTTTGCCGCCTACATCGCCGACAGCTTTTTCCCGAGCAATGATCCCAACGTGGCGCTGGTCAAGACCTTTCTGACCTTCGGTGCCGGTTTCGGCGCGCGACCGCTCGGGGCCCTCCTTATCGGAGCCTATGGCGACCGTGCCGGACGCAAGGCGGCGCTGACGCTGACGATCTGGATCATGGCCGCCGGCACATTAGTGATTGCGGCCGCGCCCGGCTATGCGGTCATCGGCGCACTGGCGCCCTGGCTGCTGCTGATCGGGCGGCTGCTGCAGGGGTTCTCTGCCGGCGGCGAGATCGGGACCGCCAGTGCCTTCCTGGCCGAGAGCGCCGCGGCCGGCGCCCGCGGCGGCATGGCTGCGTGGCAGGAAGCCAGCATGGGCATGTCCAATATCCTCGGCGCGCTGGTGGCATTCACGCTCTCGAGCCTGCTGTCGCAGGCGCAGCTGCAAAGCTGGGGCTGGCGCATACCCTTCATCGTCGGACTGCTGATCGCGCCTGCAGGCTTGATGCTGCGACGCTCGTTGCACGAAACCACGGACTTCGAAAGCGACCTTGCGCGCCGGCGCCAGACGGCCGTCGCGCGTTCGCCGCTGCGGCTGGCGTTCGGCGCGTACGGCGGGGCGCTGGCAGTGGGTTTCGGGCTGTCGATCCTGTGGGCGGTAGCCGTCTATGTCCTCAATATCTACACACCGGTCTACGTGCAGCGTGCCTTCGGCTTCAGCGCGCAGCAGGCGTTTGCGGCTTCGCTGATCGGCAACGTGCTGTTCGTGATCGGCTGCCTCGCCGCCGGCCGACTCTCTGACCGGGTGGGACGGCGCGCGATGCTGGCGGCTGGCGCCTGCGCGCTGCTGCTGGGCGTGCTGCCGCTCTATCACTGGCTGCAGGTAATGCCCACCACCGCGGTGCTGATCGTGGTGCAGTCCGCCTTCTGCGTCATGGTCGCCAGTTTCGTCGGCGTGGCGCCGGCGGCGCTGTCCGACCTGTTTCCCACCAGCATGCGCGCCACCGGCATCTCGATCGTGTACAACGCGGCCTTCGTCGTGTTCGGCGGCTTGGCGCTGCCGATCCTGACCTGGTTCACGCGTCAGGCGCACGGCTCCGCCATGGCACCCGCAGGTTATGTCATTTGCGCAGCGCTGGTCGGACTGCTGACGCTGCCGTTCTTCGAACGCCAACGGGCAGCGGCCGCGGAAATCGGCGCCAGCGCCGCCGGAGCTGCCGCGTGAACGGCCAGGCGCCACCCTATATCGCCAGCGCGCGCATGTATGCGGTCTCGGTCGCAGCGGCCGAAGCCTGGCGAGAACTGCTGGCGCAGCTGGCGCGCCGCGCACGCGTGCCCGTGCAGGTAATCGAATTTCCCGCCCCGGCACCGATCGCCGAGCTCTGGGCACACCCGCGCAAGGCCGCCGTATTCATGTGCGGACTGCCCTTCACGCGCACCCTGCCCTCCCCCTACCTGCTCGCCGCGCCGGTGCCGTCGCCGGCGGAGTTTGGCGGCCAGCCGCTCTACTGGAGCGAGTTCGTGGTGCACGCGGACAGTCCGCACCGCGCGCTGCGCGATACCTTCGGAGGCCGCATCGCCCTGACCAGCGCTGAATCCCAGTCCGGATTCGCCGCGCCACTGCGATACCTGCGCACCGCCGGGGGCGAGCGACCGCTGTTTCGCGAGGTGATCGCACCGCAGATCACGCCTCAGGGTGCGCTGGCGGCGGTGGCCGAGGGACGCGCGGACGTTGCTGCGATCGATGCCTACAGCCTCACTCTGCTGCGCCGCTATGCACCCGAACTCGTGGCCAATGCGCGCGTGGTGGCGAAGACCGAACCGCGGCCGATACCGCCGCTGGTCGCCTCCGAGCCGCTCGAATCGCTGTCTCGGGCCTTTGTGGAGGTGCGCGAGGACCCCGCGCTGCAACCGGTCATGGCCGACCTGCGCTTGAGCCGATTTGCACGACCTGATCCGGCCAGCTATCGCTTGCTGGCCAGCGAGTTCGAGCAGACGCTGCGCTACTGGCGTGAGCACGATCTGGCCACCGTGATGCACCCGGCGTTCGCGCAGTTGACGCGTCAACCTGCCGCAGAGTAGACAGTGCCCATGCGGCGCTTCAAACGGCATGACGGACCCACCATCCTGATCGCAATCGCGATCTATGCCGCGTGGTTCGGGCTGATCCGCTACAACGCCCTGCTGCCCTGGTGGCTGATCGTGCCCGTGGGCGCCTATCTGATCGCATGGCATTTTTCGCTGCAGCACGAAGCCATTCATGCCTTCCGCGGCGTGCCCGGGTGGCTGCGCTTTGCGATCGTGTTTCCGCCACTGGGACTGTGGTTCCCATTCTCGCTCTACCGCAACAGCCACAGCATCCATCACCGCGACCAGAACCTGACGATTCCAGGCACCGATACCGAGTCCTACTACGTGCGGCGTGAAGACTGGCAGCACATGAATCCGCTGCATCGCGCATTGCTGCTGTGCAATCAAACCCTGCTGGGACGCCTGACGCTCGGGCCACCGATCCGCCTATGGACGCTGGTGCGTCGCGAAGCCGCCCGCCTGGGACGCAGAGACTTCAGCCACATGCCGATCTGGGCGCTGCATGCGCTGGCCGTGGCGGGCATCTTCTGGCTATGCGCCCGCTTTGGGATGCCCTGGTGGAGGTACGTGCTGCTGATTGCCTATCCGGGCATGAGCCTGGGGCTGCTGCGGGCTTTCATCGAGCATCGCGCCGCGCCCGGCCCATCCGAGCGCATCGCCTCGGTGGAATCCAATCACCTGTTCGGGCTGCTGTTCCTCTACAACAACCTGCACATTGCGCATCACCTGCAGCCGACGATGCCGTGGTTCGAGCTGCCGCGCTACTACCGCAGCAACCGCCAATCGCTGCTGGCGAGCAACGACCACTTCTACTTCCGCGGCTACGCCGAAATCGCACGCCGCTTCCTGCTACGACCGGTATTCCACCCGGTCCATCCCTACCTGTAGCGACGCCGGGGTTCGCACCCCGGGCGGCATTCAGGACGGCGCCGCTTCCGGTCCGCCCGTGTCTCCGGGTCTGCGATTGACCGCGATGACGGTCGCCTTGGGAAAAAAGTTGAACTCGGATGCGCTGGCCCAGGTATAGGCGCCCATGGCACGTCCGACGATCAGGTCGCCCAGCTTGAGCTGCGGCAGCGTCAGGTTCTCGGCAATGACGTCGATGCTGTCGCAAGTCGGTCCAGCCAGCACCGATGGCAACCTGGGCTCTCCCTGGCGCAGCGACTCCACCGGATAACGCGCGTGATCGTAGAGCTGCCCGCTGTAAGAGCCGTACAACCCGTCGTCGAGGTAGTACCACCAGTGACCTTCACGGCGCGCACGCCCCATGATGGAGGCGACGCCGATGGCCGCGGGACCAACGATGAACCGGCCCGGCTCCGCCAGCACGCGCACCCGCGCCGGCAACCGCGCCAGCGCGGCGCGAATCGGCGCGCAGAACCTGCCGATGTCGGGCGAGCGCTTCAGATAGTCGATTGGAAAGCCACCGCCGATATCGAGCGTGTCCAGCGAACCGAGCCGTTCGCGCCGGGCGGCCGCGAGCAGCCCGCGACAGACATCGATGGCCTCGACGTGCTTGAGCGCATCCGGCGCCTGCGATCCCACGTGGAAGGAGAAACCCTGCACGTCGATGCCCAGCGCGGCCGCCAGCCGCGCCAGCGCCAGCGCATCCTCCGGATCACAGCCGAACTTGCGCGACAGGTCGCAGACCGCGCCGGGGCTGCGGAAGGAGACGCGCAGCAGCAGCGCAGCCTGCTCGCCGTGCGCACGGAACTTGCGCAGCTCGTCGACGTTGTCGGCGACGAAGGTGCGCACGCCGTATTCGAGTGCATTGCGGATGTCCTGCGGGCGCTTGATCGGGTGCGTGTGGATGCAGCGCGCCGGATCGACACCGAGCGCGGCCGCCAGCTGGACCTCGCCGGTGGTGGCCAGATCGAGCGAGCCGCCCTGCTCGACCACCACCCGCACCACCGCCGCGTGCGGTAGCGGCTTGAGGGCGTAGTGCAGCGCCACCCGCGGCAGCGCGCGCTGCAGCTTGCGGTACTGCGCGCGCACACGCGCGCAGTCGATGATCAGTAGTGGCGAGCCGAATTCTGCGACCAGCCGCCGGATTTGCCGCGGCTCGAAAGGATCGATGGACCGGCGCATCAGGCGAAAGGCTTCAAGTTCGCGAGTTCACGGCCAGCGAGCCAGTGTCGCTGGTACCTTCGGCTTCGGCGGCGCGGTCGGCAGCGCTTTCACCGACGGCCGCGGCCCGCGCCAGCCGGTCGCGCACGGCATCCCAACGTTCTTCGCCCGGCACCGCCTGCACCAGGATACGGCTGCAGGCCGAACGGTCGAGTGCGCGCAGATGCGCGTAGAGATCGTGCGCATAACTTTCCGGACGTGCACCGGCATTGATCCAGGTCACGAACTGGTGAGCACGCAGCGGCGGCCGCCGCGCCAGCACTGCCACGCGATCGCCGTCGGCCGATAACTCGGCGGCCAGCTGCTCGATCTCCTCGCCGGAGGCAATCGTCAGCGGCGTCGAGGGTGCGTAGTGCGCGGCGTGGCTCCCCGGAACGCGCGGCGCATCCGGCGAAGTTCCGGTCAGCACCTCGCCGACCACGCTGCGCAGCTGCGACACACTGATGGCACCGGGTCGCAGCAGCCGCACGCCGCCGTTGAGACAGGCCACTATGGTCGACTCCAGACCGATCTTGGAATCGCCGCCGTCCAACAGCACGCGGACGGCGTCGCCGAACTCCTCGCGCACGTGCTCGGCGCGGGTGGGACTCAGGCGTCCGTAGCGGTTGGCCGACGGCGCGGCGATGCCGCCACCAAAAGCCGTCAGAAGCTGCTGTGCCATGGGGTGCGACGGGATGCGTACGGCTATGGTGTCCTGCCCGCCGGTGACGAGTGGATGCACGTTGTAGGCCCGCGGCAGCACCAGGGTCAGTGGCCCCGGCCAGAAGCTGGCGGCGAGCCGCTCTGCCGCCGGCGGAATCTCCCGGGCCCAGCGTCCGAGGAAGCGCGCGTTATCGATGTGGACGATGAGCGGGTGCGACAGCGGCCGGCCCTTGAGATCGAACACGCGCCGCAATGCCGCCGGATGGCCGGCATGGGCGCCAAGCCCATAGACGGTCTCAGTCGGAAAAGCCACGAGCTCACCATCGCGCAATGACTGCACGGCGGCGTCGAGCTCGGCCTGCATCGCGCGGACGACCCTAACCATGCCTCAATTGTACCGGGCCCAAATGACGCTATTCGAGCGATTGTCGTTCCCAACCCACAGAAGTTCGCTTCAGTTCATAAGCTGGCCAGTAGCGACGGTCCAGCTTCAAAGTGATCACTTCTGGGGCGCCGTTCCAGGTTAGGCACTTGATTCGCAAGGATGAGCGGTCGGGGCGTCCACTCACCTGTCGTAAAAATGCATCAAGATCGGGCGTCACCTGGCCGTCAACCTCGACGATCCGGCGGCCCGGCGCCAGACCATAACGTGATGCCGGCGAACCGAACTCGAAATATGCGACATAAACGCCCGATGGGGTGATGCCGCGCTGGGCGCTGATCGCGCGGTGCGGCGCCTGCAGCGTGGCGCCCGCCCACTCGACCACGCGATCGATATCGCTGCCCGAAAGACTTGCCGTCCTGACCGGCAGATCCACTTCGCCGCCGCCGCGCCAGACGGTGACGCCGACGTCGTCGCGGGTGGCCACGGCGCGCTCGACGTCGCGGAATTGCGTAACCGGTTTGTCGTCGACGGCCAGCAGGATGTCGCCGGGGCGCAGCACACGCGCGGCGTCCGAACCTCCCACCAGGCGCGCCACGCTGAGCACTTCGCGCGTGGCGGGGTTGGCCTTCGAGATGCGCTGCACCCAGGCATCATTGAGCCCCAGGCGGCGGGCATCGGCCAGCGTCTCGGTGGTAAATTCGGCCTCGAGCGAGTGCAGCGGCCGGTTGTCGCGCACGATGTCGAGTGTCTCGGCCACGAGGTCGCTCGAAATACCACGATTTTCCTGGATCAGCTCACGCCCGTTGTCGGAGGCGAAGCTGGCCCAGAGTCCGCGCACGCGACCGGCGTCGTCCGACAGCACACCGACGAAATCGTCCGGCGAGTTGACCAGCGAGGCCACCTGCAGATTGCTCTCGCGGAACATCACCGAGCGCGACAGCGGCAACTGCAGCGGGCTGACGTCGGCGATGGTCGTGGTGCGTGCCTTCACCACGCCGTTGCCGTCGAGGCCGACGACGTTGACGGTTTCTCCGGGCTTGAGTGGCTCGGTCGCAAGCCTGGCAGCGCGCACCGGGGTCGAGCCGATCAGTTTGGGGTCGTAGTGGATGACCGCGAGATTGTGCAGCGGATGTACGTAGACGATCTGGCCAGGGATCTCGAGCGTGCCGCCGAAAGTCAGGCGCACATCGCCCATGGAGACTGGCACCGTGTTGCGGTCGGTGATCAGCAGGCCGCGCTCGGCATCGATGATCAGACCGATGCCATGATAGTTGCGTTCGGTGACGCCAGAGATCGAATACGGCATATCGAAAGTCACGAACACCAGCGACGGTGCGATGTCGGCAGCGCGCTTGTCGTCGATGCGCGGTAACTGGGTCGAGGCCGGCGCTGGCGGCGCCACCTCCGGCACCGCCGGCAGATCGGTGCACTGCCAGTAGCCGGCGCGATCGTCCCGCTGGCACTGGCGTCCCGGGAACCAGCGCCGGTCGACACGCACCGAGCGCACCTGACTGCCGTTCGGGTCGTCGATGGTGCTGTATCGCACCGAGAATTCGGCGCCGTCACCGAGATTGGCCACCGCGGCGGCGAAGTCCGACAGCTGCTCGACCTTGTTCGAATTGACTTCGGTAATGAGGGCACCGCGTGGCACGCCAGCGCTGTCGAACAGGTAGCCCGTGGCCGCGACGAACACGCCGCGCACGGGACGATGGAATGCGCGCGCTTCCTGGTAGGAGAGCGTATGCAATACGGCGTCGCCCATCTCGAGGTAGGCGGCGGGCGTGATCGCATCGAGGTCGCCGACCTTGAGCCTGGCGGTGTAGAGCTTGCCACCGCGCTGCAGTTGCAGTTCCACGCTGGCTCCGACCGAATCATCGAGTATCGATTCGAGCGGCTCGAAGCGCGTGACCAGCGCGCCGTTGATGCGGATCAGCACGTCACCCGGCAGCATGACGCCGTCACTGGCCGAGCCCGGCTGCACGTCCGAGACCACCAGCATGCCGGTGCCGTCCGGCTGCGCCTTGCGCACTTCGGCTTCCGTGCCCGGCTGCAGTCCTAAGCGGCGCAACTCGTCGTAGGGCCGGTAGCGGAACTCGGTCTCGAGCGTGCCACGCGTTACCGGCTTGCCCTGCTGAATCAGCTGCAGCGCGCGCCGCACGCGGTCGAGCGGCAGATAGAAGCTCGATGCCGCGCCGCTGGCGCCGCCGGCGTTGAGCGCGAGCACGCGCCCGCGGATGTCGATCACCGGCGATCCTGAAGAGCCGCCCGAGGTTCCCGACGCCGCCTGGATGTAAAACGTGTTGAAGTCGTTGTAGCGCCCCAGTCCGTATTCCGGCGCCTCCCGATCCAGCCGCGCCAGGGTTCCGGCCAGGATGGAGAGCTGTTCGCCGGCGTTGTTGCCAACCACGCGTATCTCACGCCCTACCTGCGCGTCCTGTGGCGCCAGCGGCAGCGCCCGCGGCGTGATAAAGCGCAGTTTGGCCGGGTCGTAGCGATAGAAGCCGAAGTCGTGCACCGGATCGCGGTAGACCGGATAGAGCTGTACTTCTTCGCGATTGAGGAAGGTTGCCTCCGCAGTCACCGGCCCCGGCGTAACGACGTGGCGATTGGTCAGGATCAGCCCGCGCTCGGCATCGACTACGAAGCCGGTGGCCTGGGCCGAAATATTGCGCTCGGTGTCGAAAGATCGCGCCTGGTCGATCTGGATGGCGACGACGCTGCCCGCGATGCGCGCCAGGGTGGCGGCCCAGTCGGCCGCGGAGGCCGCTTCGCCTGCCGGTACCGGCATCGCCATCGGCACGCTCGCCGTGCCCGGC
>JBAUYT010000329.1:0-4708 GCA_049584935.1 Steroidobacteraceae bacterium
CCTCATGCGACTCCATCCCACCGGCAAGTTCGACAACACTGCCGCTGCTTACCATTTAATAGAGGCACGACCGCTGGCCGCTGCCATGGGTGCTGAAATCTGCGGTGTCGAGGTGCGCCGCGCCAGCGAAGCGCAGTTTGCAGAGATCCGTGCAGCGCTGTTCCGGCACAAGATGATCTTTTTTCGCGACCAGGCGCTGACGCACTCGGACCAGGAGCAGTTCAGCCTGCGGTTCGGCCCGTTCGCGGAAGATGCTTATACGTCGGGAGTGGCCGGGCACCGCAATGTTCATCCGCTCATCAAGGAAGCCGGTGATCGCTCGGAGATGGTTTTCGGTGAGGGCTGGCACACCGACTCGCCGTTCCTGGCGGAGCCTCCGGCGATCACCATGCTCTACTCGGTCGAGATCCCGCCGTTCGGTGGCGACACCATCTGGGCCAACTCGGCGCTGGCATACGCGCAACTGAGTGACACCTACCGGCACCTGCTCGACGGACTGAAGGTCCATTTTTCCCTTCGCGATGTGCTGAAGTCAGCGCAGCAGGCGGTCGAGCAGCGCGACACGCCCATCGGCCGGCTGGCCGCCACGCGAGACGCGCCGGCGCTGCCGGATGATCTGCAGCGCAAGATCCGGGGCAATGTCCATCCGCTGGTGCGCACGCACCCGGTCAGCGGCGAGAAGGCGCTGTACGTGGACGGTGCCTATGCCATCGGCATCGAGGGAATGGTGCCGGAGGAGTCGGCGCCCATCCTGAAGTTTCTCGCCGATCACATCACCCAGCACGCTTTCACCTGCCGCCTGCGCTGGCAGCCGCGCACGCTGGCGATCTGGGACAACCGGCTGTGCGTGCACCAGGCATTCAACGATTACCAGGGTCATCGGCGCGAGCTCTACCGCACCACCGTGGCGGGGGAAAAGCCGAGCTAGCGGCTCGGCAACCGCCCATGGCCTGCTCGACGTTACTGGCCGATCTGGCGGCGCTCGTGGGTGCCGAAGTCGTGGTGGCGCCCGATGCGCACAACGTCATCCGGCATACCCGCGACTACTGTGTACAGGGAGACCCGCGGGTTGGCATCCTCGCGCTGACCTATCCGCGGCGCACCCAGGAGGTGGCCGCGATTCTCGGCTACTGCAATCAGCATCGCATTGCCGTGCAGCCGCAGGGCGGTATGACCGGCCTTTCGGGCGGCGCGGTGCCGGTTGGCCCGTGCGTGGTGCTGTCGCTCGAGCGCATGCGGGCCATCCGCGAGATCGATGCCGCCGCGGGCACCATCACGGTGGAGGCTGGCGTGCCGCTGCAGGCGGTGCAGCAGGCCGCCGATGCGGCCCAGCTGTTCTTCCCACTGGACCTGGGGGGTCGCGGGTCGTGCCAGATCGGCGGCAACATCTCCACCAATGCCGGTGGCAATCGCGTGCTGCGATTTGGCATGGCGCGAGACCTGGCGCTGGGCATCGAGGCGGTGCTCGCGGATGGCAGCATCATCGACGCGCTGCGCAAGGTGATCAAGAACAACACCGGCTACGACGTGCGACAGCTGTTCATCGGCTCCGAGGGCACTCTGGGTGTGGTCACGGCGGCCGTGCTGCGGCTGTTCCCCAAGCCGCGCAGCGTCTGTACCGGCCTGTGCGCGGTGCAGGACTACGCCGCTGTGCTGGCCCTGCTGGCGCGCGCGCGCGCCGGATTCGCTTCGCAGCTGACGGCATTCGAAGTCATGTGGCCGGATTTCTACCGGGTTGCCACGCTGGCACTGGGGCGGCGGCCACCGCTGCCGGCCGGCCACGGCGCGTATGTGCTCATCGAGACCATGGGCACCGAGCCGCTGGCAGACCAGGAGCGCTTCGAGAGCGTGATCGCGCAGGCGATGGATGCGGCGGTGGTCGAGGATGCGGTGATCGCCAAATCCCAGCGCGAGGCGGGCGAGCTGTGGAGCGTGCGGGACTCGCCGGGCGAGTGGCAGTTGGCGGGACATTGGCCGCAGCTGGGTTTCGATGTCAGCGTGCCCACCGGCGAGATCGGCGAGCTGGTCAGCGAGATCCGCGCCGGTGTCGCCGCGCGCTGGCCCGCGCTGTCCGGGCTCTACTTCGGACACGTGGCCGACGGCAATCTGCATGTATCGATACACCAGGCGAGCGACAGCGTCGATGCGCTCGAGATCGAGCGCGAGGTCTACCGCAGCGTGGCGCGGCGCCGCGGTTCGATCTCGGCCGAGCACGGCATCGGCTCGCTGAAGCGGGAGTTCCTGCCGCTGTCGCGCAGTCCGGCGGAGATTGCACTCATGCGCTCGCTCAAGCAGGCCATGGATCCGAACGGCATCCTCAACCCCGGCAAAGTGTTCTAACCAGCTCGGAGCCGGCCAGTGCCGGGCATTTCCGCCACGCTAGGTCGCGGGCGCCAGCACCTGCAGGCTGGTCGAAACGACCAGGTCGGCCACGCGCTGCCGGAACGACAGCATGTGCTTCGCCGAGGAATGCCGTGTCAACGCGGCAAGGTCCTGCCAGCGCTCGACGATGGTCACCACATCGGTCCTCAGTTCAATTTGTCTCGACAGGCCACTCGGCTGATCGAGTGCCGGGGTGTATTCGATGCAGCCGGCTTCCTGCAGCACTTCCGGCCGCAGCCGCGCGACTTCAGCAAGGAAGCGCTCCCTGGCCTGCGGCTGCAGCATGACGGTGGCGACGACGTAGATCATGAGTCAGTACCCTCCCGCGGATGGAAGTCGATTCATTTCGGTGCCTGGGTACGCGCGGGTTGACGCCGGCCGGCGGCACGCGTCCCGCGCGCGGATGAGCGGGCGGCGGCCGGTGGCGGACTGCGCAGGGCGGCACGTACGTGCGCACGCACGGCGGTCTTCAGCAGTTCCAGATGGACGGCATCGAAGTCCCGCCACTGCATCAGCGCCAGGGTGCCCTCGCGGTTGGCATGTATCCAGTTGACTGGACCGAGCAGCAGCAGCGCGCGCAGACGATTCATCTCCACATCGGCGCGCTGCCCGGTCGCCAGGGGGATCAGGCTGGCAACCAGGTTGATGAGCGGCACGCTGATGCGCTCGCGGATCATCGGCATGGCGGGGCCGGCGCCATCGGCCTTGCCACGGACGATGAAACGGCTCCAGCTCTCCGAACCCGCAGCGGTCAGCGCATCGGTGAGTGCGTCGAGCAGCTCGCACAGCGCCGCCACCGCTTGGCGCCGGTCACCGGCCGTGAGTGCGCGCGACGCGCGGCCGAATGCCGGGGACATGACAGCCTGCGCGCGATCGATGATGAACTGGGCGCAGGCGCGGTGCAGGCCTGCCTTGCCGCCGAAGTAATACTGCAGCGCCGGCGGATTGACGCCGGCCTGCGCGGCGATCTGGCGGGTGGAAGAGTGGTCGTAGCCCTGTTGCCCGAAAATCCGCAGCGCCGCGGCGATGATGCGCGCGCGCGTCTCCTCACCGCGGGCATAGCCGCCGCGCTCCAGTTGCCGGCGCGGCACGGGGACGACCTGCATGCATGCTCTCCTTCGGGCAACTATATTCGCCTTGACACGATTTGTTCCAGCCGGACAATATATTCCAGGCGGAATACTTTGGCGGGTCAGGTCGATGAGCAACGGCTCCGAAGCTGCGGCAGGTGCGCAGCGTGCCCCCGGCCCGGCCCGGCGCGCAGCCGCAACGGCAATCCGCGCGTGCGCGTGGGCCTGATTGTCGCCGGTGGCGTGCTGCTGGCGGCGGCACTGCTCTACGGTATTCACTGGTTCCTGCATTGGCGCTATATCGTCTCGACCGACGATGCCTACCTGCGCGCCGATCTGGTCACCGTGGCGCCGCGCGTCTCGGGTTATATCGACGAGATCTACGTCAGCGACAACCAGGCGGTGGCGGCTGGGCAGCCGCTACTGCGCATCGACGTGCGCAACTACAAGGACACGCTGTCGCAGCAGATGGCGACAGTCGATGCGCGCCAGGCGGATCTCGCCGCGGCCGGCAACCAGGTGCTGCAGCAGCGGGCGGCGATCGCGCAGGATCGCGCGCAGCTCACCGGCGCACAGGCCAATGCGCAATTTGCGCGCTCGCAGGCCGAGCGTTACCGCGCGCTGCGCGACCAGGGAGTAGAGACCGACGAGCGCTACGCGCAGGCGGACAACGAGCGGCAGCAGACCGCGGCGAGCGAGCTGTCGGCCGCTGCGGCGCTGCGCGTGGCGGAACGGCAGCTCGCCACCCGGCAGAGCCAGGTCGAGCAGGCACGCGCGCAACTCGAATCGGCGCAGGCCTCGGTCAGCAGAGCGGTACCCGGCCACCGGCTGCAGCGAAGCCATGAGCACGGCGGCGCTGCTCCGGCAGCCGAGCGCGCATCGCTGCAGGACTGGCTGGCGGTGTTCGCCGGCGCGCTCGGCGCGCTGATCGCCACGCTCGACATATCGATCGTCAATTCAGCAGGTGAGCCTGGCAGCCGAGATCGCCCAGGCCTACGTGCAGCTTCGGGACGCGCAGCAGCGCCTCGAGCTGTCTCAACGCAATATCGACATCGAACGGCAGCTGGTCGATCTGATGCAGCTGCGCCAGCGCGGCGGCACCGCCAGAGAACTGGATGTGGCGCGCCTGATGAACCAGCTCGACACCACCCGCGCCACGCTCGGAGCGCTTCGCGCCGGGATCGCGCAACAACTGGATCGATTGGCGGAGCTGACCGCGCGCGAGCCGGGCGCGCTCGACGCGGAGCTGGCCGCGG
>JBAUYT010000330.1:0-13555 GCA_049584935.1 Steroidobacteraceae bacterium
CGCAAGCGCCGGCAGAGGATCTCGACATCGGTCGCAGGCGTGGCCGCCGCCAGCGCCGCGAAGCGCACGCTCTCATCGGGCGAAAGTGTCACGGCCGTCTGTAGCGCCTCGCGCTCCGCTGCGCCCCAGCGCAGCTGCGGCAGTACCACCGGCAATGCGCCGCAATCGGCCAGCGTGTCGAAGAACTGCTCCGGCGATGGCTCGCCGAGCGCGCGCTCCATTTCGCGCCAGACGCGCTCGGGCACCAGCGCCGCGACTTCCCCCTGCTCGACCATACGGCGCATGAGCGCGCGCGTGTCCTCGGCCACGGTGAATCCGAGCGACGCGAACCGTGCCGCGAAACGCGCGATACGCAGCACGCGCACCGGATCCTCGCTGAAGGCGGCCGAGACGTGGTGCAGCAGCCGGCGCGCTAGATCCGCGCGCCCGCCGTACGGATCGATCAGCGTGCCGTCGGTGCCGATCGCCATCGCATTGATAGTCAGGTCACGCCGCTGCAGGTCCTGCTCGAGCGTGACCTCCGGCGAGTACTCGGTGACGAAGCCGCGATAGCCAGGCGCGCTCTTGCGCTCGAGCCGCGCGAGCGCGTGCTCCTCCTTGCTATCGGGATGCAGGAATACCGGAAATTCGCGGCCCACCGCGCGATAACCGAGACGCTCCATCTCCGCAGGTGTAGCGCCGACCACCACCCAGTCGCGTTCTCGGACTGGGCGGCCGAGCAACTGGTCCCGAACCGCGCCCCCGACCAGATAGACTTGCATGTACCCATGTTAACCGACAGCCGCAGTCGCGCCGCGCGCATATGGCAGGTCCTGATGTCACTGCTAATGTGCGGTGATCTCGCGGGCTGCGGGGTTGCCTACCTGGCGCAGGCCACGCAAGGGCAGTGGCGGCTGATGCGCGCGCGCCGGCCGATTGACCAGGTGCTGCGAGATCCTGCAAGCCCGCCGCAATTGAAGTCGCGACTCGAGCTGGTGCTGGATGCGCGCGACTTTGCCTCCAGCGCCCTGGCGCTACCCGACAACCGCAGCTATCGCAGCTACAGTGATCTCGAGCGATCGTACGCGGTCTGGAACGTAGTGGCGGCACCGGAGTTTTCGATCACGCCGCTGCACTGGTGCTTCCCGTTTACCGGCTGTCTCAGCTACCGCGGCTATTTTCAGGAGCAGCGGGCGCAGGCCTTTGCCGCCGATCTGGCGGCACGGGGCAACGATACGCTGGTTGCTGGCGTGCCCGCTTATTCGACGCTCGGGCACTTCGCCGATCCGGTGCTCAATACCATGATGCGCTACGGCGATCTCGAGATGGTGTCGATGATCTTTCACGAGCTCGCGCACCAGCTGATCTATTTCAAGGGCGAGACGCAGTTCAACGAGTCGTTCGCCGTCACCGTGCAGCAGGAGGGTCTGCGTCGCTGGCTCGCGGCGCGTGGCCGTACCGCCGAGCTGGCCAAGTACCAGCAGCAGCGTGACGCCGACCGCCAGTTCATGCAGGTGCTCGCCGATGGCCGGGCCGCGCTGGATGCGCTCTATCACCGGCCGCTGAGCGCGGAAGTGATGCGCGCGCGCAAGCACGCACTGCTGGCGAGCATCGGTGAGGAGGTGCGCGCGCGCGAGCAGCAGCTGCACTGGCGCAGTGGCTATGATGCCTGGATCGACGCCGGCCTCAACAACGCGCACCTGGCGTCGATTGCGACCTATTCCGATTGCGTGCCCGGATTCCAGCAGCTGCTGGCGCGCCAAGGTGACGATCTGCCGGCGTTCTACGCCGCGGTTCGTCGGCTCAAGCGCGATCGAGTCGGGCGTCAGACGCTGTGTCATCAACCGGCGGTGCCAGCCACAGCGGGGCCCACGCCTTGAGGCTTGCGGGCCGGATGCCGAGCGCCTGACAGCCGTTTTCCCGGCAGATGCTGTCGGCCTGCAGCGAGTGGTAATTGTCGAGTGAGAACGGCTTCCCCGGAATCAACCCCATGATAGCGCCCTGCAGCCAAGCCAAGGCATCCGGCAGCGCCAGTACATGGCACGGCAGGCGAGCCGCGAGCGCAATCTCCCACACCAGCTGGCCTAAGGTCAGTACCTCGGGACCGCACAGTTCGTAGGTCGTGCCGATGGCGCGGCCGTCATCCAGCGCCTGCAGAAATGCCTGGGCGAGGTCGCCGACGAAGATCGGCGCGAAGCGCGCTGCGGCGCGTGCCAGCGGCAACCAACCGGCTGCGGTCCGCAGCAGCCCCGCGAAGCGTGTCGTCAGCGAATCACCGGCGCCGAAGACTACCGAGGGCCGGAAGATGGTCCATTGCAGCGCGCTTTCCGCATGGATGAGCTGTTCGGCTTCGCCCTTGGTGCGCAGGTAGTAGCTGCGGGCGCGCGTGGCATCGGCATTGAGTGCACTCATGTGCAGCAGGCGGCGAACGTGGGCCTGCCGCATCGCCTGCAGCAGCCCGGCCGTGAAGGTGACATGCGCTCGCCGGAATCCGCCGCCGCCGAAACCGCGCTCATTGAGAATGCCGACCAGGTTGATGACGGCATCACAGCCGTCGAACACCTGCCGCAGGAAATCCGGCTGGTAGACGTTGCCGGTGTGGATCTCGACGCTGGATAGCGGCAGCAATGCGTCCGCGCGCGAGGCGTTGCGCGTGGTAGCGCGCACGGTATGGCCTGCCGCGGTCAGGCGCGTGATCAGCGAGCGACCGACAAAGCCGGTACCGCCGGTGACCGCGATGGTCAGCGGTGCACGGCCGAAGGCAGCCGATAAAATGGCCGGGGCCGATGTCACGCCACTCTGCATACGCCGCAGTAAAGCGCGATACCGGCCCCGAGTCCATGGGCGGCTCGAGGCCGCCCGCCAAGAGCTCAGTGCGTCTCGACGCTGATGCGACGCGGCTCCGGCGTCGGCGTCTTCGGGATCGTGACTTCGAGCACGCCGTTGACGTGGCGCGCCTTGATCTGATCGTCCTGCACGTTGCTCGGCAGCGTGAAGCGTCGCAGGAAGGAGCCCTCGACGCGTTCGAGGCGCTCGAAGCCCTTCTGGTTCTCGCTGCGCTCGAACCGGCGCTGCCCACGCAGCGTCAGCACGCGGTTTTCCGCGGTTATGCTGATGTCTTTCGGCTCTACGCCGGGCAGGTCCGCGCGCACGACGAACTTGTCCTGCTCCTCGTGGATGTCGACGGTGGGCACCCAGCTCACGCTGGTGTCACCGTTGGCCGACGGCGCAGCAAAGCTGTCGCCGAAGATCTGGTCGATCTGGCGATGCAGTCTGTTGACCACATGCCAGGGCTCATAGCGAATCAAAGTCATGGTCGTAATCCTCCAAAATCGGTTTGAATCGACGTACCGGTCAATCCCCAGGAGCGTCCACGCTCCCGTTGTTGCGCATAGATCTGTGGTTGAAGCGCCGCGTTTCAAGAGGCCTGATGGCCCAATCGAGACGAAACGCTCAATTTCCGGCAGTCCCCGCCAGCCTGCCGCGATGTTGGAATCCGGCCTCGAACGATGCTGGCCTGTGGGTAGCCTGTGGATGACCTGTGTGGGGCCGGTGAAACAGCGGGGGACACAATATCTTGGGGTTGGCCGCCACCCGGCCCAGGGGTCACCGGCAAACTTTCTGGTCGTTTTTTGATCGCGCTGTTGCTGCGAATATCTATATAACTATATGAATTTGCGACATAAAAATTCGAAATATTTTTATTTCATAATCTTGACGATGGTCGTTCGGCTTGATTACGCTCCCGCCGTCGCATAACAAGATCTTGTGTTGCGCAGGGCTGGTATTTTTCTCGTGATTTCGGCTAGTAGGGAGCCGTCCGTATCATGAACTCCGTAATGAAGCTCGTACCTCGAGACGTCGATTCCATTCCCTTCCAGGAAGCCTCCCTGGACATCTGGGATAAAAAGTATCGCCTCACGTCCAAGGACGGCCAGGCCATCGACGGCAGCATGGACGACACTTATAAACGCGTCGCCCGCGCGCTCGCGGATGTCGAGCGCGAGGAGTTACGGGAGACCTGCTACGAGCGCTTTCTCTGGGCGCTGCGTCAGGGCGCCATTCCAGCCGGTCGTGTGACGTCGAACGCCGGCGCCTGGGAGCACAAGCCAGCCACTTCCACCATCAACTGCACGGTGTCGGGCACGATCCGCGATTCGATGGACGACATCCTCGGCAAGGTGCACGAGGCGGGACTTACTTTGAAGGCGGGTTGCGGCATCGGTTATGAGTTTTCGACCCTGCGTCCGCGGGGTGCCTATGTTTCGGGCGCCGGCGCCTACACGTCCGGCCCGCTGTCGTTCATGGATATCTACGACAAGATGTGTTTCACGGTGTCCTCGGCCGGCGGACGTCGCGGTGCGCAGATGGGCACGTTCGACATCGGTCATCCGGATGCCATGGACTTCATCCGCGCCAAGCGCGAGAACGGTCGCCTGCGGCAGTTCAATCTGTCGCTGCTGATCACGGACGAGTTCATGAAAGCCGTCAACGAGGGCGGCGAATGGAAGCTCGCCTTTCCGATCAGTCGGCGGGAATACGAGGATGAGAAGCCCGACTTGAACGATGCTGCGAAGTTCATCTGGCGCGAATGGTCCGTGCACGAGGGCTACGTCTGCAACGACGAGGGACTTGTTGCCTGTCGCATCTACAAGACGTTGCCGGCACGGCGCATGTGGGACGTCATCATGTCGTCCACCTACGATTTTGCTGAGCCCGGATTCGTTCTCATCGATCGCATGAACGAGATGAACAACAACTGGTGGTGCGAAAATATTCGCGCTACTAACCCTTGCGGAGAGCAGGGGCTTCCGCCCTACGGCGCCTGTCTGCTCGGTTCGATCAATCTCACTCGTTTTGTGCGCGAGCCGTTCACGCCGCAGGCGCGTTTCGATTGGGACGAATATCGCGAAGTCGTGCGGGTGTTCACTCGCATGCTGGATAACGTGGTGGAGATCAACGGGCTGCCCCTGAGCTATCAGCGCGAGGAAATTCTGCGCAAGCGGCGCCATGGCATGGGTTACCTGGGGTTGGGTTCGACTCTCACGCTGCTCGGCATGAAGTACGGCTCGAGCGAGTCGGTGCAGTTCACCGAGGATGTCTCGCGCGAGATGGCGCTGGCCGGCTGGGAGGCCGCGCTCGAGCTGTCGCGTGAGAAGGGACCCGCGCCCATCATGAACGAGGAGTTCACGATCACGAAGGAGATGCTGCGCAAGCGGCCCGAGATGGCGCGTGATGGCTGGAAGGCGGGCGGTCGCATCGCCGGCCGCCTGCTGCATGCGCGTTACAGTCGCTACATGCAGCGCGTCGCCGAAGCGGCACCGCAGCTGGTGGAGCAGTTGGCCCAGGTGGGTGCGCGCTTTACGCATCACAGCTCGATCGCGCCCACTGGCACGATCTCGCTGTCGCTTGCCAACAACGCCAGCAACGGCATCGAGCCGTCGTTTGCGCATCACTATTTCAGGAACGTGATCCGCTCCGGGCGCAAGACCAAGGAGAAGATCGACGTGTTCTCGTTCGAACTGCTGGCCTACCGGGAGCTGGTGAATCCCAAGGCCATGCCGGGCTCGAAGGATGAGGCGGAGGCACTGCCGTCCTACTTCACCGCCGCCGACGAGGTCGCGCCGCGTCAGCACGTGGACATCCAGGCCGCGGCGCAGAAATGGATCGACTCTTCGATCTCGAAAACCGCCAATGTGCCCACAGATTATCCTTATGAGGAATTCAAGGGCATCTACCGCTACGCCCACGAGCAGGGGCTGAAGGGCTGCACTACGTTTCGGTTCAATCCGGAAGCGTTTCAGGGCGTACTGGTCAAGGAGCAGGACCTCAAGAACACCACCTACGTGTTCACGCTCGAGGACGGCACCGAGATTAGGGTCAAAGGTGACGAGGAGATCGACTATGACGGCGAGACCCACTCCGCCGCCAACCTGTTCGATGCGATGAAGGAAGGCTATTACGGGAAGTTCTGAGCATGAGCACTAAAATCGACAAGCGTATCGTCAAGTATCGCGTGCACAAGCCCGAGGACGAGGCAAAGGCGGCGGGCCCAGTCGCGCCGGCCGAAGAGATGACACGTGGCCGCGATGGCCGCTCCGCCAAGGTCATCCGCATGCACGAGGAGATCCAGCGCCCCGAGGTGCTGATCGGTTCTACCTACAAGATCAAGACGCCGGTGTCGGATCACGCCATGTACGTCACGATCAACGACATCGTGCTCAACGAGGGCACCGAGCACGAACAGCGGCGGCCGTTCGAGGTCTTCATCAATTCGAAGAACCTCGATCACTTCCAGTGGATCGTGGCGCTGACGCGCATCATCTCGGCAGTGTTTCGCAAGGGCGGCGACGTCGCGTTCCTGGTCGACGAACTCAAGGCCGTGTTCGATCCGCGCGGCGGCTACTGGCAGCCTGGCGGCAAGTTCATGCCCTCGATCATCGCCGAGCTCGGCTACGTCATCGAAAAGCACCTGCAGACCATCGGCCTGATGCGCAAGCCGGAGCTCGACGAGCACCAGAAGAAGCTCGTGGAAGAGAAGCGCGCCGAGTTCGAGGCCCGCGCCAAGCAGCAGGATGCGTTCGCCAAGTCGCACTTTCCGGACGGCGCCGCACTCTGCAACAAGTGCAGCACTGCTGCCGTGGTGATGATGGACAACTGCATGACCTGCCTGAATTGCGGCGAGTCTAAGTGCGGGTGACGACCTTGTAGAACCGCGCGAAAGGTGCGCTCCGGGTGGATCGTTATGCTCGTCATTGCATGACAGGTGCTGACGAGGGCCGCGCCAAAATAGTCTATGGCCTGGCCGCTCTCAAAATGCTACCGCTGCATCCGCATCAATTCGTCGCCCGATACCATGTTGTGGTTCAGATGCCCCATGACCCATAGCGAGCCGAAGACGATCAGACACACGATCAGAACACCGAATGCCAGAGCCAGCACGTTATTCGTGTTGTCCGGGTCCGTGGTGATATGCAGGAAATAGATAAGATGGATGCCCATTTGAGCGACGGCGAGTACCAGTAACGCAAGCGCCAGGCTGGGACCGTAGACCAGGTGCGTGCCTCTCACCCAGAAGGATGCTGCGGTCAAAGCGACTGCCAGCGCCAGCCCCACTGCGTAACTGCGAAATTCCTGGGCGAGCGTTCGTGCCTCGGCGGCGGGCTCGGCTCCGGCTGCACGATCTTCGCCGACGTTCGACCCGGCATCGAATTCGTTTCGGGTATTCATGGGAGCAGTTCCTGTGGCAGTGTTCCGACCAGGTAGACCAAGCTGAAGATCGCCACCCAAATGATGTCCAGGGCGTGCCAGAAGAGACTGAAGCACAGGAATCGGTGGCGGATGTTTTGCCGGAATCCCTTGGCGTAGAACTGCGCCATCATGGTGCCCAGCCAGAGCAAGCCGACAGTCACGTGCGCGCCATGGCAGCCCACCAGGGTAAAAAACGAGGACAGAAAGGCGCTGCGGGTGGGACCGGCGCCACGCGCCACCAGGCTGGCGAACTCGCGCAGCTCCAGGGTGATAAAGGCGAGGCCTAGAAGTCCAGTGGCCAGCAGGGCGAGCTGAGTCCATTTCTGGTTGCGTTGGCCTACGGCAAGGCCTGCCATGGCGCAGGTAAAGGTCGAACCGAGGAGGCACGCGGTCTCCGCAGCCGTATTGTGTAGATCAAACAGTTGCTGCGCGGCCGGGCCGCCAGCGGTGTTCTTGAACAGCACCGCGTACGCCGCAAAGAAGCTCGAGAACATGATGACGTCGGACAACAGAAAGATCCAAAAGCCGTAGCCGACGACGATGCGCTTGGGCGCCGGTCCGCCGCCCCCATGACCGGTCGCCTGCGACGGCGCGTGATGCGGATCGGAAAGCGCGTGCACCGCCGTTGCGCTCATCGGCCAACCTCGCGCAGGGATTCGGCTCGTGCCTGGCGGTGGGCGCGGTCGATGCGCGCCACCTCCTCGGCGGGAATTATGAACTCGCCTTCATCGCGCCAGGCGAAGACGACAAAGGTGACATAGGCGCAGAAAAGGCCCACCACCACGATCCACCAGATATGCCAGATGAGGCAGAAGCCGGTAATGACTGCGAAGAAGGCGGTGATGAAGCCGACTGGGCTATTGCGCGGCATCTCGATGGGCTGGTACTGCGGCTCGGGCAGCAGGCGTCTCTGTTCGTGTGCGCGCAGCTTTGCGTTCCAGTAGGGCTCTTCTTCTGCAACGACGGGGAGAGCCGCGAAATTGAAGACCGGCGGGGGGGACGGGGTGGCCCATTCGAGATTGCGGCCGTCCCAGGGGTCACCGCTAGGATCGCGGCGGCGCTCGCGGGTGCGGATGGAGATCGTAAGCTGCGCGACTTGCAGCGCGATGCCACAGAGGATGATCAGAGCGCCGACTCCAGCGACTAGTAGCCACGGGTACCATTCCGGCCGATCGTAGTGCTGCATGCGCCTGGTCATTCCTTCGAGGCCTACGACGTAGAGCGGAACGAAGGCTACGTAGAAGCCGAGGAACCAGCACCAGAACGCGGCCTTGCCGAGCCGCTCATCCAGAGTGAAGCCGAAAGCTTTGGGGAACCAGTAGCTGTAGCCGGCGAATGCGCCGAAAAGCACGCCGCCGATGATCACATTATGAAAGTGCGCAACCAGAAAGAGGCTGTTGTGCAGTACGAAGTCCGCGGGCGGTACAGCCAACAGCACGCCGGTCATCCCACCAATCACGAAAGTTACCATGAAACCGACCGCCCACAGCATCGGAGAGCTGAAGCGCACACGGCCTCCGTACATCGTGAAGAGCCAGTTGAAGATCTTGACGCCCGTCGGGATGGCGATAAGCATACTGGCTATGCCGAAAAATCCGTTCACATCGGCGCCGGCGCCCATTGTGAAGAAATGGTGCAGCCACACGCTGAACGAGAGAATGCAGATCGCCATCGTGGCCATGACCATGGAGCGATAGCCGAACTGCGGCTTACCCGAGAAGGTCGCAACCACCTCGGAGAAGACGCCGAAAGCAGGAAGAATCAGGATATAGACCTCGGGGTGGCCCCAAGCCCAGATCAGGTTCATGAACATCATCGCATTGCCGCCCGCTTCGTTTGTGAAGAAGTGGAATCCGACGTAGCGATCGAGCAGCAGCATGGCCAGGGTTGCCGTCAGAATTGGAAAAGCCGCCACAATCAGCAGACTGGAGGCCAGGGAGGTCCAGCAAAACACCGGCATGCGCATGTAGTTCATGCCGGGAGCGCGCATCTTGAGGATGGTCGTGACCATGTTGATACCGGCCATCAGCGTTCCGACGCCGGAGACCTGCAGCGCCCAGAGGTAGTAATCGACGCCGACCCCCGGAGAGTACGTGAGTTCCGACAGCGGCGGGTATGGCAGCCAGCCCGTGCGGGCGAATTCGCCGATGACGAGAGACAGGTTGACCAATAGCGCCCCCGCCGCAGTGAGCCAGAAGCTCACCGCGTTCAGTGTGGGGAACGCCACGTCGCGCACGCCAAGCTGTAGCGGAACGGCGAAATTCATCAGACCGATCACGAACGGCATCGCCACGAAGAAAATCATGATCATGCCGTGCGCCGAGAAGATCTGGTCGTAGTGCTCCGGCGGCAGGTATCCCGCGGCGTGGAAGGCGAGGGCCTGCTGCGTGCGCATCATGAGCGCGTCGATGAAGCCGCGCAGTAGCATGACGGCCGCCAGCAGGCAGTACATGATGCCGATCCGCTTGTGATCGACGCTGGTGATCCATTCGCGCCACAGATAGGGGACATAGCCCTTGGCCGCGACCCAGATCAGCGCGGTGCACATCCCGAACACCACGAATGCTCCCGCCGCGAGCGGAATCGGTTGGCCGAAAGGGATTGCCTGCCACGTCAGCTTACCGAGCACATCAGTTCTCCAGCCGCGGCGGACCCTCGCCGGACGGTAGCTTCTGCATCACAATGGCGTCGAACAGCCCGCTCTGGACCGTCCGGTAGGTATAGGGCTTGACGTCCTGGCTCTGTCTTAGCAGGCTACGGTAGGCAGCATCGTCCAGCGCAGGGCCCGACGTACTCACGCCGCTGGTCCATGCCGAGAATTGCTCGGGTGTTAGCGCTTCCACCTCAAAGGCCATATCGGAGAAGCCGTCGCCGCTGAAATGGGCAGACAATCCGTGGTAAATCCCCGGCCGGTCTGCCCGCAGATTGAGTTGGGTTGTCATTCCGTACATCGAGTAGATCTCACTGCCGAGCCGCGGTACGAAGAACACGTTGAATACACTCGCGGAGGTGATTCGAAAGTGCACTGGCACCCCCGCGGGAAGGACCAACCGGTTCACGCTGCCGATGGCCTGCTCGGGGTAAATGAACAGCCACTTCCAGTCAAGTGAAACGACCTGCACTTCAAGCGGCCTGACGCTCGAATCCAACGGGCGTGCCGGATCGAGTTCGTGCGCTCCGATCCAGGCCACGCCGCCGAGGAAGAAGACGACCAGCGCCGGAATCGACCAAACGATGAGCTCAATGCGTCCGGAGTAATCCCATGTGGGCAAACGACGAGCGTGCGTGTTCGAGGAGCGGAACCACCAGGCGCACGCCAGCGTCGCCAGCAACGTCGGAACGACGATGGCCAGCATGATGGTCAACGCATCGAGCAGAATTGTGCGCTCGGCTTCGCCGACCGGTCCCACAGGCGAGAGAACTGCCAGATGGCAGCCCCCGAGCAGTAACGACGCCATCGCCACGCACGGGGTACGTACGAGCCAAACGCTGCCTGGTATCCTGAATCCCATAGCGCAGGCGGATGTCACCGAGGTCGTCCGGAATCGAAAAGATGATCCAGCCGCGTGCACCTAAGCGCTATAGGCGATGCATCTGCGGCTTCGGGGGCGCGCAATCGATGCCGAGCATACGCCGCCGGCCGCCAAGTTGCACCGGTGCGTGACTACCTGCCCACCAGATCGGCGACGACCAGGACGAGTTCTCCCACGTCGAACGGCTTCGCCAGGTGAGCCTGGTAGCCGGCGATCAGGGAACGCTTCCGGTCCTCTGCTCGTGCAAACGCAGTGAGAGCCAGTGCGGGAATCCGTTCGCTGCGGGACTCCTCCGCGCGCAATTTCCGGATTAGCTGATAGCCATCCATCTTCGGCATGCCAACGTCGCAGACCAGAACCGTCGGCCTGGTGGTCTTCAGCGTGGCAAGCGCATCCTCTGCCGAGGCGAAGCTCGTCACCCTGGCCCCACGCTCTTCCAACACCGTCTTCAGCAGATCGCGCGCATCGGGTTCGTCGTCGACGGTGAAGACATGCACGCCCTCGAGCATTGGCAGCGAGAGATCCTCTGCCGGTTGAGCCTCCGCAGTGGGATGAATGCGTGGCGCGGCGCGGTCGTTCAGCTGCGCGATAGACAAAGGCAGCTCGACAGAAAACGTGGCACCCTTGCCTTCGCCCTGACTGGCGGCCCTGATCGAACCACTGTGCAACTCCACGAGTTGCTTGCAGATCGCCAGCCCCAGCCCCAGGCCGCCGAACATTCGCGTGGTCGAACTGTCTCGTTGCGAGAATCGGTCGAACACGTGCGGAAGATAGCCGGCTGGAATGCCAATGCCGGTATCGCCGACGCTCAGTTCGAGGTGTGAATTCACGCGCTGCAGCAGTACCTGCACCTGGCCTCCCTTGGGCGTGAACTTGATCGCGTTGGTCAGCAGGTTCCAAACGACTTGCTGCAGACGGGTACTGTCGGCGCTGACGATATCCTGGTGCGTTTCTACCATCGCCTTTAGTCGAATCCCTTTGGCTCGGGCGGCGGGCATGGCAGAGTCCACGGCAGACTCGACCACGCTCCCGAACGAGACCTGGTGCAGGTCCAGCCGGAGTTTGCCCGTCATGATTCGGCTCAAATCGAGCAGATCGTCTATGAGTCGGACTTGTGCTCGCGCGTTACGGTCGATCACTTCGATGGCGCGCTTCTGCTCGTCCGGACTCCTGGGGGTCTCTCCCTTGAGAAGCACCTGCGTCCACCCGAGAATCGCACTCAATGGTGTCCGCAATTCGTGGGATAGGGTGGCCAGGAACTCGTCCTTGATGCGTGTCGCGCGCTGCGCCGCCATGCGGGCGCTGCGCTCTGCGTCCAACATCTCTTCACGTTGCTGGTTGGCCTGCTCCATGGCTTCAACTCGCTTGGTCTCGGTCAGATCGCGGGTGAGCTTGGCGTAGCCAAGGAGCTTGCCGGTATCGTCGCGAAGCGCAGTGATCGTGACATTGGCCCAAAACATGGTGCCATCCCTGCGCAGGCGCCAGCCATTGTCGATGAAGCTGCCCTGTTCCGCGGCTACCTGCAGCTCGTGCTCGGGCCACCGGGCCTCTCTCGCTTCCTCCGGATAAAACACGGAAAAGTGCTGTCCGATGATCTCGCTTGCCTTGTAACCCTTGATTTTCTCAGCCCCGACGTTCCAGGTGGCCACCTTGCCATTGGGATCGAGCATGAAGATGGCGTATTCGCTGACACCTTCTATCAACAGGCGGAGACGCTCTTCGCTCCGGCGCAGGTCCTCATCGTGGGACCGGCGCCGCGTCAGATCGCGTGTGACCTTGGCGAACCCGATGAGCTGGCCGTGGGAATCTCGTACCGCCGTGATGACGACGTTGGCCCAGAAGAGCGTACCGTCCTGTCGGACGCGCCAGCCCTCGTCCTCGAAGGCGCCCGTCTCGCTCGCAACCTTGAGCTCGTGCTCAGGTAGCCCGCGCGCCAGCGCATCCGGCGGATAGAACCGCGAGAAGTGTTGTCCGATGATCTCGTCTGCCTTATATCCCTTGAAACGCTGTGCGCCGGCATTCCAGGTAAGCACGATCCCGTTGGGATCCAGCATGAAGATGGCGTAATCCCGGACGCTTTCGACCAGCAGTCTGAAGCGTGCCTCGCTCTGTCGAAGTCTTTCCAGGTCGTCGCCGGGGTCGCGTTCCATGCTGCGATTACCCTAGCACGCCGGGGGCCCATACCCCCGGACCGAGGATGACTGCTGCTGCGGCAAACCCCTCCACCCGCGCTGGCGGCGGTCTGCTCGGACTCCGGATTCCCGCGGCAGAGTGCCAGCTCTCCTGGCCGATTGGATGCTGCACAGTCAGAACTCGTGTCATCCCCCACCTACGTCAGCCTGCGCCTCATGGTACCCGGGACCTGAGGTACGGTGTCTTACGGCGCCGCTTGGCGCAGAGAATGACAGACCGGGAGAGAGCGAATGATTCGAGTACTCATTGCCGACGATCATCCGCTGGTGCGGGCGGGCCTGCGGCAACTTTTGAGCGAGGATCCCAATGTAGCGGAGATTGGCGAAGCCGGCTCCGGCAACGAGGCCCTCAACAAATTGCGGGAAGGCGGCTGGAACCTGCTGCTGCTCGACATCAACATGCCTGACCGCAACGGTCTGGACATCCTGCGCAACGTCAACAGCAGCTATCCTGAGACCAAGGTGCTGGTGCTGAGCGGCTTCTCCGAGCGGCTGTACGCGCTGAACGTATTGCGGGCCGGTGCCAGCGGGTATCTGCCCAAGGAATGCGCGCCGGCGGAGCTGCTGTCTGCCGTCAAGGCGGTGGCCGCAGGTCGTCGC
>JBAUYT010000331.1:0-3340 GCA_049584935.1 Steroidobacteraceae bacterium
GCCCCGGGGCCGGCGACGGTCTGGTGGTGGTCGGCAGCTCCAAGGGCGACGTGATTGCGCTGTCGGCGAAGAACGGCGCGCAGCAGTGGCGCGTGCGCATCAATGCCGAGATTCTGTCGGCGCCGGCGGTCGGCGGCGGCTACGTCGTGGTGCGTGGCGTCGATGGTCGGCTGCACGGCCTGTCGTCCAAGGACGGCAGCGAATTCTGGGTGATCGACCAGCAGGTGCCGCGACTGTCGCTGCGTGGCACCAGCCGGCCGCTGCTGAGCGGCGACCTGGCTATCTGCGGCTTCGACAACGGCCGTGTGGTGGCGGTCACGACCAGCAGCGGCAGCAGCGCCTGGGAAGCTGCCGTGGGCCAGTCTCATGGCAGCACCGAGCTGCAGCGGCTCATCGACGTCGATGCCGCGGTCGTGTCGGACGGCGACGACCTGTTCGCGGTGGCCTACCAGGGCCGCGTTGCCAAGCTCGTGCGGGACAGCGGCCAGATCCAATGGGCGCGCGATCTCTCGAGTTTCCGCGGCCTGGCAGTGGATGCGAACGCAGTCTATGTATCCACGGCCGATGGCGAGCTGGTGCGGCTCGATCGGCGCACCGGCACCGAGCAATGGCGGCAGAAGTCCCTGGCGCACCGGCAGCTGTCGCCGCCGGTGATTTATCGCGGGCGCGTCGTGGTTGCCGATTTCGCCGGCTTCGTCCATTGGTTCGACGTCGCCACCGGCGATCCGATCGCACGTGTGCTGATCGGCAAGAAGCAACGCGTCAGCACGCCGATGATCGTGGCCGGTGACCTGCTCGTGGTATTTGGCGACAACGGCGAGCTGTCCGCACTGCGCGCGCCGCCGCTCCAGACGCAGTGACAACCGGATGCTGCCCGTGGTCGCCATCGTCGGCCGACCCAACGTCGGCAAGTCGACGCTGTTCAACGCGCTGACGCGCACCCAGGCCGCCATCGTCGCTGACGTTCCCGGCGTCACCCGCGACCGGCAGTATGGCTACGCGCGCATCGGCAAGCCGCCGAGCGTGCTGATCGACACTGGCGGCTTGATCGAGCACCCCAAGGGCCTCGATGCACAGATGCGCATTCAGACCGAGAAGGCCGTGGCGGAGGCCGATCGGGTCGTGATGCTGGCCGATGCCCGCGCCGGACTCACGGCACAGGACCAGTTCATCGCGCGTGAGCTGCGCCGGACCGGCAAACCGGTGGTGCTGGCGCTCAACAAGAGCGAAGGGCTCGACCCGGATTTCGTGGCCGCGGACTTCCACACGCTCGGGCTCGGTCCGCCGCACGCCGTGGCCGCCGCGCACGCCCAGGGGCTGCTGGCGCTGATGGAAGCGGTGCTGGCGGGGCTTCCGGCGGAGGAGTTGGCGGCAGACGATCGCGACGTCATCCGCGTGGCCGTCATCGGCCGGCCGAACGTCGGCAAGTCGACGCTGGTGAACCGCCTCATCGGCGAGGAGCGCGTCATCGCCAGCGATCAGCCGGGCACCACGCGCGACAGCATCCTGGTGCCGTTCCGGCGCGATCAGCGCGACTTCCTGCTGGTGGACACTGCGGGCGTGCGCAGACGCGCGCGGGTCGAGAATGCCGTCGAACGCGCCAGCATTGCCAAGACCCTGCAGGCGATTGCCGAGGCGCACGTGGTCGTCATGACCCTCGATGCGCACGACAGCGTCGGCGAGCAGGACGCCAGCGTACTCGGGCAGGCGCTCGAGCGTGGGCGCGTGCTGCTGATTGCGGTCAACAAGTGGGACGGAATTCCGGCCGAGCAGCGCGAGCAGATTCGCAATCAGCTGGCGCTCAAGCTGGATTTCGTGCCGTTTGCGCCGCTGCATTTCATCTCGGCGCGGCACGGCACCGGAGTCGGTGAACTGGTGCGCGACGTGATTCGCGGCTACGACGCCGCCATGCGCGAAATGCCGACACCGGCACTGACGCGCACGCTGGAGCGCGCGCTCGAAGCGCACCAGCCGCCGCTGGTCAAAGGCAGGCGTATCAAACTGCGCTATGCGCACCAGGGCGGCCGCAATCCGCCGCGGATCATCATCCATGGCAATCAGACCACCGCGGTGCCGGACGCATACCGGCGCTATCTGGGTAATGTCTATCGGCAGGCGTTCGATTTGTTCGCGACGCCGGTGGCGATCGAGTTTCGCACCGACGCCAATCCCTACGACCGGCTCAGGAAACGGGCGCGCCCTTCGCGGGCAGGAACAATGCCGGGTCGACGAACTGGGCGTTGAGCGCCACGCCGAAGTGCAGATGCGGTCCGGTGACGCGGCCGGTCGCGCCGACCTTGCCGATGATCTGACCGCGATGCACGCTCTGGCCCACTGCGACCTCGATTGCGGACATGTGACAGTAGAACGTGATCAGTCCCTCGCCGTGATCGACCATGACCGTATTGCCGCTGAAGAAGTAGTCGCCCGTGTCGATGACGGTGCCGTCCGCCGCCGCGTGAATCGGCGTGCCGGTGGCTGCGGCAATGTCCATGCCCGAGTGCGGGGCACGCGGCTCGTTGTTGAACACACGCCGGCGGCCGAACGAGCTGGTGCGCACTCCGGGCACGGGCGGCAGCAGCCGCAGCGAAGCCGGCGCCGCCTGGCCGTAGGTCTCGAGTTCACTATGCACGTGGCTGGTCTCACGCTCGGCGCGCGCGCTGTCCTCGGCTGACAGATCCACCTTCGCGGGCGCCACCGTCAGGCGCTGTTCGGTGTACTGCTTGGGCGCAATCGTGAAGCTCAGTGCTTGCAGTGACGCTCCGGCGCTGTCCTGGATGGATAAGGTCGCATGCCCCGGTTCGGCGCTGAGCGGAATGCCGACGATGGCGAGCCAGTGCCCGGCGCTGCGCCGTACCATGACGCGCTTGCCGTCGTAACTGACAACGGGCGCCGAGGCGCTGCCGGCGGCATCTCCGGGGAGCGCCAGCTCGGCCACCCCGCCGGGCACCTGGCTGGCCCGGGGCAGCGTGCCGTCGATGCTGCCGGCGGCCAGTGCAGCCCACGCGCCCGTCAGCGCGAGCACGGCGTAGCCGCTGCGAATCACGAGCGGCGCTCGATCACCGTGGCACGCACGCTGCCGCTCGCGAGCCGCGCATCGATGCTCTCACCCACGCGCAGCTGCGCCATGTCGGTGATCAGTGCCCCATCCGCGCTGCGAGTGACTATGGCAAAGCCGCGATCGAGTGTGGCGACCGGGCTGACGGCCTGCAGCGCACGCGCGCTGCTGTCGAGTCGGGCGGCCGCGGCGGCCAGGCAGGCACGCAGCGCCAGCGCCAGCCTGCCTTGCAACGCCTGCAGGCGTTGCTGCTGTTGCTGCCCCCGTGCCGCTGCCGCAACC